>JBEIGX010000097.1:0-8471 GCA_040381675.1 Aphanothece sp.
GCCCCCCATTCCTCCCATGCCGTCGGAGGGGGCAGCACTGGCGGGTTCCGGGCGGTCGGCGATGACCGCTTCGGTGGTGAGGATCAGGGAGGCAATGGAAACGGCATCCTGGAGGGCCAGTCGCACCACCTTGGCAGGATCAAGGATGCCAGCACTCAGAAGGTCTTCGTAGGTGCCGGTGAGGGCGTTGAAGCCTTTGCCCTCCCGGCGGATCTTCTCCACCACCACATCGCCGTTGGCTCCCGCATTGTTGGCGATCTGCTTCACGGGCTCCTTGAGAGCCGCCTGAATCAGGCGAACCCCGGTGACTTGGTCGCCGCTCAGGGTGGCCACCAACCCGTCGAGGTCATCAGCCAGGGCGAGGAGCACGGTTCCCCCTCCAGGAATGATGCCTTCCTCCACCGCGGCTCGGGTGGCATTCAGAGCGTCTTCAATGCGCAGTTTGCGATTGCGGAGTTCCGTTTCCGTCGGGGCCCCGACCCGGATCACGGCCACCCCTCCGGCCAGCTTGGCGATGCGCTCGGCAAGTTTTTCCCGGTCGTATTCCGATTCGGTGACCTCCAGTTCCCGTTTGATGGAGGCGATCCTCTGGTCGATGGCTGGCTTGCGGTCTTCCCTGGCCAGGATCGTGGTCTCATCTTTGCCGATGGTGATCCGCTCGGCCTGGCCCAGATCCTCCAAAGTGGCCTTGGCCAGGCCCATGGCCCGGTCTTCACTGATCACCGTGCCCCCGGTGAGCACCGCAAGGTCCTGAAGCATGGCCTTGCGCCGCTCCCCAAAACCAGGGGCTCTCACGGCGGCCACCTGCAGCACGCCTCGGGTCTTGTTGACCACCAGGGTGGCCAGGGCTTCCCCTTCGACCTCCTCGGCAATGATCACCAGGGGGCGGCCACTGCGGGACACCGCCTCAAGAACCGGAACAAGATCCGTCACGCTGCCGATCTTGCGGTCGGTCAGGAGGAGGAAGGGGCGGTCGAAGCTGCACTCCCTTCGGTCCTGATCCGTAATGAAGTATGGGGAGCTGTAGCCCCGATCGAAGGCCATCCCCTCGGTGATCTCCACCTCGGTCGCCAGGGATTTGGATTCCTCCACGGTGATCACCCCATCGGTGCTCACCCGATCCATGGCTTCTGCAATCATCCGACCCACCTCTTCGTCGTTGCCGGCGCTCACGGTGGCCACCTGACGGATGGCATCCCCTTGCACGGGGGTGCTGCGGTTGGCGATCCCCTGCACGGCCCGGTTCACCGCGAGCTCCATGCCGCGGCGGAGTTCCACGGGATTGGACCCTGCGGCCACATTGCGCAGGCCTTCGCGAACCATGGCCTGGGCGAGAACGGTGGCGGTGGTGGTCCCATCCCCTGCCGTGTCCTTGGTTTTGGAAGCCACCTGCTGCATGAGCTTGGCCCCCAGGTTCTCAAAGGGATCGGCGAGTTCGATCTCCTTAGCAATTGTCACCCCGTCGTTGACAATGTCAGGAGATCCAAATTTCTTTTCCAGCACCACATTGCGGCCCTTCGGCCCGATGGTGACCCTCACCGCATCGGCCAGGGCATTGACGCCCCGCTCCAGGGAGTCTCTGGAGGCGTCGGAGAACTGGATCAACTTGGCCATGGATCGAAATCGTGGAGCACTGTCTTGCTTTCCAGGCTCCCACATGGAAGGTTCCCCCGATGGGAGGCCTGGGCACGGAAGGGGGCTGTGGCCGGTAGGGTCTGCCTTGTGCAGACAGATCTTGGCCCGATGGAGGAAATCCTCCAGCAAACTCTTGAGGGTGCGGCAGACCGGGCCCTTTCCCCCCCAGCGGCTGCGGACGGTCTTGTCTTTCTCCTCATTGCCTCCCTCGGCTTGGTGATGGCACTGGTGTACGTGCCGATCCGCCTGTTTCTCACCATCACCGCCAGAAGCCGCCGGCTGCGGCTTCTGCAGCGGATCCGCCGCCTGCGTGAAGACCTGGGCCAGCCCCTGACAAGCCCAGGGGCTGAGGATCCCAGCCAGGTCACCTAGCGCATCACCATTCCCCCATCCACCTGCAGCACCTGGCCGGTGATGTAAGCCGCCGCCGGATCGGCGGCCAGGAAGCGCACCACCCCAGCCACCTCCTGGGGGAGCCCCATCCGCCCCAGGGGGATGGCCTTCAGGATCGGCTCCTGATCCAGCTTCGCCGTCATCTCACTTTCGATGAAGCCCGGAGCCACCGCGTTCACCGTGACCCCACGGCTGGCGAATTCGGCGGCATTGCTGCGGGTGAGGCCGATCAGCCCGGCTTTTGCCGCGCTGTAGTTGGCCTGGCCCGGATTCCCCATCAGGGCCACCACGGAGGTGATGTTGATGATGCGGCCCCTGCGGGCCTTGAGCATCAGTTTGCTCACGGCCCTGGTGGTGAGAAAGCAGCCGGTGAGGTTGAGATCCATCACGCTCTGCCAATCCGCCGTTTTCATCCGCATCACCAGTCCATCCCTGGTGATGCCAGCGTTGTTCACCAGCACGTCGATCCGTCCTCGCTGCCCCACGATGTGCTGCACCATCGCCTCCACCTCCGCTTCCACTGCCACGTTGGCTTGATGGGCCCAGGCCAGGCCACCCGCTTTCACGATGCCTTCCACAACGTCGGCTGCCGCCCCTGGCGACTGGGCGTAATTCACCACCACCTCCGCTCCGGCAGCGGCCAGCTCCTGGGCAATGGCGCGGCCAATCCCTCGGCTGGCGCCCGTTACGAGGGCCACTTGCCCGGCAAGGGCTCCCGACCTCTCCCCGCTGGCGGGTTGTGGCTGGCTGGTCATGGCGAACTGGCGACGGAGGCGGCGATCGTATGTCCGCGGCGCACCTAGCCCTGCATCTGTTCGACGCTTACCACCGCCTCACCCAGCAGGTTGGCGAAGACCTCAAGTTGTTGTTTGCTTCCCAGCACTACCATCAGCTGCCCAGGGCCCAGCTTGGTTTCCCCTCCGGGATTGGCCACCAGTGTGGGGGAACTGCCGTAGCTGCTGTCGCGGTAACTGTAAGGGTTGAACACAGCTGGAGCCGGCTTCCGAATCGCCA
This sequence comes from Aphanothece sp., assembly GCA_040381675.1. Taxonomy (GTDB): domain Bacteria; phylum Cyanobacteriota; class Cyanobacteriia; order PCC-6307; family Cyanobiaceae; genus Cyanobium. The sequence continues at coordinate 3,043 of JBEIGX010000097.1, forward strand.
GAACCAGGGCACCGGAACGGCCCCGTAGGTCAAGTTCCGCCAGAGTGCGCCCATTGAGGTCCCCGAGCTGGGCCGCGTCGTCACTGAGTTGGAATTCCTCCACCTCGCACTCCGAACCCGCCAGCAGTTCCATGAAGTCCACCGCCAGGGGCCTGGTGGCCGTTGCGGCCATCGTCCGGCCCCCCGCCACATAGGGACTGACCACCTGGTCGGCGCCGGCCTGGCGCAATTTGCGCTCGGCCTCCTCACTGTCGGAGCGGGCGATGAGGCGGCACCGGGGGGCAATGGCCCGGGCACTCAACACCACGTACACATTGGCCGCATCATTCGGCAGGGCAGCCACCAGGCTGCGGCAGCGGTGAATTCCTGCATCCACAAGAGTTTCATCCAAGGTGGCATCGGCCAGGAGTACGGGGAGTCCCTTCGCTTCTGCGGCCTCCCGTCGCTCGGGATCCATCTCCACCACCAGCAGGGGCGTTCCCTCCTTGCTGAGCTGAGCGGCGATTTCGCGGCCGATGCGGCCATACCCGCAAAGAATCACGTGGTCGTTCATGGTTTGAAGCCAGTGAAGAAGGCGCCGCGCATGCAGACGCCGAAAGTAGCCCGATTCCGCCACCCCCACGAGGCTTCGGATGGTCAGCTGCACCACCACCAGCCCGCCAACGATCGAAAACACCGTCACCACCCGGCCCGCATGGCTGAGGGGCTCCACCTCGCCATAGCCGATGGTGGGAATGGTGATGGCCACCATCCAGTAGCAGTCACCCCAGTCCCATCCTTCGGTGAGGCGGTATCCCAGGGCACTGGCGTTCACCACCATCACCAGGGCCACCAGGGGCATCAGCCAGGGCCGCTTGATCTGGGAGGTGGGAGGGGGCCGACGGGGCGATGTCCGTCGCGTTGACTTGCTTCTGCTCCGCCGTGGGAGGGGGTTAGGCCAGGCCAAGGGCGTTGAGCACCTCTGCATCGCTGAGGGTGGCCAGGCCCGAAGGGTCGGCCAGACCCCTCACCCCTTCCCGGGCGGGCAGGGAGTCGGCGCTGCGACCGAGGGCCACCAAGGGCACGCCGCAGTAGAGGGCCAGCTCCTCCGTGATGGGGTCGCTGGTGAGCACCACATCGCTCCCGGCCACTTGGGCCGCCCGCTCCAGCAGGGCCCCTGGCTTCACCGGTGCCAGAACCTGGTGCCGCAGCCCCGGGATCTTGCCGCCAATGGTGGAGGGCAGGTTGTTCCATCGCTCCTCGGGCCAGTCGCCAGGCCCCCCCGCTGGCACGAGAAGGAGCATGGGCCCCTCCCCTGGGGGAAGGCTGGCCTTGGCCTTTTCCAAGGCTGATTTCGGCAGGGAGAGGCGGAACCGATCGGCGTCCAGGGGCACCCCGATCGGCTTGAGGTAGGCCGCAAGCTCCTGGCTGGGCCATTCCCCCCGTGGTTGGCTCACCAGCTCCGTGGCGGAAAACCCTGTGGTGGCAATGCGGGTGGGGATATGGCTCATGGAGAGCATCAGATCCACCTGGCGGCCTCCGGCCAGATTGAGGCACACCTGGAAATCGGGTTCCCGAATGGAACCGAGCAGGTTCGCCCAATCCGCCAGGTTGGCATCGCTGAAGGAGAAGGGAATCACCTTCTCGACAGCCGGGAGCAGCTTCCACGCCGGGGCTGCGGCGGCGGAGCAGGCCACCTGCAGGCTGAATCCCAGGGTGTCCGCCACGGCGGCTGCGGCCGGCAGCACCTGCAACTGTTGGAGAGCATCCCCGGGGACCAGAAACAGGGCGCGCATCGGGGAGCGGGGGCGGTAGGCCTGATTGTATGGAGCAAGTCACCAGGCCGTCCGTCCCTTTTGGAGGAGCTGCATGCATTTGCTCATCGCTGCCGCTGGGAGTGGCCGTCGCATGGGAGCGGAGATCAACAAGCTCCTGCTGCCGGTGGCGGGGCGGCCCGTCCTGGCCTGGACCCTGGAGGCTGCCCTGGCTTGCGAGGACATTGGCTGGGTCGGGGTGATGGGCCAACCGGAGGATGGGCCGGCCATCGCGGCGATCCTCGCTGCAGCGGGGCCGGCCAAGCCGGTTCAATGGATTCTGGGAGGACCGACCCGCCAAGACTCCGTGCGTCTGGGCTTGGCGGCCCTGCCTGAGGAGGCCGAGGCGGTGTTGATCCATGACGGCGCCCGTTGTCTGGCCACCGCGGATCTCTTCAGCCGTTGCGCCGGGGCACTGAGAGACGCCATCCCTGCTGGGGCAGGCATCATTGCGGCCACCCCGGTGACCGACACCATCAAGCAGGTCGATGGCGCCGGCCAGATCCTCTCCACCCCCGACCGGCAGCAGCTCTGGGCAGCCCAAACCCCCCAAGGGTTTGCGGTGCAACAGCTTCGGCGAGCCCATCGGCAGGCCCAGGAGGACGGCTGGAGTGTCACCGACGATGCGGCCCTCTACGAGCGCCTGGGGTTCCCTGTGCGGGTGCTGGAGGCCCCGGCGTCCAACATCAAACTCACTACCCCCTTTGATCTTGCCGTGGCTGAAGCCGTGCTGCGCTCCCGTGGCTAGCAAGGCTGGAGGGGGAGGAACCTATGGCTGAACTCTGGAACCAATGGTCCTTCTGGGCCGTGGCCGCTGCCCTCCTTGCGGCCCTCACCTCCCTGTTCGCCAAGGTCGGCGTGGAGGGGATTCCCAGCAACTTGGCCACCCTGCTGCGCACCCTTGTGGTGGTGCTGTTTCTTGGGGCGGTGGTGCTGGGACGGGGTGAGGGGCTGCCCCTGTCGTCCCTGCCCCGCCGGAGTCTGATGTTTCTCCTGCTCTCCGGTCTGGCCACGGCTGGTTCCTGGATGTGTTTTTTCCGGGCCTTGCAACTGGGGCCTGTGGCGCGGGTCGCCCCCATCGACAAGCTCAGCGTGGTGCTGGTGGCCATTGGGGGCGTGGCCCTGCTGGGGGAGACCCTCAGCCCCCTCCAGTGGGGGGGCGTGGTGCTGATTGCCCTCGGGGCCGGGCTGGTTGCCTGGACCTGAGAAGCGTTTGGGCTGACGCCCGGGGGGGGCGGCGCCAAGCTGGTTTCAGGTGTGCAGCGGCGCAGTGATGGGTGGCGTGGTCGGAGTAGCCAGGGGATGGCTGAAGCGCTGGATGCCACTGGGGCTGGTGATGGCGGCCTTGATCCTGTCCATGGGGTTCAGCGCAATCATGGCCGCCCCGGCGCAGGTGCCGCGGGATTCCCTTGCCCCCCAGGCGCAGAAGGCTGCGGAAGGGGTGCCGACGCCAGCGTGGATCACCCTCGATGGGCGGAAGGTGCTGGAGGTGCGGGTGGCGGCCGGTGCCCAGACCCCCCAGTTCGTGGCCGAGCGGGGCAGCCGGATTCTGGAGGCGCTGGCGAAGAACCAGCGGCTGGATCCCGACCAGCTTGTGGTGAAGGAGGACCCGCCCTATTTCATGGTGGGGGTGCAGGGCAGCGATGGCCGTTTCCAGCCCCAGCTGGCCGTTGATGAGCGGGCGGCTAGGGCCTTCGCCCTCTCCCGTGAGGAGCTGGCCCTGCTTTATCGCGACCAGATGCGCGGTGCCCTCAAGCAATACCGCAGCACCCACAGCCTGGAGGCCTGGCTGACGGGGCTGGCGCTGGCCTTGGCGGTGCTGCTGCTGTATCTGCTCTGGTGGAAGCTCCAGACGGAGCTCAATGACCGGCTCGAGCGCTGGCTGGCTGGCCGTTTTAGGGCGGTTGGGCTCCGCTGGGGGGGCAATCAGGTGCTGGATGGGGAGCAGGTGCGGGGAGGGCTGCAGGTGCTCCGTCGCCTGGGGCACTGGACCCTCCTGCTCGTGGCCAGCTACCTGCTGATTCCCCTATTGCTGAGCTTCTTCCCGCCCACCCAGGCCATTGCGGAGGGGTTGCGGGCCCACATCCTCCGGGTGATGGGCCAACTGATGGACAGGGGCACCAACGCCATCCCCAACCTCCTGGCGGTGGCCCTGATCCTCTTTCTCACCCGCCTGGCCATGCAGGGGTGTAAGGCCTGGTTCGCCACCATTGAGCGAGGCCGGCTGGTGTTTCCAGGCTTCTATCGGGAATGGGCGCGCCCCACCGGGCGCCTGGTGGCGGGGGCCATTCTTCTGGCGGGATTGGTGACGGCCTACCCCTACATCCCTGGCTCAGGCAGTCAGGCTTTCCAGGGAGCCGGGCTGTTTCTCGGTCTGCTGGCGGCCCTGGGATCGAGTGCCGTGGCCACCAATGTGATCAGTGGGCTGATGCTGATCTACACCCGGGCTTTCCAGGAGGGGGATCGCATCGAAATCAATGGGGTGCTCGGGGTGGTGCAGGACCGGGATCTCCTGGTGACCCGCATCGTCACTCCCCGGCAGGAGGTGGTGAGCCTGCCCAATGCCAGCGTCATCGCCGCGCCGATCCTCAACTACAGCTTCAGTCGCCGGGAGGCGGCCCAACCGGTGGCTGTGGCTACCACCATCACCATTGGCTACGACGTGCCCTGGCGCCAGGTGCACCGCCTACTCCTGGGAGCCGCCACGTCGGTGGCGGGAATCACCGCCGAGCCCCCTCCCTATGTGCTGCAAACCTCCCTCAACGACTTTCATATCAGCTATGAACTGAATGCCTTTGTCGGGGATGTGCTCCGCTATCGCGAGATCCTCTCCGACCTGCTGGGGGCCATCCAGGATCAGTTCGCGGAGGCTGGGGTGGAGATTCTCTCGCCGGCGTACCACGCCATGCGCAACGGCAATCCCAGCACCGTGCCGCCCTGGCCGCCGCGCCCTGGGGCCTAGGACTCCCGCCAGGTGGGCTCCAGCTCCAGCAGGCCCGCCGATCCGTCCAGGCGCGCCCAGACCCCAAGGGGCAGGGCCGCATTACCAGGGTGGTGACCCACGGGAAGGTCGGCCACCACGGGGATTCCCAGGTCGGCCGTGCGCTCCCGCAGCACCTGCTCGGTGGTGAAGAAGGTGTTGGGGGGCTGGTCGGTCCGATCGTCATCGGTGCAGGCGCTGAAGCTTCCCCAGCCGATCCCCCCCAGCTGCTGGAGCGCCCCACAGAGGCGCCAGTGGGTGAGCATCCGCTCGATGCGGTAGGGGGCCTCCCCCACGTCCTCGAACACCACGATGGCGCCCCGCAGATCGGGCAGGTGGGGGGTGCCCAGGAGATGGGTCGCCACCGTGAGGTTGGCCACCAGCAGGGGGCCTTCGGCCACGCCTCCCCCCCACCCGCAGCCCTCCAGCGGGGCCAGCCCCCTGCCAAAGAGAAGGTCGCGGAGCCGCTCCTGACTCCAGAGGGGTTCACTCGCCAGGGTGGTGAGCAGGGGGCCATGCACCCCCCCGCTGCATCCCCGGGCCCAGCGGGCCCAGAGAAGGGAGGTGACGTCAGAGAAGCCAAGCAGCCACTGGGTGCTGGCCAGGGAGGGCAACCCAGCCCCTCCATCGTCCAGCAGACGGGCCGACCCCCAGCC
>JBEIGX010000098.1:0-8442 GCA_040381675.1 Aphanothece sp.
CCCCAGTCCGCCATGGCCTTCTCCAACAGCGCTCCCCTCGGCCAAGCGTTGCCTGACACGATGCGGGTGTTGGGACAACGCCGCTATGGAGGCGTGGAGGTGTTGGAAGAGCTGCGCCTGCCAGTGCCGTTGCCAACGGGAGCGGATCTGCTGGTGCGGATGCAGGCCGTGGGGCTCAACCCGGTAGACACGAAGGTGCGCAGCAATTGGGGGGGCTTCGGCGACTTCCAGAGCGGGGATCCGGTGATCACGGGCTGGGACGGCGCAGGGGTGGTGGCGGCGTGCGGGCCGGAAGCGGATGGCCGCTTTGGACCGGGGGATGCGGTGATGTTTGCCGGCAGCGTGGGGCGGGCCGGTTGCCATCGGGAATACGCCCTGGTCGACAGCCGCCTGGTGGGGCGCTGCCCCGCCGGCCTCCAGCCGGAGGAGGCGGCCGCCCTGCCACTCACCAGCCTGACGGTGTGGGAAGGACTGTTGGAAGGGAACGGGCAAGGCCAACTGGAGGGCGCCACCGTGCTCGTCGTGGGCGGTGCCGGGGGTGTGGGGTCGAACGCGATTCAGATGCTGCGCCAGGTGGCTGGCGCGCGGGTGATTGCAACGGCATCGCGGCCGGAATCCCGGGCGCACTGCCAGGCGCTGGGGGCAGCGTTGGTGCTCGACCACCGGACTGATCTGGGGGAGCAGCTGCGCCAGCAGGGCATCGCAGGGCTGGATGCGGTGCTGCACACCAGCGAACCCGACGCCAACATTGACGCCCTGCTGGAGCTGCTGCGTCCATTCGGGCAAATGGTGTGCCTGTTGCCCATCACCCGCCCCCTCGACACCGCGCCCCTGTTCGCCCGCAGCCTGCGGCTGCACTACGAGCTGATGTTCACCCGCCCCCTGTTCAACGTCGGCTTGGAGCGGCAGGGGGCCATCCTGGATCAGGTGGCGGCACTGGTGGAAGCGGGGGCCCTGCGCTCCACCCTCACCACCACACTGCCCTGGAGCCTGGAGCACCTGCGGGAGGGCCACCGACGGATTGAATCGCGTCGCACGATCGGCAAAATCGTGCTCACGCTCTAAGGCTTCTGGAACCACCGCCTGGGCGCTGAGCCGCCCGAGCTCCGCGACGAGGGCCTCGTTGCGGGAGCAACCGAAATGGATCCCCCTGCCATCCCAGACTGGTGCAGTTCCCACCACAGGGGCCCCACCTGAGCCGCTCCTCCCACACCACCGAATCCCCCGGATCCTCTGGTCCCAGCGAGGCCGGCAGGCAGGGCCCACTCTCCTGGCACCAGAAACTCCACGCCGCCCTGACGGCCCTCCCCCCCGAGCGCCTGCGCCAGCTGCGCCCCTACGCCAGCCCCCCGGACGCCGCTGCCTCGCTCCAACCCCAGGCGAGCGGTTCCGCCGCGGCCCCGGCCGCCCCCCTGCTGGATCTCGCCAGCAACGACTACCTGGGTCTCAGCCACCACCCCGCCGTGCTGGCCGCCGCCAGCGACGAACTGGCGGCCAGTGGCCTGGGGGCCGGCGCCTCCCGCCTGGTGACGGGCACTCGGCCCGTCCATATCCAGCTGGAGCAGGCCCTGGCAGCCTGGCTGGGGCGGGAGCGGGTGCTGCTCTTCCCCAGCGGCTTTCAGGCCAACATCGCCGCCGTGGGTGCCCTCGCAGATCGCCACAGCTTGGTGCTCGCCGATCGCCTCATCCATCACTCCCTGCTGGTGGGTGTGCGGGCCAGCGGCGCCCAGCTGCAGCGCTTCGCCCACAACGACCTGGCCGATCTGGAGCGGCGCCTGGCCAGCGCCCGGCGTGCCGCGCCCGATCGGCGCCTGGTGGTGCTTGTGGAAAGCCTTTACAGCATGGAGGGCACCAGTCCACCCGTGGCCGAGGTGGCGGCTCTCTGCGCCCAGCACAACACGCCGCTGGTGGTGGATGAGGCCCATGCCCTTGGGGTGCTCGGACCCGGTGGCCAGGGCCTGGCCCATGGTGTGCCAGATGTGGCCCTGATCAGCGGCACCTTTGGGAAGGCCTTCGGCAGCGGCGGCGCCTTCCTGGCCGCCGCTGAACCCCTCGGCGCGTGGCTCCTGCAGAGCAGCGGCGCCTTCCGCTACTCCACCGCCCTGGCCCCGCCCCTTGCCGCCGGCGCCCGCGCCGCCCTGGCCCACCTCACCAGCGCCCCGGCCGACCAGGCCCGCGCAGCCCTGCTGGCCCGAGCCGCCCGCTGGCGCGATGCCCTCGCCGCCGCCGGTTGGCCCCGCCCCCCAGGAGACGGACCGATCCTGCCCCTGCTGGTGGGCGACGACCAGCGGGCCCTGGCCCTACAGGCCCGATTGGAGACCGCCGGCCTGCTCACCGTGGCGATCCGCCCCCCCACCGTGCCCCCCGGCACCGCCCGCCTGCGGCTGGTGCTGCGCCAGGATCTGCCCAGGGGCACCCTGGCCCGCCTGCTGGAGGCCCTGGGGCCATGCCCCCACCAGCCCAGCCCACCACCCCCTTGATGGCCCCAGCCGACCTGCCCCCGTCCTCCCCGGCCGATCCCCCCCTGCAGGCGATCGCCATGCACGGCTGGGCGGGGGATGGCAGCCACTGGCAACCGTGGCAAGAGGCCTTTGGCGCGCAGGGATGGCAGTGGCAGAGCGGCGAGCGGGGCTATGGCGAGCGAGCTCCAGCCCAACCCGATTGGGAAGGGGGAGGCAAGCGGGTGGTGATCGCCCACTCCATGGGAGCCCACCTCCTCAACGCCCTCCACCCGCAGGTGCTGGCCGACGCCGAGGCGGTGGTGCTGCTGGCCAGCTTTGGCCGTTTCGTGCCCCACGGCAGCGAGGGCCGTTCCGTGCGGGCGGCCCTCGAGGGGATGGGCGCCGCCCTGGCCGAACCCACTGGCGCCCGAGCCATGCTGCGGCGCTTCCTGAACGAGGCCGCCGCCCCTGATCCAGTGGAGGCCATGGCGCCCGGCCCCGCCGATGGGCCCCTCAGTCCGGAGAGCCTGGCGCGGCTTCGGGCCGACCTGGAATTGCTGGGCCAAACCCGTGGCCTGCCGGAGTCCTTCCCCAAGGGTGTACCCGTGTTGATCGTGGAGGCGGGGGCCGACCGGATCGTGGCTCCCCCGGTGCGGGCCCTGCTGCGGGAGGCCCTTCCCCAGGCCGAGGTGTTGGAGATGGCCGGCGCGGGCCATGCCCTGCTGCGGGCACCGATCCTGGAGCCCGTGCTGGCCTGGCTGGCCCGGCAGGAGAGGCCATGGCCCTGAGTCCGATCCGCGCCCCGGTGCCCTTCAGCCAGCAGGTGCAAGAAGCCTTCGGGGGGCACGTGGCCACCTACGAACCCCAAGCTCGCCTGCAGCGGGGCATGGCCTGGCGCCTGGCGGGCCTGGCCCACCACCACGGCTGGCGCCAGGCCCTGCCCCAGGGGCCTTGCGCCGATCTGGGTTCTGGCACGGGCCTGGTGGGGCGGGCCCTCAAAAGCTGGGGGCTGCCCCTGCCCGAGCCCCTGCAGCAGCTGGATCTCTGCCACGAAGCCCTGGCCAGCAACAGGGCCGGCCCCACGCTCCCCTGGGACCTCAACCAGGGCTTGCCGCCCCCGCTGAAAGGGGCGGCCCTGCTCACCTCCAGCTTTGCCCTGCAATGGCTGGACGCCCCCGCCGAAGCCCTGACCCTCTGGGGGGAGCACCTGGCGTCGGGGGGCTGGATGCTGCTCGCAGTTCCTACGGCCGGCAGCTTCCCCCAATGGCGCCAGGCCGCCAGGGAGGCTGGCGTGCCCTGCAGCGCCCTGGCGCTCCCCCCGGCTCCGGCGCTGCTCGACGCCGCGGCCCGTGGGGGGCTGGTTCCCGTGGGAAGCCAGCTCCTCACCTTCTCCCCCCAGCGCCCCGCCGGTTCCCCCTCTTCTCCCCTGGCCGCCCTGCGGGCGCTGCAGGCCATCGGAGCGGGCACCAGCCGGGAGCCGGCTCCCCTCTCCCCAGGAGCCTGGCGCCGGCTGCTGGCGGCCTGGCCCCCGGGGGGGCAGCTGAGCTGGGAAGTGCTCCTGCTGCTGGCCCGGAAGGCCGACTAAGTTCGCCTGCAGAAGGACACACCCGATGCAGCTTGTGATCGCTGGCACCGACACGGATGTGGGCAAAACAGTGGTGAGCGCTCTGGTGGTGCAGGGCCTGGGGGCCTGCTACTGGAAGCCGGTGCAGAGCGGGCTGATGGATGGCAACGACAGCCTCAGGGTGCAGGAGCTGCTGGCCCTATCTGCCGAGCGGATCCTGCCGGAGGGCTACCGCTTCCAGGCCCCTGTCTCCCCCCACTGGGCTGCTCAGAGGGAGGGGATGCGGATCGATCCGGCAGCGCTGGCCCTCCCCCAGGTGGAGGGTCCACTGGTGGTGGAATGCGCCGGGGGTCTGATGGTCCCCCTGATCCACGACGCCGAAGGGAGCCTGCTACAGATCGATCAGCTAGAGGTCTGGGGGCTACCCGTGCTGTTGGTAGCCCGTAGCGGCCTGGGCACCCTCAACCACACCCTGCTCTCCCTGGAGGCCCTTCGTCGCCGCGCCATCCCCGTGCTGGGGCTGGTTCTCAATGGCCCCCTCCACCCCAACAATCCCCTTACCCTGGAGACCATCTCTGGGGTGCCCGTGCTTGCCCAACTGCCCCCCCTCGAGCCCCTCACCGCCCAAGGTCTGCAGGAGCAATGGCTGGCCAGCGATCTACCTACAAAGCTCGCCCCATGAGAATGCGCAGGCGTGACTGGTTGGTGAGCGCCGCAGTGGCGGGTCTGTGCATGGCCATCCTCACCCTGTTCACCGACTTTGAAGAATCACTCCGCGACTGGGTGAAATGCCCGGCGGCCCTGGTGCCCGGCGAACGCCCCCCGGAGTGCCGCTGATCCCTCAACCCTCCCCGAGGCGGGAGCGCACCGGGCATTGGCGCGTGAGAGAGGCCACGTTCTGCTTCGCCACCAACAGGGGCCAACCCTGGCGCAACTGGTCGTGCAGCCGGTCGATCTGGCTTGCACTCCAGCCCTGGCGCTCCAGAGCCACCCGGATCGACTGCCACTGCCCCTCGGCAAACATCTCCTGGGGACCCCAGGGATGGCGAGGCCGGCTCAGGGACGATTCCGGTTGCGGTAGGAAACGGTTGGACGGTGGGCGAGACCTGGCCATCACCCCAAGCTGGTTGGTCTTCTCCATCATGGCAAGTCTCAGGGCAATCGTTCATGGACACCGGCTGGCATCCCAACCTCTGGCATCCCACAACACAAGTGGCCACGGCCGATCCGCCCTTGCGGGTGGAGCGTGGACGGGGGGCCCTGCTGGAGCTGGAGGACGGCCGCACCCTCATCGATGCCATCAGCAGCTGGTGGGTGACGCTCCATGGTCATGGGGAACCGACCATCGCGGCGGCCATCGCCCAGCAGGCCACCCAGCTGGAGCAGGTGATCTTCGCCAACTTCCGCCATCGGCCGGCTGAGCGGCTGGCGGAGAGGCTCAGCGCCCACACCAGCCTCCAGCGGGTGTTCTTCTCCGATGACGGCTCCACGGCGGTGGAGGTGGCTCTGAAGGTCGCCTGGCAGTGGTGGCGCAACCAGGGTCAACCCCGCCCCCAGCTGATCGCCTTCGAGGGGGCTTACCACGGCGACACCGTGGGAGCCATGGCCCTGGGGGAGCGCTCCCTCTTCTCGGCTCCCTTCGAGCCCCTGCTCTTTTCCGTGGCCCGGGCGCCCTGGCCCGCCACCTGGTGGGGCGACGATGCAGTGGAAGAGCGGGAGGCCAGTGCCCTGGCCCATCTGGAGGCCCTGCTGGAGGCCCCCACCGCCGCCGTGATCCTGGAGCCCCTGGTGCAGGGAGCCAGCGGCATGCGGCAGGTGCGGCCCTCCTTTCTCCGGGAGGTGGAGCGGCGGGTGCGGCAGGCGGGAGCCCTACTCATCGCCGATGAGGTGCTCACGGGCTTCGGCCGCACCGGCACGCTCTTTGCCTGCGGCCAAGCGGGCGTCAGTCCCGATCTGATGACCCTCTCCAAGGGACTCACCGGCGGATTTCTGCCAATGGGGGTCACCTTGGTGAGCGAACGGCTCTACCAGGGGTTCGTCGGCACCGACCCCGCCCTCACCCTCTTCCACGGCCACAGCTTCACCGCCAACCCCCTCGGCTGCGCGGCGGCCCTGGCCAGCCTCGACCTGCTGGAGCAGCGGCCGGAGCTCTACCAGGGCATGGAGGCCCGCCATCGCCCCCTGCTGGAGGCATTGGCCCGGGATCCAAAGGTACGCAAACCGCGGCTGCTGGGCACGATGGCGGCCTTTGATCTGGTGTCCCCCAACATGGCGGGGCCGGAGGGCTATCTCCACCCGATCGGCCGGCAACTGCAGCGGCGAGTGCTGGCGGAAGGGGTGTTTCTACGCCCCCTGGGCCAGGTGATCTACCTCTTACCGCCGCTCTGCATCAGCGACGCCGAGCTGCAACGCTGCTACGACACCCTGGCAAGGGCCATGGGCTCCCTCTGACCCGACCCAGGTGGTCAGGGCCCAGCCAGGATCGCCGCTTCCGCATCGGCCCGTGAGAGGCCATAGGAAAACAGGCGCACGCTGGCACTGCCCTCCTGATGCCAGGACACCTTCAGATCCTCCCCCTCCAGATCGATGCGGGCGCTCCATTGGGGAACGTGCAGATCCCAGCTCGGGGAATGGGAAGCCTGCTGGCGGGCCCCCAGGGTCCGCAACCACTCCTCCAGGGCCGGCAAGGGATGGTTGTAGAGGGGGGTGTCCTCAGGGGGGAGGGGCATGGGTGGCAGCGGCGGTCTCCGGCCGTTCTTGTCCCGGAGCCGCCCCATCCTGAGCGATGGCCGTCGGGTGGAGGTCGGCCCACCAGCTGGGCCAGCGCACGAGTTCCGCCCCCCGGGCCCAGGCCACCCCAAGGCCCAGCACCAGGCTCAACACCAGCGCCACGGCGAGGAGCAACAGGGCAAACCACTCCCCACCGGAAAGGGCCCGCCGCAGCGACACGGGAGCACTGCGGGTGAGCACCGCGGCAGCGGGGGCTGGGCGCCCTGCGGCGGGAAGGGGCAAGCGACTCAGCCGCAGCCGCTCGTCGTAGAGCTGGCGGGCCTGAGGATCACTGAGCACGGCATAGGCCCGCTGGAGCTGCTGAAACGCCTGCTCCGCCACGGGGGCCGGCAGGGTGGTGGTGTCCGGGTGGTAACACTTGCTGAGTTGCCGGAACGCCTGGCGCAGTTGCTGCAGGGTTGCGGTGGGCGGGGTCTGAAGAAGCTCGTAGTAGGTGCGTCCCTCCTGCCCTCCATCGGGAGCAAGTCCGCCGGAAGAGCGGCCGTCGGGAATGGCCGGGTCGGGGGCTGGGGAAGACGACGACATGGCCCGAACGGCGTGGGATCCCCCTTTCGTCGGGCATCCTAGGAAGAACACTGCCACCTGTCGTGGGCCCGCTGGAGATGCGGATGGTCGAGTCGATGGCCCACCTGTGGGAGCCCCTGGGTTGGCAACCTGAGCCGCGCCAGCTGGCGCAGTTTGCCGCCCTGCAGGAGCAGCTGCTGCAATGGAACAGCCGCCTCAACCTCACGCGCCTGGTGCAGGGAGACGACTACTGGATCGGCCAGGTGTTTGACAGCCTCTGGCCCTGGGTACCCCTGCTGAACGGCCCGCAGCGCTCCTCCCCCCTGGCGCTGATCGATGTGGGCACCGGCGGGGGGTTTCCCGGACTGGCCCTGGCCATCGCCCTCCCCGAAGCCCAGCTCACCTTGGTGGATTCGGTGGGCCGCAAGCTGGAGGCGGTGGAGGCCATGGCCCAGGCCCTGGGCCTGGGGGAGCGGGTGAGGGTGCGACGGGAACGGGTGGAGCGCACGGGCCACGACCCGGCCTGCCGGGGGCGCTTCGATGGGGCGATGGCCCGGGCGGTGGCCAATGCGCCGGTGGTGTCGGAATATCTGGTGCCCCTGCTCAAACCCGAAGGGCAGGCCATCCTCTACCGCGGCCTGTGGTCTGCGGCGGATCAGGAGGAGCTGGAGCGGGCGCTGCAGATCCTTCGAGCCCGGTTGGAGGGGGTGGAACGGCGTGAGCTTCCCGCCGGCCGGGGCCTGCGCCATGCGGTGGTGGTGCGGCCCGCGGCCCCCTGCCCCAAGACCTACCCCAGGCCCGTGGGGCTGCCGTCCAAGGCGCCCCTGGGGCGGCTCAGCTGACCTGTAGCCGCCGCCGCGCCTCCCCCCCCAGACGGCGTCGCAGATCCCGCAGCAGGTCGGGGATGGTCTCCGCCCAGGGGGAGTGCTCCAGCACCGCCAGGAGCTCAGCTTCGCTCACGTCCCGATCGAGGGCATCGGCGTTCTCCCCGGGGAACCAGTGCCCCCCGTGGCCGAGCAGGCCGTAGCGGTCGCGGCAGTAGCCCTCCATGTCCCAGGCATTGAGCAGGTTGTGGAGCCAGAGCAGCACGGGCAGGTTGATATGGCCCGGTGTCTGGGGCCAGGGGGGCAGGCCCTGGTTCCA
>JBEIGX010000099.1:0-8427 GCA_040381675.1 Aphanothece sp.
GCGGCCGACGCCACCGGCGTGGATGTGCGCGACTACGAGGTGATCTACAAGCTGCTGGAGGACATCCAGCTGGCAATGGAAGGTCTGCTGGAGCCCGAACTGGCGGAGGAAGCCCTTGGCGAAGCGGAGGTGCGGGCGGTGTTCACCATCGGCAAGGCCGCAGTAGCCGGCTGCTACATCACCAACGGCAAGGTGCAGCGCAACTGCAAGGTGCGGGTGCATCGCGGCAAGGAAGTGGTGTTCGAAGGCGACCTGGACTCGCTTCGGCGCAACAAGGACGACGTCAAGGAGGTGGCCACCGGCTTCGAGTGCGGCATCGGCTGTGATCGCTTCTCCTCCTGGCAGGAGCGGGATCGCATCGAGGCCTACAAGCTGGTCACCCAGCGCCGCACCCTGAGCACCTGACACCGGTGAACCCACGCACGGAGCCCCTCCTGTGGATCCAGCTCCTGGGTCTGGCGGTTCTTCCCCTGGAAGCCCTCCTGCTTCTATTGGTGCTGGGCGGGAGCGATCCTGGCCCCGTGCCGCTGGTGGAAGAGCTGCTCTGCTGGAGCCTGGGGGCGGTCGCGCCGGCCCTGCTGCTCTGGCGGATGCCAGCGGATGTGTGGTCCGTGCTTTTGGCCCAGATTCCCATCCGGGGCCGACGCGATCTGCAGCAACGCCTGAGCCGGTTGCAGGATGCGTTGCCCCTCAAACTTCTCGGCCCCGCCCTGGGGTCCGTTGCCCTTCTCCCCCTGTTGATCCGGCTGGATCAACAGGCCGCACTCGCCGCTCCTCTCTGGCGCCCGGGGCACCTCCCCAGGCCCATGGCCCTGCTTCTGGCGGCCCTGCTGCTGGCCCTGATGCTCTGGCAGTGGCAGCAAATCGTTCAGGCTCTCTGGCTCCTGAGCCGCCCCCTTCAGGCAGTGGAAGCCACTCCTCCCATGGGCTTGGAGGAGCACAAGGACGCCAGGTTCAGCCTGGGGGTGCCCCTCCTCCTGCCACCCCCCCTGCTCTTCCCAGCACCACGCCCCATCTCCTCCCCACCGAGCGCTCCACCGCCCCAGGCGCCCAGCGATAGCAGCACGGCGAGCGTTACCGGCGCAGAAGATGGAGATCCATCCCTATCAACTGTCGACGGGCGGCCGTTGCCGATCGAACCAGAGCAACCAGCCGCAGATCAGGAAGGCACTCACCTGGATGAGCCAATCGCTTGAGGGCACCACTTCACCCGATGCCCCTCGCATCGCCATGGTGGCCAGCCCGACGGCGGCAGAGGCCAGCAGGGCAAACCACAGAGCCCGCCTGAGGCCCCTCCAGGGGGTGCGGGCCTCCTGCAGAAGGCGTTCCCTCAGCTCTGGATCCAGTTTTGATCCCACGGTGATCCAGGCACTGAGGGAATGCTAGTTTCGCCCTGACGCCGGTGTAGCTCAGCGGTAGAGCAACTGATTCGTAATCAGTAGGTCGCAGGTTCAAATCCAGTCACCGGCTTGTTTGTCTCTTGGAGCCCCCCGGCAGGCCCAGACGCCGGGATCGCGGTGCGACCCCGGCTAAAGCCGACCGGCCGAGAGCAGCTCCTCCTCAAATCCGAAGGCGGAGGGATCCACCAGCCGATCGGGGAAGAGCACACCATCGAGGTGGTCACATTCGTGCTGCACCACCCGGGCGTGAAAGCCTTCAACTCGCGCCTCATGGGCCCGCCCGTGGGGATCGCGCCAGGCGAGTTCCAGGGTTTGCCAGCGCGCCACCTGGCCCCGCAACCCAGGCACGCTGAGGCAACCTTCCCAGCCCACCTGGGTCGCCGTGCCCACAGGAGTGAGCAAGGGGTTGATCAACACCGTTTCCGGAATTGTCGGGGCGTCGGGATAACGGGGATTGCCATTGATGCCGTAGATCACCACCCGCCAGGGCCGGCCAATCTGGGGTGCCGCCAGCCCCGCACCCTGGCGGGCGGCCATGGTGTCCCGGAGATCGGTCAGCAAGGCGGCCAGCAGGTCGCCGCCGAACCACCCCTCTGGCACAGGGGAGGAAGGCTGCCGCAAGCGGGGATCTCCCAGGCGTAGCAAGGGGCATACGGCCACCTCAGAGCTCCAGAAAAGCGTTCGATCCAGCCTGCCACCCACCCTGGTCCGCTACCCCTGCACCACCTCCTGACCCGGAATCACCAGGGGATGGCGGTCGGGCAGGTTGCCGAAGTGCTCTTTGGCCAAGGCCAGCAACTGGCCCTCGCTGGGGTCAGCGATGGCGAGGGTTTCCACCCCCACCAGTCGCTCCAAAACGTCGGGACGGTGGCGTCGCACATGGTCCAGAAGCAGTTGGCGCATGTCGCTCTCGCCGGTGCCATGGCCGAGAAGCAACACCGCATCGGCACCCTCCATGGCCTGCAGGATTCGATTCAGGTAGTCGTAATCCCGGGGCGCCCTCTGGCCCGCGATGTCACGATCGTGGCGGTGGCTGAGGGTCTCCCCGCTCCCCCAGAGTCCATGGGGTTTGAGCACGGCATGCTCCACCGCATCCCCCTCGAGCAGAAAGGCATCCGTGCGGTGATGATCCAGGTGAATCACCAGCCGGCGGCTCTGATCCCCCCGGGCACCGGGCCCCTCCGCTTCCGGATGGCCGGGCGTCACCCCTGCCTCCTGGAGCAGATGGCGCACCCGCAGAACAGCATCGGGATCCAGATCTGGGTGGTGCATCCCCTCCCCCACCTCCAGCCAGGTGTCCTGTCCTCCGGGGAGGCGAATCTTCAGCCGTCGTCCATCCAGACGGGTGACGTCGGCCCCCAGGGCATGGAGCAGGGCTTCCACCTTGGAGGCGCGCAGACCGTGAACCAATGGATGGCTGAAGAGGGCCTCTAGGGTGCGCTGGTGTTGGCGTTTCATCGAACGGGGAGCTGCTGAGGCGAACCTATCGACGACAAGCCGTGTTGCCTGCAGCCGTCACAAAGATCCGCTTAGACCCTCTCCACCTTGATCACATCCACCGGCCCGCGGCCCATGCGTTCGAGCTCACTGGCCGCCCGCACCGCGGCTTCATGGGTGCGGAAATGATGGGCCTGCTCGATCAGGCGCACATCCGTGATGGTCTGATCCCGTCGGTCGATTCCAAGAAAGGCCTCCATGCCCATCCGCTTGAGCACATACCGCTCGGGGTGACTGCAGGCCAGAGGATTGGCCGAATCGATTCCAGGGGTCCAGAACGGCATGGACTCGTGCAAGCGCCAGAACGACGGGAATTTGCAAATTTTAGTTGCCGCAGGGTCTGGCCGCCTTCAGGACGGTCCAGCCGTCTCAATGGTTGGCTGAAGCCTGACCTGGCTCCGACAGCCCTTGGTGATGGACTTCGGCCCACTGCACCAGTTGTTGGGCCTCCCAGAGACTGGGTGTTGTCAGGCAGTGGCTCCGGGGATCGCAGATGCGATAGGAGCCGTCGGCTTCGGGGGTGATGGTGAACCCCGCCGGAGTGGTGATGGTGTCGTCCACGGGGGTGGAGCAGCGCCTTACCGGGCTACTCCCTCAGCGGCCCCCCTTGGAAGGGGGAAGGAAAACCGTGAAACGACTCGTTGCAGGGAAGAAACCCCCTCGGCACACCCCCCACCTGAGATGATGGGCAAGCGTTTCAAGTGCCGGGATGTACACAGACTGGACTGCTGTCATTCTCCTGTTGCTGACCGCTGCTCCCCTGGCCGCCGTCGTGGGCACGACAGTCTTCTTTATCTGGCGTTCGAAACGATCGGGCGTGCGGTAGCCCCCCCTGCCCCAGGCAGTCCAAACAGGTCCGGAACCGCCCATCGGCCAGCCGAAGAATCCCGCTCCCACCGCAACGTGGACAGGTGGTGATGGCTGACACTCTGGCTGCGGGAGCCTGAGCGGGGAAAGAGGACATGGCAGACCCCAAAGGGTGTCGGTTTACACACTTTGCCGCGCTTGGCCCCGTTCGCACGGGGGGGGAATCCGGAAGCTTTGTGAAGACTTCCCCCCCCACTCTCCCCGGGGCCATGTGCCCCTGACCTCCGCCAGCAACTCCTGGGCACTCAGCCGTGTTCCCTCCGCCACCAGACCCGCACTGGCAGCCAGTTTCCCAATCACCGCCGGGGGATCCATCCCCTGGGCCCGCAGGGCCGCCAGTCCTTCCGAGGCCACCCGCTTGCTCAGGCGATGACCCTCCTGGTCACAGAGGACAGGTACATGGCCGTAGCTGGGAGGGGCATAACCCAGGGCCTGGCACACCGCCACCTGGGCACCGGTGGCGCACCAAAGATCGTCCCCCCGCACCACATCCGTGATCCCCAGGGTGAGCTCATCGACGGCCGTGGCCAGGTGGTAGGCCACCACCCCATCGGCCCGTCGGAGCACGACATCCCCCACCTCCCTGGCCCCATCCAGCTGACCGACGGCCCCCCAGCACTCTTGCCAGGCGATCGGTCCCTCTCCCAGCTTCAGGCGCCAACTGGGCCAACGCCCCTGATGCTCTCCCCAGATGGGGACCTGGGCCCTGCAATGACCTGGATAGACAGCCAGTTGTCCGTGGGGGGCGGAGATATCGGCCAGAAGCCGGCGGCTGCAGTGGCAGGGATAGAGCACCCCGGAGCGGCGCAGGGCTGAGAGCACGGAGGCGTACAGCCCCCTGCGCTCGCTCTGGCGAATCAGGGGCCCATCCCAGTGCAGACCAAGCCACTGGAGGTCGGCCAGGATGGACTCTTCGGCCCCAGGTTTCACCCGGGGACGGTCGAGATCATCCAGACGCAACAACCAGAGGCCGTCGCAACGGCGGGCTTCCAGCCAACTGAGCAAGGCCGTGCGGAGATTGCCCAGGTGAAGCGCACCGCTAGGGGACGGGGCGAAGCGCCCCCTGACCCCCTGCTGGCGCAGGGCCAGGCCCCGTTCAAAACGTTCTCTCAAACTGGCTGGCAGAGACACCAGGATCACGGATGAAAAAAGCGGCCCCGCAGGGCCGCTTGCCAACGACTGGCGACCAGGCGATCAGCCCTGGACGCGATCTTTGAAGAGTTTGCCGGCGGTGAAAGCGGGCACACGCTTGGCTGGAATCTTGATCTTTTCGCCGGTTTTGGGGTTCAGGCCCTGACGCTCGGAGCGCTCCCGAGGCTCAAAGGAACCGAAACCCAGGATGGAGACCTTTTTGCCTTCCACCACCGAATCGATGATGGTGTCGATGGCGGCATCCACGACCAGTGAGACATCGGTCTTGGTGAGCTCGGTGCGGGCGGCAACGAGATTGACGAGATCAGCTTTGTTCATGGCTTGAAGTTGGGCCTCCGGTGAGCGGTCTGAGGGGGGAATGGAAGGGGAGGCGAATCGGAAAGCCGACCGCCACTGGCATTGCGCCGCCTAATGGTATGGGGATTCTCCCGGTGCTGCAACAACAAAAGGAAGGAACAACAGGCTTTTTGGCCGATGAGCAAATCAGCGAAACATTCATAAGGTCGTTGGATCAATCGCCTCCGCCCCCCCCTTGAGCCTCTCCAGAAGGGAGGCCCCATCACGCACGAGGGCTTCTCCCGCCAGCCCCCCCAGGGCTGCCCCGCTGGCAATCCAGGCGGGCGACCCAGGCGGCAGCCAGCGCAGCAGTCGAGCCACACTGCGCCGCTGACGCGGCCCGTGAAATCCCCGCGGAGACAGCAAGGGCGCCAGGGTCTGGGGGGCCACCGGCACGAGAAGGCGCCCGCAGAAGAGACCGTCCACAGCCCCCGCCACGCCGCCACAGGCATGGAGCACGGCCGCCCCTGGACTGGGTCCAGGGGTCCAAAGCAGAGCCAATCCCTCCGCCAGCTGATGGTCAGCCCCGAACGATTGGAGATCCCTCACCCCCGGCAGCAGATAGGCCTCCTGCTCCTGTACCAGCACGGGCCAGCCCATCCGCTCCTGAACCCGGCGGCAGGATCCGTGACCATCGCGCCCGAGCAGGACGATCCACCCAGGGGAGGCCTGGGCCCTGGCCTCCAGGAAAGCGAAGGTGGCCTCACTGTCGGGGGGGGTATCCACCAGCACACCCCCACCACAAGTCTCCAGAAACCAGGAGCTGCCGCCATGGGTACGGGGGTTGGGAGGGAACAACCACAACCCTGGCCCCACCTCTCGAGGAGGCCGACCCGAGCGTTCCGACCCCGGCGAGAAGGCCGATCCGGCCATGGCCCACACAGACAGGGGACAGCAGGGACCCTAATTTGTCTCCAACCGCTCCCCCCTCCCGGTGATCAGGATTGGTCAACCCTGGCCGTTGGGGGCAACGGCAACCCCGCGGGGGGTGAATTTCTCCGTGGTGGCCCCCCTGGCCAGCCGGGTGGAGCTGCTGCTCTTTGCCCATGCAGAAGCGGATGAACCCAGCGAAGTGATTGCCCTGGACACGCCGCACCGTTCGGGGGATCACTGGCATGTGGAAGTGGAGGGGGTGGGCATCGGCTGCTGTTACGGCTACCGGGTGTTTGGCCCCTTGGAGCCTGGCAACCATGGCTTCAATCCCTCCAAGGTGCTGCTCGATCCCTGTGCCCGGGCGATCGGCGGGTGGGATGGCTACCAGAGGGGGGCGGCGGTCGGGGCGATTCCCAACACGTCCTCCTGCCTGAAAGGGGTGGTGACAGAGCGGGATCGGTTTGATTTCACGGCGGCCCCCCGACCACGCCACAGCTGGCAGAAAAGTGTGATCTACGAGCTCCATGTGGGGGGCTTCACCCAGGGAGCCGGCTGCCCCGTGCCGCCGGAGCGGCAGGGCACCCTGCTGGGATTGATCGACACCCTTCCCTATCTCCAGGAGATGGGAATCACGGCCATCGAGCTGCTGCCGGTGATGGCCTTCGACCCGGAGGATGCCCCCGCAGGCCGCTACAACCACTGGGGCTACAGCCCCCTCAGCTGGATGGCTCCCCACCCGGACTATCTGGTGAACCCCGATCCTCTCCAGGCCCGCCAGGAGGTGCGGGAGCTGGTGTCCGCCTGCCACCTGGCCGGATTGGAGGTGTTGCTGGATGTGGTCTACAACCACACCACCGAGGGCAATCAGGCGGGGCCCACCCTGAGCTGGCGCGGCTTTGCCGATTCCACTTACTACCAACAGAACAGCCGAGGCGACTATCTGGATGTGAGCGGCTGCGGCAACAGCATCGCCGCCAACCAGGCCCTCACTCGCCATCTGATTCTGGAATCCCTCAGCTGCTGGGCGAATGAACTCGGCATCGACGGCTTCCGCTTCGACCTGGGCATCGCCCTGAGCCGGGGGCATGAGCTGACCCCCCTCGACCATCCACCCCTCTTCGAGGCCATGGAGGCCCACCCGGAGCTGAGCGATCTCAAGCTGGTGAGCGAACCCTGGGATTGCGGAGGGCTCTATCGCATGGCCGACTTTCCCGCCCGGCGGGTGGCCACCTGGAACGGACGCTTTCGGGACGACATACGCCGCTTCTGGAAAGGGGACGAAAAATGCTGCTGGCCGGTGAGTCAGCGCCTGGCCGGCAACCCCGATCTCTATGGGGGCCAGCCGGCCGCCCTGGGGCGCAGCATCACTTTCCTCACCGCCCATGACGGTTTCACCCTGGCGGATCTGGTGAGCTACAACCGCAAGCACAACCTGGCCAATGGCGAAAACGACCGGGACGGCGACAACCACAACAACAGCTGGAATCACGGCGTGGAGGGGCCCAGCACCGACAGGGCCGTCCTGGCTCTGCGGGATCGGCAGATGCGCAACCTGCTCACCAGTCTGATGCTGGCCCCGGGGGTGCCCATGGTGCTGATGGGGGATGAGGTGAGGAGAAGCCAGGGGGGCAATAACAACAGCTGGTGCCAGAACAACCTGCTGGGCTGGATGCACTGGCAACCCGATGAGAGCGACCAGGCCCTGCGGCGGTATCTCTCCCGGTTGATCCAGCTGCGCCAGCGACTGGCCCACCTACTGAATCCCGAAGTGCCCATTGGGGAAACGCCACGACGACCTGGGGATGCCCAGGCCCTCTGGCGGGAATGGCATGGCGTAGAGCTGCACAAGCCCGATTGGGCCAGCTGGTCGCACAGCCTGGCCTGGAGCCTCCACGACAGCCGGCAGGGCCCCCTGCTCTGGTGCGGGTTCAATGCCTACTACAAAGCCATGCATTTCGACCTGCCACCCTTGGCCGAGGGCTGGATGCGGGTGATCGACACGGCCCTTCCAACGGATGAGGATCTGCCCGAAACACCGGAACGTTGGACCCCGAGGGGCGCCCCACTGGAGAGCCGCAGCCTGATGCTGATGCTCCATCCGTCCCTGGTGGCCACGTAGGGGGTTCGGATACGGCTCTCGTGCTTGTGCGGTTGACCTCCACGTGTTAGGTTATTGGACTGCGCCTGAGAGACGAAGGTCTTGAGGGAGGCAGCCCTGACAACCTGAGAGGCGTGAGCCGACGGTGTTGTAAGGTGAAGAAGTCGCTGAGAAGCGACGCGCCACCGACCCCCCACAAGGGGA
>JBEIGX010000100.1:0-8360 GCA_040381675.1 Aphanothece sp.
CATCACAATGGCGGCAATGACAGGGATGCAACTGTCACCTTTGCAACACTCAGCGGAGGTAGGCGCGAATGCCCGGGCGACACCAGAACACCAGGCCAGCCGCATTGACCACCCAGGCCAGAGGAGCTGCAATCGCCAGGAGGGAGCGGCCAGGCTCCACCATCACCAACCTGACGATCCCGTAGGGCAAACACACAGCCAGGCTCAGGGCCAGGGCCACGATGGCCAGGATCTGGCCCCAATGCTGCCATCGCAACAGAGCAATCGATGCAATCAGACCCAGGATGGCCGTTGGCAGGACTCCTGCAGCGGCGATCGTGATGTTGGCGGTTCGCCAGTAGGGATCCGAGAGGATGAACTGGAAGGTCAGGGGGAGGATGAGCAGATTGACCAGGAGTCCCAGCCAGGCCATGGGCCGATAGCCCCATGGGGGTTGAAGACTCAGCGCGTCAGCCGTGGAGGTCGCGCTCTGGAGCTGCATGGGCATCCCGCGTCAGCGTGATTCGCCCCCCATCCTGCTGTGCGGAGGGTCAGGGAGGACCGTTGACCTATAAGCCTGTAAGGAAGAACAGCAACGGGAGCTGACGAGATGACTGCAGACCCCCCAGCACACTTTCCAGGTCTCCAGAGGGCAAAACTCTCTACTCTGCAGGTAAATCTGGGCTACACCTGCAATCAGGCCTGCAGCCACTGTCATGTGGATGCAGGACCCTGGCGGCGGGAGCAAATGGATGCCAGCACCATCGCCTTGATTCCACAGGTGTTGCGCGCGCAACGGCTACAGACCCTAGATCTCACCGGTGGCGCGCCGGAGCTGCATCCCCAGTTCCGAACCCTCGTGCAGGAGGCCAGGAACATGGGCGTCGAGGTGCTGGACCGTTGCAATCTGACCATCCTTCTGGAGGAGGGGCAGCAGGATTTGGCGGCCTTTCTGGCGTCCCAGGGGGTCACCATCCTGGCCTCCCTTCCCTGTTACGAGTCGGAGAACGTGGATCGCCAGAGGGGGACAGGGGTTTTCGCTAGAAGCTTGGAGGGGCTACGGCGACTGAACCAGCAGGGGTATGGACAGGAGGGCTCAGGACTGGAGCTGCATCTGGTGTTCAATCCCCTCGGACCGACCCTGCCGCCAGAACAGGACAGCCTGCAAACGGCCTACAGAGCGGCTCTCGCCAAGCACGGGGTGGTTTTCAACGCGCTCAAGGTGATGAGCAACATGCCGATCCAGCGGTTTGCGGACCATCTCGCCCGCGAAGGGTCTTTGGAGGCCTACAAAGACCTGTTGCGGGCCAACCACGTGGCTGAAAATCTGGAGCGGGTCATGTGCCGCACCCTGATCAGCGTGGATTGGCAGGGACACCTCTACGACTGTGATTTCAATCAAATGCTTGGGCTGGGCTCCCCCCTCGCTGGCCACCTCCGTGATCTGCTGGACGCCGATTGTGCGACGGCCCCGATCCAGGTGGCAGACCACTGTTTTGGCTGCACCGCCGGGCACGGCTCGAGCTGCGGGGGAGCTCTTCGGGGACAGGAAGGGAAGGATTAACCTGGAGAAGGGGCTTGCCCCACCTGCAGGGTGGGTTGCTCGAACAATCGGCAGCCAATCTGGAGGGTTCCCTCATCCAGCAACCGACCAATCCTGAGGGCCATGGCCTCCTCCTCCCGATTGAAGGCGGCCTGCTGGGTGGTGATCCAGTCGATTTCCTGTTGGGTGATGATCCCGGTGGACAGGGATTCCAGGTAAACCTCACCCAGGTTCATGGCTGCATCAAGCAAACCCCTTGATGGTATGGGGAACACTGGCAGAAACAAGCTGGACTTCCGAATCCGACAAACGGATGAGCGGGCGCCGAGAGGGCGGGAGGAATCTTTCGATTCTGTTAAGGTTCTGGGGTTGCCACAACGCGGTGTACAAGAACCATCCTGTCCTCCACTCCATGGAGGCCCAGTTGCAAGCCCTGCGAGATCAGTACAGAGCCCAGCCCAGTGAACAGAGCCGATACGCCCTCGTCCGTCACGAGCAGCTCCTGGCCCAATGGGCACCGTTGGCCTTCGCCACCGTGGCCAACCAAATGTGACCGATTGTTCTGAGACGTGTCAAAGACTGCGGTCTGCGATTTAGAACTTTCTTACCGACGACGATGTCCCCCCGTCGGACTCGAGCGCCATCCCCTGGCAGCTCCGGAAAAGCCCTCACACGCCCTTGTGAGGGCTTTTCTGTTGCATCACCACAACTCAAGCCGTGGGGTGGGCGTGTCCAGCCTCCACAGTTGGCGTCGGAATCGCAGCACCTCCTGCCCCACAATGGCCTCCACCCCGAGCAGGGCAAACACCGGATTGGTGGTCACGATGGCGTCCAGGGTCTGGATGGGTAGGGCCTGCGGACCAACGCCAACTCCCATCAGCCGTTGGCGCCAGACTTTTTGCTCCCCGCAGACACCAACCAGGCGGACAGGCTGGGCTGGTCCCAAGGGACGGAGCATGGCCGCCAGGGCAGGGGTGAGAAACAGCCCTTCCGCACCGGTGTCGAAGAGGGCATCCCATCGGCTGAACCCACCGGAAGAACCCGACCCCACCAGAATCCCACCCAGGGCTACCCCACGCCGCCAGTGCAGAGGAATCACCTCCGGCTGGGTGTGGAACCGCTGACGCCACTGCAACGCTGGCTCGCCAAAAAACACTTGCTCGGAGAGGGGGTCGATGCCAAAAGGCACCTGTTTGAGAGCAGCGGCACCCAGCACGCCATCGATCCCAGGGGGTAGGGCTACCACGGGAAGAACAAACCCTTCGACCCCCTGAAGCCGCAGGGGGGGGTGCTGGGCGCTTGCTGCCCCGTATCGGAGTTCGGGAAGTCGGGTTTTGGAGAGGGCGCGATGGGCACAGCTCTCCCCTGCGCCAGCCAGGGAAAACTGCGCAGGGGAGAGGGGCCAACTCTTCAGAGCAAGGCGCCTGACAAGAGCGGGTGACACCATGGCGGAGGCTGCCCCTGTGTCCAAGAGCAATCGCACAGGGCCACGGTCGGAGCTGAAGGTGAGCACGGGGGTGTCGCCGCCCTCTGCCCGCTCCAGAGGCGCTTGCATTCCGCCCTTCACACGCCCCGGTGGCAAAGCGGTTCCCCGCTCCTGAATCAGGGCTCGGGCCTCGGGGAGCGGAGCTGCCAGGAGTTCGGCCCACGGCGTACCAGGGACCAGCAGGAGCCAGCACATCCCCACCAGCCAGGAGGAAATGGGAATCACTGCATCCAGCTCCACCACAGAGGCACCGTCACCATGGCAGCCAACGTGCTGGAGATCACCAAGGCAGAGGCCACCGGGCCCGACTCCTGTTGGGCCTCAGCCATCAGAAGCACGGAGAGGGCTGTAGGCGCGGCTCCTTGGAGCACAAGGGCTTGACGATCCAGGGTGGGGAAAGCCAACGCTGTGGCGATCAGCCCTACCAGTGCCGGAATCACCAGAAGCTTGAAGGCCAACGCATAAGGAACTCCGGGAAGGAGAGGGAAAGAGCGTTGGCGCAGAGTGAGACCGAGGCGCATTCCCAACAGAGCAAGCGCAACCACCAACACCACCCGAGCAGGCCACCACAACACGGACGCCCATGCTGCCTTCCATGGCGTCAGTTGAATGGGAAGGGAGAGCAGAACCCCTTTCATGGCCGGACTGGCCAACAGGGTGCCGAAGGGCCTGGCCTGGGCACCCAGAAGGAGCAAGGGCCCGACGGACCAGGTGATCAGGGTGCCGACAAGGTCGTAGACCACGGCGGTGGCCATGGCCTGGGGCGGCAGGATGGCCAACACCACGGGAAGTCCCCAGTAGCCCGTGTTGCCGACGGCAGCGCCAAGGATCACCACGGGATCCCCCAATCGCTGGCGCAAAGGCGGAAAACCCTGCAGAAACCCCAGACTCAGGAGAGGCACCAAAAGGGCCACGAGAGCCACCTTCAAAAGGCTGATCGAGAGATCGGAGCGCAACAGAAGAGCCGCCAGACTCAAGGGGACCCCCCAACGCACCAACGGTGGAGCCAGCCATCTCGGCAGAGCCGGCCATCGCCAGCCGAGCAGCATCCCTCCCAGGAGACAGGGCACGACCTCAAAAAGAAGCGGACCCATCACGTCACAGCCCGTGGATGCACGGAAACAACGGAGAAAACCCTAGAGGTGGGATGGGCATTGACTGCTCGTGCTGACAAACGGGGGGATTTGGTGTGGTTCGCCACTTTTAGACTGGGACATTTCGCTAGCAATACATCACCTTTTTCCAGTCGGGTCCAGATGCTTACTCCAAGCACTCGCCTCAGGCTTCAGAACATCATCGAAAGGATTGGCAAAGCAGAACCCGTCAGCCTCCAAGAGCGCATCTACGTGCAGAAGTTTGCAGATCGGGATCCTTCGGTGTGGGGGTGGTTGAAGCAGGCCCAGCGACAACAGCTGGAGGGGCTTCCCAAGCCTGGCCTAGACCGGTTTCTTGCCGATATGAATATTGGTGAAGTTGGTCCTAAAGGTGCATTTGATCCCAAGAACGATGACCTCGGAGAATGGTTTTCAGGGGCTCCCCCCTGGCTGCGACGGAGCTGATGGGTAAAACAGCCTAAATCTTAGAACCGTCGCAGACGAGACTGAATCCTCAAGAGAAATCTGTCTTGATGGGGTTTCTCTCGATTTCTGTGATGCAACCCGCCACCCAAATTCTGTGCAGTTATCGCAACTGCACAGATCGAATTGTCATCGTCCGAGCCCGAGGTCTGGCCACTTACTACCTCGAACGGGTGATGTTTCCCTTTGAGGTGATCACCTTTCATTGCCCTCGGGAGTGCGAGGTGGAGGTGATCATGCGGACCCCAGGTGGTTTGGAGGAAAGCGAATGGGTGGCAGCAGAGGAACTGATGGCCGGAGAACAGATTGTGGAGCTTGGGAGAGTGGGTGAACAGCTCCTTGCCCAGAAGTGCTGAGATCCCAGCTTCGTCCGATAATGTGAAAGGCCATTGTTTTGCGTGATGGCTCTTCCGAGCGGTCAGGATTTACGGACTCTGGAGCAACAGAGCCGAAAAATCGGTAGCCATATCCGAAACGAAGACCTTTTAGGTGCTTGGAATCTGGAACAGGTCTGGGGAAAAAAGGATCCTGAATCATCGGCTCCAAATGGAGCCATCCTTCGAGCACTGAAGGCCACGCTTCAAATCAGGGCCTCCGAAGGACAGAATCTGGAAGTCAGCAATTCCGTTGAGTTGCTGGGAATCAAGCTCAGATTTTGCGGACCGGGTCGCTTGGTGCAGAAACGTCCCCTGCTTTATTTTCAATTTCACCACCTCCACATGGACTTGGCAGGGAGGAATCTGCTCTCTTTTCCCCTTCCACCGACCTCCTCTGGGAGGGAGCCCTTCTTTGCACTCATTGCCAGAGAGCAAACAGACCTGGGGATCCACTGGCTGGCCGCTCGGGGAAGGGGAGGCGGACTGGCGTTGTGGGTCCGCGAAGATCCCATGAAAGCCTAGGAGGAGGAACCGTGGGACGCAGGCATCTCCTGAGTGCGCCACGCGCGTTGAATTATGCCACGAATCTGAGAAATCTATGGGACTTGCCACTGGAGCGCCTCGCCATTTATTGCCAACCCTTCATTATACCTGGGGGGTACGTCAAAGTGTCCTCTCAAGCGTATTGCCTCGGGCACGACTGGATCGGATTGGAGCGCTACTTGGCGGTGATCGAGGAAACCATCCCCTTTCGTACACTCAAGGCGAAAGAAACAGCATCCCTGATATGGCGTCGAATGAGGGGCCCCATCAGGGACCTGGACGAGAACGTTGTTGTTCTGTTGGATTATCTCAACACCAGGCCAAACTACTTCCACTGGTTTCTGGATGCTCTGCCAAGGATTCTGGCCGCTGAAGCCTACGGGAAGACGACAGGTCAACGGTTCAAGGTTGTGGTCCCTCAGCATCTGGCCCCCTGGCAGAGGGATTCTCTGGCGTACCTTCATGTGGCGGACGAGCAATTGATTGGAATGCCCCCTTACCAGTACCAGGGAAACGGAGGCTGGAGTTTTGAACGGTTAATCACAAGTTTTTCCCATCGGCATACGCGTTACAGCATCACGGGGCATTTTGATGCTTTCAGCCCAGATGCCATCTCTGCCCTCTCGCAACGACTGATTTCAGGTGCCGAAGAAGGATTGGCAAGCTCTGACGACGCAGAACGGATCTACGTTTCGCGAGGTGACGCAGCTCTTCGACAGGTCGCCAACGAGGAGGCCATCATCTACTACCTATCCGCGCATGGATTTGAATGTCTTCACCTGGATAAGATGCCTTTAAAGCTGCAAATTCAACGGTTTCGCCGGGCCACCCATGTGATTTCAGCCCACGGTGCAGCACTGACCAACCTGATGTATCTCAGTCCAGGCTGTCAGGTGCTGGAGATTTTTCAAGAGGGCCACGGCATTCGCCCGGATTTCTTTCAACTTGCAGCATTGCGTAATGCGCTTTACAGTTTTGCCGTTGTGCCCAGCATTAATGCAAAGAATGATATTGAGATCCCTATGACTGTCCTGAGCAGGTTTCTTGAAGCTAGCCTATAAGTAGGTCTCAAACAGATTCAAAGATCTTCACTCCTGATCCTCCATCGTTTCGGTTGGCCATCATCGGTGCTGGGGTGGCCGGTTGCTCCTTAGCAGCTGCCTTGTGCCGGAAGGGATGGGATGGAGCCTCCATCGGCCTGTTGGAAGCGGGCCGGGGGCCGGGGGGCCGGACGGCAACACGGCGATCCCGACAGGATCCAACCCTGAGGATCAACCATGGGGCCAGTCTGTTCAACATCCGCTCCTCCTCCCCTCCAGAGCTGCTCTCCCCGCTGTTGGAGCAGGGGTGGGTGGAACCGTGGACGGGGGAGATGGCCGTGATCAACGAAGCCGCCGCGATCCTCCCCCTTCGTGGACAGGACCCCCTGCTGGAAGGCCTCTGCTACCAGGGAACACCTGGGATGGAACAGATCTGTGAAGGGCTGCTCCATCAGGCAGGCGGCCAGCTGACCCCCAACTACAACAGGTTGGTTCGCCACCTTGAGCGGGATCGGGATCGCTGGTTGTTGAAGGACTCGGATGGGGCCGTTCTCGCAGAGAGCGAAGCTCTGGTTCTGACGGGAACGCTCCTGGCCCACCCCCGCAGCCGGCTGACCTTTGGCTGGAGAACCCCTCCACTGCAGGATCTGGCCGAGCAATTGCAGGATGCTTCTCTGAATCACGCCCTGGCCTCCATCGCCGCCCTGCGGTTTGAAGCGCGGAGCTCCCTCCTGCTGCGTATTCCCTCCGATCAGGCGGCGGAGTGGCTCGCCCTCCCCTTTCGCCTGCTGGCCTTTGACCCCGCAGCCCAACAACGCTGGGGCCTTTGGAGGGTGTGCATTCAGCCGCAGCAGGACGGATCCTGCGCTGTAGTGGCCCATTCCAACGCCGTCTTTGCCGCGGAACACATCGGCATCTATGGATCGCAGTCGGCCATGGCGCGCCAGTTGGGACTCACCGCAACAGCGGAGCAGGAAGAGGCCGTGATCGGAGCTCTTCATGGGTCCTTATCGGATGTGTTGAGCCCCTGGTTGCCACCCCAGGATCCGGAGCGCAGCGAACGGCAATTGATGCGATGGGGAGCAGCTTTCCCCTTGCCGCCAGCCCTTCCCCAAGAACTCTGCTGGAATGACCAGCTCCAGCTTGGTTTTTGCGGAGACTTTCTGGCGGGCCAAGGCTTTGGCCGGGTGGAGGGGGCCATGCAGAGCGCGGAACAGCTGGCCTGCAGGCTGGCCTCCTAACCGCTGAAGAGCTCACACCACAAGCACCGGCGAATCAGCTGTGCGGCTCTGGGCAGGTGGCTGGTCTTCAGCCGTCCCTTGGGGGGATGGAATCTGGGCCGCCATTTTCTCCAGCCAGTCCATGAGCTCTTCCACCTGCTTATCCGCCGGAAGAGCGCCCAGTCCACGGGCCACAATCCTGGCCGCCCCAGCGGATCCCGCCTGGTAGACCAACCGGCCGTGGAGATGGGTGGGGAGGCCCTGGCGCAGCAGGCGGAACGCAGGTTCCTCCATGGGAGTTTCCAGGAGGATGTTGGGTTTATCCGGTTTGATCCGCGAGACGCCACACCGCTTGGCCAGAAGTTTCAGCTCGAGCAGCCGAAGCAGGCTCTGCACAGGCCCGGGGATCGGGCCAAAGCGATCCGTCCAGCCCGCCGCCAGCTCGAGCAAGGCCGCCTTGCTCCCACACTGAGCCGCCGCCCGATAGGCCGCCACTTTTTCATCGTTGTCACTGATCCACTCGGCCGGGATGAACGCCGTCAGCTGGAGATCCACCTGGGTGTCATCCACACTGGGAATGTCCTGGCCCTGCAGC
>JBEIGX010000101.1:0-8328 GCA_040381675.1 Aphanothece sp.
CGCGTTGGGCAGGCGGCGCCGGCGGTGGTCATGGAGGGCTTGAGCAGGCTGCCCTCCAGAAACACCCCGTTCACCGCCAGGGCCTCATACACCGTGCGCAGCACCCACTCCTGCACCGAGGCGGTGGTGGCGATGTCGTGGTCGCCATCCATCAGGATCTCTGGCTCCACGATCGGCACCAGCCCCTGCTCCTGCACGGCGCGGGCATAGCGGGCCAGCCCCCAGGCGTTCTCCCGCACCGCCAGCTCCGAGGGGCACCCGCCGGCGCTGATGCGCAGCACCGCCCGCCACTTGGCGAAACGGGCCCCGCGGGCGTAATAGCGCCCCGCCCGCTCCGACAGGCCCTTCAGCCCGGTGCACCAGGTTTCGCCCTCCAGCCCCCCGGCCAGGACCTCCACCCCCTGATCCACCTTGATGCCGGGGATGATCCCCTGCTGGGCGAACAGCTCCACGATCGGCGCACCGCCCGCGTCTTCGCTGCTGTCCTGAAACAGGGTTTCCTCGTAGAGGATCACGCCGCTGATGCTCTCGGCCAGGCCAGGGGCGGTGGCTAGCAGGCTGCGATAGGCCCGGCGGTGCTCCTCGGTGTTCTCCAGTCCGATCGCTTCAAACCGCTTGCCGATCGTGCCGGTGGATTCATCGGCCGCCAGCAGCCCCGTGCCCGGAGCCGCCAGGGCCGCTGCCGTGGCGGCCAGGTCGTCGCGATGGGCCTCAAGGGTCATGGCGGCGTACCGCAGGGAGCCCCATCGCTAGGCCCGCCTGGGGCCGGCGTCAACGGTTTGCCGCAGAAGCAAGGACGGGGAGCAGCCATACAGGCGCCGAAACTCCCGACTAAACGACAGGGGACTGGCAAACCCCACCGATCGGGCAATGGAGGTGACGCTGTCGCCCGGTTGGGGCTTCCTGAGCCGTTGCATGGCCCGCTGCACGCGCCGCCGCCTCACCCACTGCATCGGGCTGCAACCGCAGGCACTTTGGAAGGCATATTGCAATGTGCGTCTTGACCAGTGCACCTGGGCCTCCAGATCGCTCAGGGCGATCGGCGATTCCAGATGGGCATCGATCCAGTCGAGCAGTGGCTGGATCTTGGCCTGGGCTTCTGCCTTGGTCACCGGTGACCTGGTGCCAGGAGGATTCTGTTGCAGCTCCGGCAGCAGCAGCAGCACCACTATCCGGATCAACACATCATCAAACCGGAGCAATTCCACATCCGTTCCTGGGTTTCCCGTGAGCTGATGGAGGGTCCAAAGGAGGGAATAGAGCCCATGGATCAACCGGGCAGACCCCGGATCCCCCATCAGCAGGCGCTTCGGCTGCTGGAACACCGAAAGCCGATGTTGGGGCAGCCCCTCCGGGCCGGCCATGGTGAGGGCCGTGGCCACGAGGATGGCCGGATCGAGATTGAGGGCCACACCGGAGGTGGTGTCGTTCTCCAGGCTCAGGGGGGCCGGCGGCAGGTAGAGCACCGATTCGCCGAATGGATTTTCATACTGCGAGTTGTCCAGCTTCCAGAGGCCCCAACCCCCATAGGGGATCAGAAGTTGAGCAAAGGGATGCTGCTCTGTCATCAGGGTGATCGCCGATCCCTCGGTGGCCACCACCATCACCTGGCCGAGATTCAGGATCGCTGAGTTGTTCTGGAACGGCAGAGCGGCCTGCTGCGGCTCACAGATCCTCACCGGGGTGGCGGCGCAGACCGCATTGGCCCAGGCCTGGGGATCCACCGTGGTCTGTCGCAACCAGCCATGCCCCAGCAGGGGAATGGAGAACAGCGTTGGATGGATTGGATTGAGAAGTGGCTCCATCCAACTCCTGGAGGGTGGCTGAAAAACGGGACCATGATGCCGGATCTGCCAGCCTTGCTGCTCCTCAGCCCTTCCCTTGCCAAGCTGGGTGGCAGTTGCCTTTCGCCTGTGATCCCTCCCCAGAAGCAGATGACCGGGATGATGGGCCATCCGGTGGCGGAAAACCCCATCGATCGCATGTTCGATGCGGTGTACGCCCACTACGGCCTGCCCTGGCAGTTCTGGAAGAACAACATCGCCAATGAGGCCGATCTGGCTCTCGCCGTGAAGGCCCTCCGCCCCCTGGGCTATCAGGGCATGGCCATCACGGTGCCCTACAAGGTGGCCGTGATCCCCCTGCTGGACGAGGTGGACGACGATGTGCGCGCCATCGGCGCCGCCAACTACATGACCATCGAAGAGGGCCGGCTGATCGGCCACAACAACGATGGCAAGGGGGTGGTGAAGGCCATTCAGAAGGTGAGCCCCCTG
Organism: Aphanothece sp.; assembly: GCA_040381675.1. GTDB lineage: Bacteria > Cyanobacteriota > Cyanobacteriia > PCC-6307 > Cyanobiaceae > Cyanobium. Next base: position 2,277 of record JBEIGX010000101.1, read on the forward strand.
GCCGGCCAGCGGGTGGTGATGCTCGGGGCCGGTGGGGCGGGCCGGGCGATGGCGGTGGAGATCGCCTGGGCGGGTGCGGCCCACGTCACCCTGGTGACCCGTCGCCAGGAGCAGGGCCAGGAGGTGGCCGAACTGGTGACCCGGGCTTCCGGGGTGCCCGCGGTGTGGCAGCCCTGGCAGGGGGAAGTGGCCGTGCCCGCCGGCACCACTCTCCTGATGAATGCCACCCACCTGGGCTGCGCTCCCGAGCTGGAGCCCGTGCCCCTGATCTGGGACACGGTGGAGCCGGGCTGCGTCGCCGTGGATGTGATCACCAATCCCCGCATCACGCCCTTCCTGGCCACGGCCCGGGATCGGGGCTGCCCGATCGTGGATGGGGTGGAGATGCTGGTGCAGCTCGCCATGCAGATCTTTGAACGCTGGACCGGCGTGGTGCCCGAGGAGGGGGTGTTTCAGAAGGCGGTGGCGGAGGCCCTCGGGGAAACCCCCACCCCCTAGCCTCCCCATGCCGGTTGCTGGCCGACTGCCATGACCCTCACCCGACCCGGTCCAACGCGCCGCGGGGCCCTGACGGACGCCATGATCCGTGGCGCCCTCAGCGTCAAGCCCCTTTGGGCCGTGGCAAAACACCAGGCCCGGCGAATGATGATCCAGCGCGCTGAGCGCCTTGGGATCCCCTGGACCGCCCGGGTGGCGGCGTATGAACGAATGGATTGGGCTCTCCTCTGGCAGGAGGTCCACGACGGGTCGGTGGCCTATCCCGCCAACTACCAGGCCTCCTTCCATGGCTACGACGCCGGCCATCTCTGCTGGCAGGCGGCCTTTGAGTTTGAGGTGGCGTCCAACGCGGTGCACTCCAGCCTGTATCCCGAGGCGGGCCCGGCCAGTGACCAGGCCCTTCGTGTCGGCTACCACCAGGCCCTGCAGGTCCAGTTTCCCCAGCCGCCTGCCACCATCCTGGATCTGCATTGCACGGTGGGGTTGAGCACCTTTGCTTTGCAGGAGACCTTTCCCCGGGCCGCCATCACGGGTCTCACCTTCTCCCCCTATTACCTGGCGGTGGCCCGCCATGAGGCGGAACGGCGCCAGGCAGGCATTCACGCCTGGCGCCATGCCCTGCCCGAAGCCACCGGGTTGCCCGCCAGCAGCTTTGATCTGGTGTCCGTGTTTCTGCTTCTGCATGAAATGCCCCAGCCCACCACCCGCCGCATCCTCCGGGAGGCTCGCCGGCTAGTGCGTCCCGGAGGATGCCTGGCTGTGATGGACATGAACCCCGCCTGCCAGGCTTACCAGACCATGCCTACGGCGCTGATGACCCTGCTCAAGAGCACGGAGCCCTTCATGGATGCCTACTTTGCCTTCGATTTGGAAGAGGAGTTGCGTTTGGCGGGGTTTGACACGGTGACCAGCTCCCCCTGCACCCCCCGCCATCGCGCCGTGCTCGCCCAGGTGGCGCCCTAACCCCTCCTCCATGTCAGCTCCTCCCCCCCTGCTCCACCACCTGGCCCAGCTGCCCGGCATGGAATCGGGCCGCCGCCGGTTGGTGGTGCTGCTCTCCCAGCTGGGCGACTTCGACAGCCTGGAATATGCCCAGGCCCTCGCCGCTGCCCTGCCGCAGCTGCAAGAGGCGGAGATCGCCCTGCTGGCGATCGGCATCGGCGATGATGCCGGCGCGGATCGCTTCTGTGGGTTCACGGGGTTGCCGCGGGAGCTATTGCAGGTGGAGGCCACCCCGCGACTGCACCGGGCCCTCGGCCTCTCCGAGGGGCTCCAGGCCCCGGGCGGCCCCTGGCCCTCCCTGCTCCTGATGTGCGCCGGGGTGGGTTCACCGGGCACCCTGGCGGAAGTGTTTCGGGGCTACACGGGGGATCGTTCCGCCCCCCAGCGCCTCGCGAGCCCCCTCTTCAACCTGGCGGGAGGGGAGGGGTTCCAGCGGCCCTTTGAGCTGGCCACCGTGCGCCTGCGCAACATGGTGGAGGTGCTCTCCCACTGGCGCACCTATGTGCCCCGGGACGACCACCTCACCCAGCGGGGCGGCACCTTTCTCCTGGAGCGCGACGATAGCCTGCTCTATAGCTACCGGGATCCGGGGCTGCTGGGATTTTCGGCCACCATGGCCCGGCCTCTGAGCTTTCTCGATCCCTATCTTCGCGCCGAGGGGTGCTGCTGATTTGCAGCCGTGGCAGGTCATACGGCATCGGCTGATCTCCATAGCTTGGGGGTAGTTGCTGGCACCGCCATGGCTTTGGAGAAATGGGAACCGATGAAGGGCATCGAAGAGTTCTTTGATCGCTACGGGCGGATGGTGGCCTGGCCCAGCAGTCGCCATTGGGGAGCCCTGGGCGACTGGCAACCGCGGGTCGACATCCGGGAAACCGATGGCACCTACCTGATCCAGGCCGACATTCCCGGGGTAGAGAAGAACGATCTCAAGGTGACCCTGGAGCAGGGGGTGCTCACCCTGCAGGGAGAACGGCGCCAGGAAAGCCGGGAGGACCGGGATCGCATGCATCGGGTGGAGCGGGTTTACGGCGGCTTCAGCCGCAGCTTCACCTTGCCTGGCGATGCCGATGAGGCTGGCCTCAAGGCCTTGGCCAAAGACGGTCAGCTCACGATTGAGATCCCCAAGAAGGCCGGAGTCGCCAGGCCCCCTTCCCCTGTGCAAGTGCCGGTGGAATGACACCGTGTAAAGGGCCGGCTCAGTTGTGCTGCAAGCCTGCGCCCGTTGCGGCGCAAGCCACCCTGAAGCGCCAGGACATCGGAAAGGCTGAGGAACGTGATGTCCTCAGAAGTAACCATGGCGGAGCACCGAGCACATGTGGGAGATGTGGTGCAGTCCTATCTCAGGCGCATTGCGATCATCCCCCTGCTCACCCCCGACGAGGAGGTGCATCTCGGGACGATGGTCCAGCGCTGGCAGCAGTCCCTTTCCCCCACCCCTACGCAGGCGCGCTCCGGACGGCGGGCTCTGGATCGCATGGTGCAAGCCAATCTGAGGCTGGTGGTGTCGGTGTGCAGGCACCAGCTGCGGGAGCCGGCGGGAGTGGATCTGATGGATCTCATTCAGGCCGGCAACATCGGCCTGATCCGCGCCGTGGAGCTCTTTGATCCCAGCCGCGGCTACCGCTTCTCCACTTATGCCTACTGGTGGATCCGCCAGGCGGTGCGGCGCGGGCAGGCGGACCAGGGACAGATCCTGCGGGTGCCCCTGAGCCTGCGCAAACTGGCTGGGCAGGTGCAGGCCCTGCGGCAGGCCACCCCCACTCTCCCCTTGGAGGATCTGGCGGTCCAGCTCGGCACCGAACCCGCCCGCCTGATCCATGCCCTGGAAGCCCACCAGGCCGGTCGCGTGATGTCCTTGGATCAGCCCATTGGCTCGGAGGAGGACGGTCAGCTTCTCGATGTGCTGAGCGATGGTCGCGAGCCCCAGATGGAGGAGGACTACCGCTGGCTTGAGCAGGGTCTGGCCCAGCTCAATGGGCAGGCGCGGCGGGTCTTAAGCCTGCGCTATGACGGCGACGATCTTCGTTCCCTCAGCCAGGTGGCCCAATGCATGGGGCTCACGAAAAGCACGGTGCAGGGCCTGGAGCAACGGGCCTTGCGCCAGCTGCGGGCTTCCCTCCATCCCCGGCAGAAACAGGAGCTGGGATCCTCCCTACCCGCCTGAGGGTTGACGCCACCAGCGCCAACCCTCCACGTTGATCAGCAGGCCGATCCCCAGCAGCACCATCATCAGGGCCACCTGATCACTGCGGGAATCGGGCACAAGGATGTCGGCGATCAGGTGGGGCACGTTGGTGATCGTGTACACCATGCTCAGCCAGAAGTGCATCCGCCGCCACCAGCGCCAGCGTCCCGTTGTGGCTGGGTTGCTGGCGGTCCAGGTGATCAGCAGGATCGCCAGCAACGGGATCAGGAAATAGATCAGCATCCCCCAGAACACCAGGGCCAGCCTGCTGGGATCCACATGGCTCTCGATCTCGGGCGAGAGGCCATGGAAGAGGGGCATCAGGCCCAGATCCACATGGAAGAGCATGGCCAGCAGGTAGGTGAGCCACAGCTGGCGCAGCCGCAGGGCATGGTCGATGGCGGGGGCTGGGGGGCTCAAGGGTGACTGGCCATCTTCAGTTCGGCAGGGTGACGAACTCCTCCGCCACAGAGGGGTGGAGGGCCATAGTGCGGTCGAAATCGGCCTTGGTGGCTCCCATCCCGAGGGCAATCGCCGCCATCTGGATGATCTCGGCGGCGTGCTCCCCCACCATGTGGCAGCCCAGCACCCGCCCGCTTTCCCGCTCCACGATCAGCTTGAGCAACACCTTGGGATCCCGGGCGGGGAGCGCCTGGCTCATGGGGCGGAAACGGGCTCGCTGAACGGCGATGGCCTCGCTGCCGTGGCGGGCGATGGCCTTCTCTTCCGTGAGCCCCACGCTGGCCAGCTCGGGTTGGCTGAACACCGCGCAGGCCACCAGGCCGTGATCCACTTGGCGCGGCTTGTGGCCATACACCGTGTCTGCAAAGGCGCGGCCCTCATCGATGGCCACGGGTGTGAGGCAGATCTGGTCGGTCACATCTCCCACCGCGTAGATGTGGGGCACATTGGTGCATTGATCCGGGTCCACCGGGATCCGGTTGCTCTCCACAGCCACTCCCGCTGCCTCCAGGTTGAGGTTCTGCAGGAAGGGCCGACGGCCCGTGGCCAGCAGCACGCCCCCACAGGGGATTGTTTCTCCGCTCTGGGTGGTGACGGTGAGCTCGCCGGGCAGGCACTGGCCGCTGATCGCCGAGGGGGAGTGGGCCAGGCGGATGGTGATGCCGGCCGCTTCCATGCCGGCGCGCACCGCCTCGCTGGCCTCCCGATCGAAGCCCCGCAGCAGATGATCGCCCCGCACCAGCTGGGTCACCTGCACCCCAAGCCCGTTGAGGATGCAGGCGAATTCACAGGCGATGAAGCCAGCGCCCACCACCACCATCTGCTCTGGCAACGTCTCCAGCTCAAACATGTCGTCGCTCACCCAGCCCAGATGCGCTCCGGGGATTTCAGGTCGGTGGGGCCGGCCGCCCACGGCGATCAACACCCTTTCGGCTTGCAGTTCCCGCATGCTCCCGTCGGCGCTGGTCACGCGGATGCGGTTGGGTTCTGCAAAGCTCCCCCAACCCCGCACCAGCTCCACCCCGGCCTTCTCCAGGAAGCCAATGTGCAGGGCATTGAGCCGGTCCACTTCCGTGCGCACGTTGGCCAGCAGCCGGGAGGCGTTGAGGCGCACGTCGCCCAACTCCCAGCCGTAGCTGGGGGCATCGGCGAGCAGGTGGCGGTACGCCGAGCCATACACCAGGAGTTTCTTGGGCACACAGCCCCGGATCACGCAGGTGCCCCCCACCCGATCGCCCTCCACGATGGCCACTGAGGCTCCATGGGAGGCGGCCCGCTTGGCGGCGGCCAGGCCCCCGGAACCGGCGCCGAGAACAATCAGATCAAAGCGGTCAGCCATTGGGGGGCGGCACGATGGACGCATGTTGGGTCAACCTGCAGTCTCTCAAACCCCCTCGTGCCCCTGGCTTGCGACGTGCGTCGACGCCGCAGGTTTGCTGCTGTGCCAGTTTCCGTCAGCCTGCCTCTTGGCTTTTCTCGCTTGCATTCGTCGGTTTCGGCAGGGGCTTCATCACCCGCTCCAGCTGCACCTGGTGGGGGTAGGGAATTTCAATGGCCTCCTCATGGAAGGTCTGCCAGATCGCCTCCCGCACCCCGCTGGAGATGGACAGGTTGTCGAGGGCGCTGGCAATCCAGAACCGCAAGACGTACTCCACCGCTGAATCGCCATAGTTCAGCAGGAACGCCCGCGGGGGGGGATCGGACAGCACCCCGGCCACGGCAGCCGAGCTGCGCTCCAGCAAGCCGATCACCACCGCCGGTGGATGGTGGTAGGCGGCCCCCACCGCCACCTGGCAGCGGCGCAGGGAATCGGTGTGGGTGTAGGTGACGGTGGAGGAGGTGAAGAAGGTCTGGTTCGGGATCAGCAGCTCCGCATTGTCGCGATCGCGCCACAGGGTGGCA
>JBEIGX010000102.1:0-8293 GCA_040381675.1 Aphanothece sp.
CCCTTCCTGCTGCTGGAACCTCTGGAAGAAACCAGGTGAGGAGGCTTTCAGATCCACGCTGAGGTTGCCCTGCCTCACGCTGTTGGCCGCGGCGATGCCGTTGCCCTGGCTCATCAGCATGGCCAGGATCGTCATCGGCACTTCTTGCCGTTGGTGAGCGCCCCTTCGCTGATCATCTGGGGCATGGGCAGCTGCCACTGCCCCCCCTCGATCCCGCCACCGGTGCTCCCCAGCACCACGTTGTCGCGGGCGGCCGACCAACTGGATTGCTTAGCGAGCGTCACCTCCAGGCCATGGCTGGCGAAAAAGCCCTTTTCCACTCCGATCACCAGGGGGGCGGCCTCGAGGATGGGCACGAAGCCCAGGCTGATGGTGCGCACCTCCACGTCGGCATTGGCGACGGGCATGGCCAAGGGGGTGCCGCCCGTGCCCGTGCGACTTGGGGGGTTACCGAGACATCCCCCTAGGAGGAGGGTGGTGGAGAGGGCTCCGCCGAGAAAAGCCACAACAGATCGACGCTTGGCCATGGTGAGACAAAGGGCAAGGGAAACGATGGATAAACGAGAAGAAAAGCCGGTGGTTCCTATTAATAACCGCGTGCAAACACGAGGCAGGAATGACTGCACTCTGGAAGGAAAGATGCCCCAGGAAGAGATGAGTTCCTGAATCCGTGGCGATGAATGGAGTGGAAGATTAGAAGGTGTTAACTTCTATTCTTCCTGCCAGACTCCTTGCTTGGAGTTGAAGAACTTTAGGGAGGCTCGGAGAGAGTTGGGTAGGGGAGATCGATAGGATCGGCAATCGTGGGGATAAGCCCGATTGATCGTTTTCCCCTGCTCTCAGGCCTCCAAGAAGGCGAGGTTGTCGAGGGAGAGCTGCCGGATGGCGGCGTTGGCGCGCCGTTCCAAGCCGCGGGCGCTGTCCCGGCTGATGCCCATGCGCCGTGCTGTAGCGCTGAGGCTCAGGGGCTTTTCTGCATTGAGCCCGTAGCGGAAACGCAGCAGGGTGGCCTCCGCATCAGGAAGGTCCTTGACCACTCTGGCAATGTTCTCCTGCATGAGGGTCATGGCGAGCTGGTCCTGGGGGTTGCTGCTGTGGCAGGCCAGGGTTTCCATCAGCTTCTGCTCGTTGCCTGATCCGTACTGGGCATCGAGGCTCAATGGCTCCTGGGCGCGAAACAGCACCTCGCGGATATCGAGCGGGTTGAGGCCTGTGGCCTCTGCCAGTTCCACCAGGCTGGGATCCCGGCCCAGCTGCTGACCCAGTTTCTGCTGGCCCTGCCGCAGCCGGTTCAGCTGATCCACCATGGAAGCCGGAAGCCGGATGGTGCGGCCCCGGTTCATCAGGGCGCTGCCGATCCCCTCCCGGATCCACCAGGTGGCATAGGTGGAGAAGCGATAGCCGCGGCTCGGGTCGAACCGCTCGACCGCCTTGATCAGGCCGATGGTGCCCTCCTGGATGAGATCCTCCAGTTCACCAGGCCGGTGTGGATAGCGCCGGGCCAGGCTGATCACAAGCCGCAGGTTGGCAAGCACCATGCGGCTGCGAGCCCGTTCGGCCCGATGCAGACAGCGCTGCAGCTGCCGTTGTGTCATGCCGGCTCCCAGCGCAAAGGCTGTTTCTGATGGGGCCACGCCACCGGAGCGAAGGGTGATTTCTTCTTTCATCTCCAGCAGTTGCCGGCCTTTCTGTACCTGGCGCGCCAGCCAAATCTCCTCTGCAGCGGATAGCAAAGGCGTGCTTGCGATGGCGCGCATGTTGAGGCTGAGTGCGTCGCAGCTGCCCTGGGGGCGCTTCTGTGGCGCAGGCATCGTTGGCTAGGCGAAATGGGTCGGGAGACCTTAGTTACCGGAATGGATCCTTGGGTGTTTTCGCGCTCTGTTTTGAGCGCAGAAAGTGAAATCAACCTGATCAGCGCTGCTGATCATTCTCCGTTGGCCTGATACTGAGAGTCTCCAAGCACACTGGAGACATTTTCTTTTGGCCTTGACAGGTGCCTACGCCTACCAACCTGTGGCCCTGGCCACCCGCCATGGAAAGGAGCAGGTGATCGGTCGGGCCCTGCGCTGGGGGCTGGGGGCAGAGCTGGTGCATGTGCAGAGTGTGGATACGGATGCCCTTGGTAGCTTTTGCGGCACCGTGCGGCGCCAGGGGGGGGCGCTGGAAGCCTGCATCGCCAAGGCGGAGGCTGCCCTGCGGGAGGGCGGCACGGCGTTGGCCATGGCCAGCGAGGGGAGCTTCGGGCCCCATCCCCACCTGCCCTTTCTGGCTGCAGGGTTGGAGTGCATGGTGTTTCTGGATCAGCAGCGAGGACTGACGATCCGGGAGCAGCTGTTGGCACGCCGCACCAATTTCGCCCATCGCCTGGTTTCGCCCCCCTTGCCCACGGGGCCTGATTCGGATTTGGAGCGGTGGTTGGAGCAGGTGGATTTTCCCCGCCATGCACTCATCGTGCGGCCCCACACGCGCGAGATTCATGGGCCGGTGGAGAAAGGACTACGCAGCTGGGAGGCCCTTCAGCGTGCGCTGCATCGGGCGGCCGCCGCCGCCCCCGACGGGCTGGCCCTGCTGGAAACGGACATGCGGGCCCACTGCAACCCCACCCGCATGGCAGCGATCCGGGCCCTTGCCTTCCGCTTGGTGCGGCGCATCGCCACCCCCTGTCCGGCTTGCCATACCCCTGGCTGGGGCATGGTGGCTCAGCGTCCTGGACTGCCCTGCGGAGGATGTGGCTTGGCCACGGAGCTGGTGTTGGCGGAGGAGTGGGGATGTGAGCTGTGTTCTTACAGGGAAGATAGGCCACGCAGGGATGGCCTGGTTGTAGCTGATCCCGGCCAATGTGGCTGGTGCAATCCCTAGATGTCAGGCGTCAGGATGTTCTTCGGACGGCGCCTGGTCTTGGCCAGGGGCGGAGGTGGCCTCAGCTACTTCCGCCACCAGAATTTTGTCGACCCGTTTGCCATCCATATCCATCACTTCGAAGCTGAGGCCGTCCCAGCGGAAGTGTTCACCGGCCATGGGGATGCGGCCGAGGTGATGCATCACGAAGCCGCCAATCGTGTGATAGCCCCCTGAAACCTCGTCCGGAAGTTCCTCCCGATCCACAAGGGCCTTGAAATCCCCGATGTCGAGGGATCCATCCAGGAGCCAGGAGCCATCCTCACGCTCCACCACCAGAGGTTCCTCCTGATCCTCCGCGGATGGCAGATCCCCCACGATCGCCTCCATCAGGTCGTTGAGGGTGAGCAACCCCTCGATGCCGCCGAATTCATCGGTGACGAGGGCAATGTGCACACCCGTTTCCCGGAATTGCTCCAGGACGTTCAGAGCCCGCATGCTCTCGCCCACAAAGAGCGGCGGCTGCATCATGGCTCCCAGATCCACAGGCTGGTTTTCCACCACGGCCGTCAGAAGCGTGCGGATGCGTATCGTGCCCACGCAGTTGTCGAGGTTTCCACGGGCTACTGGAAAGCGGGAGTGGGTGCTTTCGAGCACCTCCTTCAAGGAGGCCTCCAGGGGTTCCTCCAGATCGAGCCAGGCGATCTCCGTTCGTGGGGTCATCATCGAGCGGATTGGCCGATCCCCCAGCCGGAACACCCGCTGCACCATGTCGTGCTCCACCTCTTCGAACACGCCGGATTCCGTGCCCTGCCGAATCAGGGCCTTGATTTCCTCCTCCGTGATCTCCGGTTCCTCCGAGGCTTTTACCCCCAGGAGGCGCAACATGCCATCAGTGGAGCCACTGAGGATGTGCACTAGGGGGGCGGTGGCGCGGGAGAGAAAACGCATCGGACCCGCCACCTGGCAGGCGATGGCCTCCGGGTTGCTGAGGGCGATGCGCTTGGGCACCAGCTCGCCGATCACCAGGGAGAGGTAGGTGATCACGGTGACCACAAGGGCCAGGCTGAGCAGTTCGCTCGACCCCCGGAGAGCCGGAATCTGATCCAGGTAGGGCTTCAGCCTCTGGGCGATCGTGGCACCGCCAAGGGCGCCGCTGAGAATTCCGATCAGGGTGATCCCCACCTGGACGGTGGAGAGAAAATCATTAGGCGAATTGGCGAGCTTGAGGGCTTTTCTTGCCTTGCGATTCCCTCGATCTGCCAGTTGCTCCAGGCGAACTTTTCTGGAGGAAACAACCGCTATTTCCGATCCTGAAAAGATGCCATTGGCTATCAGGAGAACAAGAATTAGGAGACACTCGCTGACGAGTGAAGACACGTTGAGGGCATAAGTGATAGCAGAGCATAGCAGCAACACCCGTTTTGGATGTCAGGAATGCACGGCCGTTCAAGTATGCAGGTGTTTCTTTACTAACTTTTCGGGTTTGCCGGCGGGGATCAGCGCTCTCCCGAGCAAGCGAACACATGGACAGGAGGCTGGGTTGATCCTGTCTCAGGGGCGAGAGGCACCGTTGTGCAGGTCCCCTTGGCGGCCTTGGGCGGCTCTGGATGCACGGAAATCAGGAGGGTGGGCTCCTTTCGTTTCCGTAGCGCGTCGGCCTTGATGGGCTGCACCTGCTTGCCGACATACCAGTTGAGGCTTGGGCGCTCGTCTAGGTCCCAGAGATGGGCGGATGCTTCGGGGTGCTGGAGCACCGCCTCGGCCACGGGTCGCACCGGCCAGTGTTCGTTGAGTTCCCACAGCCAGAGGGGGCTCTGCATCAAGAGCAAAAGAGCACCCCAGAGGCCGCAGACCAAGAGGATCACCCCCGTCTGCCGGCGCCGGAGCGACCGGGCCAGCAACAGGGTCCCCCCCACCAGCAGGCCCACCCCCCCCGTTCCGACGACGGGAGCCAGGGCCGGGCCATCGGGAAGCTGGAAGACCCTGGCGACCAGAGCGAGGCCGCAGAGGAGCGCCCCGAGGAGGGACCAGAACGCTGGCACGCGCCGGAGGAGGGCGGCCCAGGGGAGGGGCTGGCTGGTCTGGGGATTGACCAACCACGCCAACACAGGACCGCAACAGAGCACGAACGGGGGCCAGAACAGCTGGCTGTACCAGGGGAGCTGGGTGCGCAACGGCAAGACCAGCAGGGCGGAGATCGCCGTGGTGCCAAGGCACCAGCGGCCTGCCCGGGTGCGGCGCTCTCGCCAGGCCAGAGCCATGGCCCCTGGCCAGAGGGCGAGCCAGGGCCAGCCCCCTTCCAGCACCTCCGTGATCGGCATCCAGATCCCGCCGGTGTTCCCTTCGATCACCTCATGCACCCGGGCGAATCCCTGACCCAGCCACATGTCCAGCGCATCGGATCCCCGCAGGTAGGCATGGGCGCCATGCCAGGCCAGCCCAGGGAGCAGTCCCAAAGCCAGTCCGCCCAGAAGCCAGAGCCACTGGGCGGGCCTGAGCTCCCGGTCCAGGGCCCGCAGCAGCATGGTGGCGAGCAGGAGAGGAAAGGCCAAGGGGGCTTTCAGGAGCAGCAGTGCCGAAGCACCCGCGCCCATCAGCCCGCCATGAAGCAGGAGCGATCCGCGCCGATGGTCGGGCGTGAGCACGGCCCACCAGATCAGCAGGATCGCCGCCAGCTGGAAGCCATCCAGCATCACCAGGCGTCCATGGCGGGCCAGGGGCAACAGGGTGAGGGCCATGGCCGAGCTGGCCACCGCCACGGCCGTTTGGGCAGGTCGCAGCCGGGCCTGCACCAGCCCCACCAGGGGCACCACCGTGCTGGAGAGCAGGGCGGGCACGAGCCGCAGCAGCCATTCCGGGGGCAGGGTGGCTGGCCCGCTGCCCGTGCTGGCGCGCCAGAGCTGGATCGCACCTCCTATCAAGAGGTGAAGTCCCGGTGGTTTGTTGAGGTAAGGATTGCCCCAGTAGGTGGGCAACAGGAGATCGGGCCAGGGCTTCTCGGAGGCCTCGAGGGCCACCCTGGCCACCAGGCTTTCATCCCAATCCCGCAGAGGGAGTTGGCCCAGGCCCGCCAAGGCCACCAGGATGGCCAGGAGCCAAAGCCCACCCAACGGCAGAGCCAGAGTGTTCCATCTATTCACAACAGCTCTACCAGGACGCCTGGAGGATGGTCGGCTGCGGGCCATGAATGGAGCAGCTCAAAATCCTGAAAGGAAAAGCCGGGGCCGACGCAACAATTGACCAGACTCCAATCCCCCAGGCAGCGGGCCGCCTGCCACCAGCCTGCTGGCACCACCCGCACCGGAAGAACCTCCGCTTCGCTGCCGCATCCCCCGCCAAGGGGGCCAAGGAGCTTTTGATCGGCCACGCCTCCCCCAGGGGGGAGGAGCCACAGTTGCAGGGGGGCTCCGCCAGCGTGGTGCCAGGTTTTATCGGCTCCGCTCACCCGGTGCCAGCGGCTGATCTCCGTTGCCGTGAGCAAAAACCAGATCACTGTGAGCCCGCAGCGCTGTTCCCCATCACCCCGTTGCACCGGGATGGCGCTGCGATGCAGCTCCCGAAACCACCCCCCCTCCGGATGGGGTTCCAAGCGAAGCTGCTCCACCAGGATCTTTGCGGTGATCCCAGCAGTGCAGGGGCTTGGATCGGGCACACCCTTCCAGCAAAGCTCCATTTTGACCAGGCAGCCCTTGGTCTTGGCTTCCCGTGGCCCGCTCCTAGGTTTGCGCGTGGTTGCGCCCCCCCAGGATCCAGAGGATCTGCAGCGAGAGCACGGCGCTGGCAAAGCACCAGACAGACGCGAAGGCCTGACTGCTGGCCCATTGCGTGACGCCAAAGGCCACGATCAGGGACAGCGCAAAAGTGCGTACGCGAACCGAAGGGACCAGCAACAGCGGGAGCACGATCCACGCCGCATACACCACGTGTCCCACACCCTTTGGCAACAAGGCTGCGCTCCAAGGGTCCAGGGGATACACCAGAGAGTGACCGATCTGTTCGGGGAGAGCGGATTGGGGGTGGCGCAGCAAGGGGAGCCACAACACCGCGCCGGGGAACAACCCGAAAGTCAGAATCCATGGCAAGACCCACGCGCTCCGATCGGGTCTGGGCCAGAGCCGCAAGGCGGCCCAGGGCATCCACACCGGCCAGAAGGCGAAGGCAAAGAAGAGGTATGCCACCACGGCTCCCACGGTGACGATGTCGTTGCTTGATCCATCGGCCGGAGGTTGAGTGTTCAGCCCGAGCCAGACCATTCCTTCCAGGGCCTGTTGGAGGCCGAACCAAAAGGGGAGGGAGGCCAGGGGGAGCGCCAGGCGATCTGCTTTTGTCACGGCGATGGCCAGGGTTGCGGTGCCCAATGGAAGAAGCAGGCCGCTAGCCACAAAGCTGGCCGTGGCTGAGAAGCACATCGTCTGATTCCTCTCAGATCTGGCTCCCCCAGGACCCTCACGCTTACCCCGCCATTTTGGCGGTGCGCAATGTGCAGTAACAGCAGGAGAGCTTTGGGATGGCCGTTGGCATCACCAAGGGCACAACCCAACCCTAGAGAAGACGGGCTGATACAGATGCCTGACGCGTCTTAATTTTGACAGGCCGTTCTGGACCCTTCGCCCTTGAGAAAGACGGAGCGAGCGGCCCTGATCCTGAGAAGGCTTTCTGAGCTCTATCCAGAGACGCCGATCCCGCTGGACCATCGTGATCCCTTCACGCTTCTGTTGGCCGTGCTGCTCAGCGCCCAGTGCACGGACAAAAAGGTCAACGAGGTGACGCCAGCTCTCTTTGCTGCGGGTCCCGACCCGGCGGCCATGGCGGCCCTGCCTGAGGCGACGATTCTGGGCCACATCCGTCAACTGGGCCTGGCCCGCACCAAGGCCAGGCACGTCAAGCGTCTGGCCGAGCTGCTTCTGGAGCGCCATGGCGGTGAGGTGCCCAGCAGCTTCTCTGCCCTGGAGGCCTTGCCTGGCGTTGGTCACAAGACCGCCAGCGTGGTGATGGCCCAGGCCTTTGGCGTGCCCTCCTTTCCGGTAGATACCCATATCCACCGCTTAGCCCAACGCTGGGGCTTGAGCAGCGGCGCCAGCGTGGCGCGGACGGAAACCGATCTCAAGCGTCTGTTCCCGCGCGACTCGTGGAACAAACTGCATCTGCAGATCATTTTTTACGGGCGCGAGCACTGCACGGCCCATGGCTGTGATGGCACCGTTTGCCCCCTGTGCAGGGAGTTGTTCCCGGCTCGCCGCAAGCCGGTGATCTGGCGCAAGCCCTGAAGGCGATTGGGCTCATGCCGAGGGCTCTGGTTTTTCGCCAGGCCCACCCAACAAAAAACCCCCTCCAATGGAGGGGGTTCGTTGATCCAGCAGAAGCTGGAGAGCTAACTTCAGCCGATGGAAGGAGCCACCAGAGCCACAGGGGTGGCTTCTGCAGAGGCCAGATCCAGGGGGAAGTTGTGAGC
>JBEIGX010000103.1:0-8275 GCA_040381675.1 Aphanothece sp.
CCTTCATGGTCCATGACGTCGGCCATGATTCCAGGGAGGGGCAGGGTCGCCGAGCCGGGCTTGGTGGGGGTGGCACCCGGCAGGGGGCTGATCATCACGCCACCGGTTTCGGTCTGCCACCAGGTGTCCACCACCGGGCAGCGGTTGCCGCCGATCACGTCGCGATACCACATCCAGGCCTCGGGATTGATGGGTTCCCCCACGGTGCCCAGGATGCGCAGGGAGCTCATGTCGTACTGATCCGGCACCTCCCGGCCGCTCTTCATGAAGGCTCGGATGGCCGTGGGGGCGGTGTAGAAGATCGTGCAGCGGTGCTTCTGGATCACCTCCCAGAAGGCCCCTGGTTTGGAGGGCCGGGGGGCCCCCTCGTACATCACCGTGGTGGCCCCGTTGGAGAGGGGGCCGTAGACGATGTAGCTGTGTCCCGTGATCCAGCCCACATCTGCGGTGCACCAATGGATGTCGTCTTCCTTGATATCGAAGATCCACTGGAAGGTGAGGTGGGTCCACAGGTTGTAGCCGGCGGTGGTGTGCACCACCCCCTTGGGTTTCCCCGTTGATCCGGAGGTGTAGAGCACGAAGAGCCGGTCTTCACTGGCCATGGGTTCGGCCGGGCAATCGGTGCTCTGGCTGTCCACCAGCGCATGCCACCAGTGGTCGCGACCGGTCTCCATGGCCGTGGGCTCGCCGGTGCGCTGCACCACCAGCACGTGCTGCACCGTGGGGCAGGCGCCTCCCGATAGGGCCGCATCCACGGCGGGCTTGAGGGCCACGGCCTTGTCCTTGCGGAAGCCCCCATCGGCCGTGATCACGGCCTTGGCCTCCCCGTCGATCAGCCGGTCGCGGAGGGCTTCGGCGGAAAAGCCGCCGAACACCACCGAATGGGGGGCTCCGATGCGGGCACAGGCCAGCATGGCGATGGCCGCCTCGGGCACCATCGGCATGTAGAGGGCCACCAGATCGCCCTTGCTGATGCCCAGGGCCTTGAGGGCATTGGCCGTTTTGCAGACTTCGGCGTGCAGTTGCCGGTAGGTGAAGCTGCGCCCGTCCCCCGGCTCCCCCTCCCAGATCAGGGCGGTCTTGTCCGCTTTTGGCCCCGCCAGATGGCGATCCAGGCAATTGAACGACAGGTTCGTGGTGCCCCCCTCAAACCAGCGCGCAAAGGGAGGTTGGCTCCAGTCGAGCACGGTGTGGAATGGCTCGAACCAGTGCAGTTCGCTGCGAGCGAAGTCTCCCCAGAAGGCATCGGGATCGGCCTCGGCTTTGGCCGCCAGGGCCCTGTAGGCCTCCATGGAGCCGATGCGGGCTTGGGCGGCCAGTGTCTCGGGGGGTGCAAAGAGTCGCTGTTCGTGCAGCACCGACTCGATGGTGACCTCGGACATCCAAGGAAGGGGGCAACTGGCCCTTACTAAAGCGCACCTTCCCCTGTCGTACGTCATCGTGGCAGCAACCGTCACCACCGCATGCCGGCCTGGCTCCCGATCGCTGCCCTGCTTGCCTTCGCCATGGTGGCTGTGGTGGCGGTGCTCACTCCCTCCAGGGACGATTTCGCCTGGTTTCTGCGGCTGCGCCGACCCCGCTGGCTCACCTTTGAACGCTGGATCCCCCTGATCTGGGTGGCGATCTATGCCTGCTTCTACGCCTCGGCCTTCCTGCTCTGGCAGACGGCCCGCCAGCCTTGGATCCTGCTGGCCTACCTGGTGCTGCTGGTGCTGGTGCAGAGCTACACCTGGGTGATCTGCCGCACCCGCCGTCTTCGCAGCGGCACGGCGGTGGGGTTTGCCGGCTGGGTCTGGGGCGTGGCCCTGGCCCTGGTGGTGCTGAGCCACAGCTCTCTGGCCGCTCTCCTGCTGCTCCCTTATCTCCTCTGGAGCCCAGTGGGAACCTTCGTCACCTGGCGGATGGAGAAACTCAACCGCTGAGATCGGGGCCACCCAGACTTTCGTGGAGATTGGGTCCCCGGAGTTCAGTTCCAGGCCGCCATAGCGGCCCTCACCCCCGATTGAGCGGACTCCCCCAGGGAGGGACCGTCGACCACGGGATCAGGGAGGAAGCCACCCACCTCCACCGGAAGCCGTTCTCCGCTGCGCAGATCGATCCTCTCCACGGGAACGTCGTTGATCCAGCGGTAGGCAAAGGGACCATGGAACGAAAACTGATCCATGGGGGTGCCGCGGCAGAAATCCAGCCTGGTCCGGCGGGGGGGGCTCCCGTCAACCCTTTTGGGGGCCAGGGATCATCAGGTGTGCTGATCCCTGCTTGGCAAGTGGCGTCAGCAGCGTTAGTTAAGAAGAAGCTTCGCCACGGAGTCGCATGGCGTGGAACATCGATCCAGGGGCTGACTCCCCCGTTACACCCCACGCCGGGCCGAGCCTGGATCAGGAGGGCCAGCTCACCTACATCGGAGAGGACGGTCGGCGCTACGTGGTGGGCCTGCCCCCCGAGATGGATCAGGCCTCCCTTGAGCGGGTCATGCGCTGCATCCAGAAAGAAGGGTCCCTGTTCCATGAGATCGAGCGCCTGGCTTGTCGTTGGATCGCCCAGGTGAGCGGCCCTGATCTCGATGGCCGGGCCGCCATGGTGCTTCTGATGACGACTCTGGAGACCTCCCTGGAAGAGCTGTTCCCCGATGAGGGATCCTCAGCAGGGACCTGAGCACGAATGCCTACGCCCGCCGCGTGCCTGTTTGACCTCGATGGTCTGCTGCTCGACACCGAGCCCCTGCATGCCCAGGCCTGGCGGGAAGCGGCGGGCAGGTTTTCCCTTGCACTCAGTGAGGCCGATCTACTCCAACTGCGGGGCCGCCGCCGGGTGGATTGTGTGGCCCTGGTGCGGTCGTGGATCGCTGGGCGCACAGGCTTGTCCGCCCCCTCTGATGAAGCCCTGCTGGCGGTGCAGCAACCCATCGCCCGCCGGCTGATGCCAGGTGCTCTTCCGCTGGAGGGAGCCCAGGCCCTGGTGGCCCGATGTCAGACGCTTGGGGTGCCGATGGCCCTGGTCACCAGCAGCACCAGTGAGGCCGTGGCCTTCAAATGTGCCCCCCACCCCTGGTTGGACGCGATTGTCCTCCGGGTGATGGGGGATGACCCGGAGCTGGCTTCGGGCAAGCCAGCTCCCGATCCCTTCCTTCTGGCGGCCCGTCGGTTGCGGGTGTCACCAGCGGATTGCTGGGCCTTTGAAGATTCCCCAGCCGGGGCCCAATCGGCCAGCCTGGCGGGTTGCCAGGTGCTGGTGCTGGTTGCCCCAGGCCTGGGTTGCGAGGATTACCCAGCTGGGGTGCGCTGCTGCCGGTCGCTCCAGGAGGTGGAGCTGGGTGGACGCCCGGAGCATGACCTCAGCTCAGGCGGCTGAGCACGTAGTCGGGCAGTGCCCGCAGGGCACTGCGGGGTTCGGAGGGGGGAAGCCAGTCGATGGCTTCCAGGGCCTGACGAGCAAAATCTGCCGCCAGCGCCCGGGAGCGGGGAATGGCTTCGCAATTGCGAACCAGGGCCAGGGCCTGCTCGAGATCGCCTTCGTTGGCAAATTCCCGTTCGATCAACCGGGCCAGGGACGGCTGCTCTTCCAGCGCATAGAGCACGGGAGCCGTGAGGTAGCCGGAGGCCAGGTCGCTCGCGGCTGGCTTGCCGAGCTGTTGCTCACTCCCTGTGAAATCCAGAATGTCGTCCACCACCTGAAACGCCAGACCCAACTGGCGACCGAAGCGATGGAGAGCCTCAAGCTGGCCCGTGGGCAGATCGGAGAGCACCCCGGCAGCCCGGGCGCTGTTGGCCATGAGAGAGGCGGTTTTGCAGTAGCTCTTTTCGAGATAGGTCTCAAAGCTCTGGCCGGTGTCGTAGCGATAGAGGCCCTGGCGCACCTCCCCATCCGCCAGATCCATGATCACTCGGCTGAGCAGTTTCACGACCTCCAGGTCGTCGAGGTTGGCCAGATGCCAACTGGCCTGGGCAAAGAGAAAGTCGCCAGCCAGCACGGCGACCCGGTGGTTGAAGCGGCTGTGCACCGTGGCCACCCCTCGGCGGGTGGAGGCTTCATCCACCACATCGTCGTGCACTAGCGAAGCCGTGTGGATCATCTCCGTGATTTCCGCCAGCCTGCGGTGGCGGGGGGTGAGCACCCCATCCGGAGAGATCGCTCGGGAGATGAGCAGCACGAGGCCTGGGCGAAGCCGCTTGCCGCCAGCGGAGAAGAGATGCTCAGCGGCCGCCTGAAGAATGGGGTGGCGTGCGCCGATGAGCTGACGAAGATCAGCCAACAGAATGTCGAGATCGGCCGCAACCGGCTGAAGCAGCTCTGCAACCGTGATCACGACGCCTCCCTGATGAAGTCGAGTTTAGAAGGCTTGTGGGGGTATCTGTTGATGGGGAGCCGTGGACGGCGCTCCCAGCGACAGATGGCCTTCTGGGCCCACCCACCAACGGATTTCCTCGCACTGGGCAGGGAGGCCCAGAAGCCTGCGGCAGGCGGCGTTGAAGCTGGCCGCATCGCCCGTGCTGAGAAAGCGATGTTGCCCCGGTTTCACCGAGCTGGCCGTCAGGCCCCTTTCCCCCAACACCCGCGCCAGGTGGGCAGCGACGGCGGGTGCGGGATCGATCACCTTGAGATCAGGGCCTGCCAGCCGGCGGATGGTGTCGATCACAAAGGGATAGTGCGTGCAGCCCAGCACGATGGTGTCCGCATTGGCCTGCAGCATCGGGGTGAGGAAGCCCTTGAGGAGGGTCTCTAGTTCCGCTTCTGAGGCGCCGGATTCCACCCAGTCCGCCAATCCCAGGCACACCTGCTCCACCACCTTCACATCGGTGGCGCAGCGCCCGACGGTGGCTCGAAACAGCTGACCCTGGAAGGTGGCCGGTGTGGCCATCACCCCCACCACCTTGGTCTGACTGAGGGACACCGCTGGTTTGACAGCTGGTTCCAACCCTAGGATCGGCACCGAAGGATGGAGTTCCCGCAGGGCCTGAAGGGCCACCGCGGAGGCGGTGTTGCAGGCCACCACGATCGCCTTGCATCCCTGCTCGATCAAGAGACCACAAATGGCATCGCAATAGGCCAGGACCTCTCGGCTGCTGCGGTTCCCGTAGGGCACATGGGCCCGGTCTGCCAGGTAGAGGATGGATTCGTAGGGCAGTTGCCGCACGATTTCACGCCACACGCTGAGCCCCCCCACGCCTGAATCAAACACACCGATGGGCTGACTGTTCACGGCACCATCACTGCCCCAGGTAGGAAAGGATGCCAGCGGCGAGGGCCGCAGCCAGCTGTTGGCGGTAGCGGGCATCCGCCAGCCTTGGGGCATCGGTGTCTCCAGTGACAAACCCCATTTCTGTCAGCACGGATGGCATCACCGTGCGGCGGATCACGAAGAACCGTCCCGGCCGGGCTCCCCGATCCGGTGTGCCGGGGGACACCGCCATCAGTTGCTGCTGGATCGCGAGGGCCAACTCATAGGCCCTCCCCCCCTGGTAATAAAAGGTCTCGATGCCATTCACATCCGGTCTGTCCATGCTCAGCGCATTGGCGTGCAGGCTCACGAACAGATCGGCCCCGCTCCGGTTGGCCAGGGACACCCGGGGCGGAAGGTCCACATCCACCTCGCTGGTGCGCGTGAGCATCACTTGAACGCCCCGGTTCTGGAGCAGTTGGGCGAGTTGCAGGGCCACATCCAGCACCACGTCCGTTTCACGCAGGCCGCCGATGCCGACGGCGCCCGGATCTGGCCCCCCATGGCCTGGATCAATCACCACCCGATACCGCCCCCTCGGGACGGCGGGCAGATTGCGTGCGCTGGGGATCCGGCCGGTGGGCACTGGGGTGATCGTAGAGGGACTGAAGCCCCCTCCTCGCGAGCCCCTACCCCCCGCGATCAGGGGAGGGGCTTCGATGTCGCCCTCTCCGATCAGGGGGAGGCTGCGACGAGACAATCCCCGCAGGTCCATGCGCCACCGATCTCTCGACACCCCAATCAGCCGAAGCTGTCGGGGATCGAGTTTGGTGCCGGGACTGAACTCCAGCACCAATCGGGTGGTCTGGGGATCGGGTTTGCCGATCCGCACCTCCACGAGCGATCCCCCACCCCGCACACTGCGGCGCCGGATTGGGGCACCGGGGAGGTCGAACCACACCCGAGGCCCCTGGCCCCGCTGCCCTTCTTCGAAATAGGCCCGCACGGCGGCGCCCGGGGTGGTGCGGAGCTCCAGCTGCCCCTGACGATTGATCTGCCAGGCAAAGAGGCTGCTGGCGGCCCAAGTGGGGCTCGCATTGAGCAGAAACCAACCCACCAGAACGGCGAGTGTCCGGTTGGGCCAGCTTCGGGCTGTCCCTCGCCATCGCCAGATCACCATGGCGCTTCAGAAGAGGGCGGGTTGGCGGTGCCGCAAGCTCGGCATCTGGGCCCGTACTCGGGCCACATGCTCGGTGTCCACAGGTGCCATGGCCAACCCCGGCGTCTGCCCCGCATCGGCCAGCACCGTGCCCCAGGGATCGATCACCAGGGCATGGCCGTGGGTCTGGCGCCGTCCTTCATGCTGGCCCGTCTGGGCTGGCGCCAATACATAGGCTGTGTTTTCGATCGCCCGTGCCTGGAGCAGCACCTGCCAGTGGTCCTTTCCCGTATAGGCGGTGAAGGCCGCGGGAATCAGCAGGAGCTCCGCACCGGCGGCTGCCAGATGGCGATAGAGCTCGGGGAAGCGAACGTCGTAGCAGATCGACAGGCCCACTTTGCACAAACCTGGGATCTCCACCACCGGTGGCAGCTCCTGACCCCGGCGCACGGTGGACGATTCCCTGTAGGTGCTGCCATCTGGGATATCCACGTCGAAGAGGTGGATCTTGTCGTAGCGGGCCAGCAGCTGGCCCTCCGGCCCCACCAGTTCCGCCCGGTTGAAGGTGGAGCCTTCCGTGGCGGGCACGGGAAATCCACCGCCCAGGAGTGTCACCTGATAGCGCCGCGCCATGGTGATCAGAAACTGGCTGCAGCGTTCAGCCAGGCTGGGGGCCAGCTCCAGCCGCCGTTGGTCGTCGCCCATGAAGGCAAAGTTTTCCGGGAGCCCCACCAGTTCGGCCCCGCGGCGGGAGGCCAGCTCGATCTGCTCTTCCGCAGCAGCGAAATTGGCCTCGGGATCAGACGTACTGGTGAGCTGAAGGGCCGCTGCCAGAAAACTGCTCACCACCACCAACGCAACGCAGGCGCGAACTTTAAGGGACGCGACGGGGAACACAAGGGGCGGCTCAACTGGCGCGCAACACCCCAGGCTCCGCCTGGACGGGCACGATCGTGAGGGAATCCACTGCGGCGCAGCAGGCGAAATCGGCATCGTGGTTGCCGATGCCCAGCAGTCGCTGGCCATGGCTGGCGGCCCGCAGGCAGGTTTCCGTGTCGTGGCGCCACTGCTGCCAGAGGGCCAGGGCGGCCAGCATCTCATCGTTGCCGCAGCGCACCCCCCTGTGGGGGGCGACGGCCAGCTCCATGGCTGCAGAGGCCACTGCCCCTGCAGCCAGGCTGTCCTCCAGGGAGTAGGCCCCCTCCCAACCGCTTCCCACCAGCCACACCTGCTGGCAATCCCGGGCGATCAGGCGCCGGGCCACGGCGGTGCGGTTGGGAAGGCAAGCTGTGACCAGCAGGGGCACAGCCCGCACGGCCGCCAGGGAGCGGGTGCCATTGGTGGTGCTCATGAAGATCCGCTTGCCCCCCACCCGCTCCGGAGTGACGGCCAGGGGTGAGTTGCCCAGGTCGTAGCCCTCCACCCGCTTGCCTCCCCGCTCCCCTGCCCGCAGGCGCTCATGCTCCGGCCAGGCGGCGGCTGCCGCCTCCAGTTCCCCCAGATGGGCAAAGGCCTCAATGGCCTCGGCCCCGTTGTGCAACGACCAGGCGATGGTGGTGGTGGCCCGGAGCACATCAATCACCACGGCGGCATCGGGGCCCCCATCCGCGATCCCCACCACGGGCGGCACATTTTCGGAGGTGTGGAAATAGGAGATCTGCATCGGCGGGCCGCTGGTGGGCCGAGTGTGGCAGATGGCTCCATAAAAAAAGCCCCCCCACCAGAGGAGGGGGGGGGCTTTGGATGGTCTGGAAGCGGGCAGAAGGATCAGTCTCTGCGGCCGCCGCCGTTGAGGGCAATGATGAACTGCAGGATGAAGATGAACAGGTTGATGTAGGTGAGATACATCCCCAATGCACCAGCCAGGTATTGGTCGTCCCGGTAGGTGCGGGGCATGGTGTAGAAGTCGACGAAGGCGGCGCCGATGAAGAGAACCGTGCCGAAGCCGGCGATCATCA
>JBEIGX010000104.1:0-8145 GCA_040381675.1 Aphanothece sp.
CAGCAACTGCAGATTCCGCCCAGCCTGAGGGCGGCACCACCGACTCATCTAAGTAGGGTCCTGCCTTCAAGGGAGCAGGGACCCCACTCGGGGATCCTTCGGCGCAAGGGCCATAGGGGTGGCCACCGCCTCTCGGTGCGCGACGGCCGCTTCCTTGAGCCACTGGGCCACCACAGGGGTGGAGAGCATGCGGGTGAGCACCCGGGCCTCGAACTCCAGGTTGGCATCATTCCCGCTGGTGAGCACCACCATGGCCTCACCGGATGGGATGTATTCCCGAGAAAGGATTGATAGCAGGGGCTCGGGCACCAGGGCGCCATGCTGCAAATCCTGGATCACGTGAATGAGCTCATGACGGAGGATCTCTTCCTGATCCATTCCCTGGGCCTGGATGTTGGAGGCACAGAGAAAGACCACGGCCTGTTCACGCTGCCATCCCCCCATCAGGCTTGGAGTCTCGGCGCATCGGGGATTCGAATGGGTCACGGCCAGGCCGGCAGCTGCTGCAGCTGCGATCAGGAGGTGGATCAATAGAGGCTTGCAGTGGTTAAAAACAGGTTAAGGCGATGATCCTGCCCCGGTGGGTGCCTTAACGTTTCGTTAACCATTCGCCCGCAGTGGTCCTCGTGGATGCGGGTTCAGAAGTAGTGAAAGATTGCTTGGATAGGCAAATGGCACGCCTGTGGCTCCATGCGTATTGCGATTTCTGGATCCCACTCTCTGGGTAAATCCACGGTGGTCAACGATTGGGTCGTCGCCCATCCTGGTTTTCTTCGGGAAGAAGAGCCCTACCGCGCCCTGGGCCTCTTCGGCCCTTATGAGATTCAATTCCGCGAAGCCTCAACCAGGCTTCAGAACGGTATTCAGATGTACTACAACATCTCTCGTATCCATCGTTACGCGAGCAGGTTTGATGATGTGATTTTCGATCGCGCTCCGGTCGATTATCTCGCCTATTCTCAATACACCGCCAATCAGGCCACCACCGACATCGACGATGCCTTCGTGGCCTCGATGGTGCCCGCCGTGAGGGAGTCGTTGGATCATCTCGACATTCTGGCTTTCGTCCCAAAATCTGAGGTCTGGCCCGTGGCCATGGAGGAAGATGGGATCCGTCCCGTGGATCATGCCTACCGTGACGAAGTGGACGCGATCTTCAAGCAGATCTATCGCGAAGGTCGCTTCGATGTCATGCCCCGAGAGCATGCGCCACGGCTGATCGAATTGGTCGGGCCAGCAGAGCAACGGCTGGACCAGCTGAGGAACGCCATCCGTGCCCTTCAGCAAGAATCCAGTTTGGCTTGATGGAAAAGCGATCCAAAACGGTCCAGCCGCTGCCTTGTATCGAGCACCCTGCCGAGGGGTGGTGGCCGATTCCTCAGGTGAGGTTCGTGCGCTCGAATGGGGTTGCAAACTGGGTGCCAAAACAGACAAAGAGCACCTGCCAAAGCGAAGGCTGCTGACAGAGCTGCTCTTCTGCTTCTTCCCTGGCCTTCGCCATACCCTCAGGCGAGATTGAAAGAGCAGCCCCCAGTTTGCTAAGAAGATCATCTTCCTCCGTATTGATGAAGGAATGATCGTTTCTTCCCCGCGAGATGCTTGCCACCATCATGGCGGTCTTGAGCGTGAGGGGATGATATTCCGGTGCAATCTTGCCAGCCAGAGCTGCCACATCGCTGGGGTTCTCTAGATCATCCAGCCAAGCGAGGGTCTGGGCCTGAAGCTTGTGCTGCTTCGTGAGCGAATGGAGCAGATTTTCCTCCTCCAATGAACACTCCCCATCGGCCATGGCCACCAGATTGAGGAGTCTCAGCAGGGCCCCGGAGGATTGCAGATCCATGGCCCAGGCTCCTGTTCCGTTGTTCTTAACCCCCATTGAAGCATTACCCTGCGGCGCCCTGAAGCGGTTGCCCCATCACCAGGGCATCGACGTAGCCGAGACGTTGATGGCGGAACGCCTCCGGCAGGGTGCCGATGATCTGGAAACCGTTGCGCTGCCAGCAGTGGATACCGGCGGTGTTGGTGCTCACCACCAGGTTGAACTGCATGGACCGAAAGCCCAGCTGCCGGGCCGTCTGCAGGGAGTGCTGGCAGAGGCGGCTGCCGATCCCCTGGCGGCGGCAGTGCCCGGCCACCACATAGCCCGCATTGGCGACGTGGGCGCCGAGGGTCAGGGAGTTGGGCCTGAGGTAGTAGGTGCCCACCAGGCTCCCAGCCCCATCCACGGCCACCAGCACAGCCTGGCTCTGGCCCACCCACGACAGCCGGGCGTCCTCTGCTGTGATCGCCGGGTCGTGGGGGAAGGTTTCACCGGCGCGGAACACGGGCTCCAGCAGGGCCCACACCGCCGGCCAGTCGGCTTCCCGGTAGATGCGGATCTGCAGGGGCGAGCTCACCCCCTGTCCCCCGCGGCCAGCCCCTGCCGCACCCGCCGCACGGCCAGGCCCGCTTCGGTGGCCGTGACGCCCGCCAGGAGCAGCAGCCCGATCAGGCCCACCAGCTGCTTCTGCACCTCGGCGGCGGCATCGGCGTCCTGCCCCAGCACCGCCCCTGCCACGAACCAGGCGGTGGCCAGGGCCGAGGTGATCCAGTAGGACTTCCAGCGACGCTGATACAGATAGCCGGTCCCCAGTCCGGGCAGCACATTCAGCACCACGGCCACCCATCCGGCGGAGCTGGCCAGGATCTGCTCACGGGTTGCTGGCGTCATGGGGGCTGGCTGGAGAGGATTGTCCAGGCCATTGTGGTGGACGGCTCCCGCTCATCCATGCAGTCCCTTCTTCGTCCGCTTGTCTGCACCGCCCTGCTATCAAGGCCATGACGCGATCAGGGTGGTGGAGGGCTGTCTGGTGCGCCGCTTCCCGATCTACAAGGCCGGAGATAGCAACGCCAAGGCAACCGGCGGCTTGCGCCAGATTTGCTACAAGCTCCAGAACGGAGAAGCCAGCTGGATTCTCCGCCCCACCAGCGTGTTGCAGTTCTGATCTGCAACACGCTGGTGAGGCGGAGCCTGCGCTTCTAGCCAGCAGTTCTGCTTTCTCCATGGTCCGCCCCTCGCCGAATGCGCTGGCGTAAACGACGGCTCCAGCCAAAGGCGGCGCCACAGCCCAGCAAGGGGAGAGGGCCTGGAACGGCAGTCTGCACAGCACCCACGTCTCGTTGGCCGTTGCTGGTGCGTGGGTTGCCGTACACGTCGGTGCTGATCACGCTGCCATCAATCGGATTGATGAGTTGGTTGGCCCCATTTGCATCGGGGACGACATCGATCAGCGGACTAGTAGTGAGTGGGTAGGCACCGGTGGGCAGACTGACATAGATGGGCGGGTACGGAGCAATGTTGGGAGTCAGGGCATAGGGCACGCCTGACGTGAGCAGATTGGGCTGGCCGAAGAGGATCTTCAGGGCTGCGGCATTCTGCTGGTCGACCGGTTGCACAAACGAGTAAGCATCAGCGTTCAAGGTGCCCGGCCTATTACTATATTCGTCGGAATAGGGAAGGTCGATTTGGGCTAAATCGCTGTTGATCACTGAGGCAACAGTGGAGCTAAGGTTGATTGTTCCTCCATTAAAGGCTTGCAGGGGAGCTCCATTGCATGTGTAGTCGGCAGGGCAGCCATTAACGTCGCCTGTGAATGTTGCATCATATTGAATCGTGGAGGCAACCACGTTTGCCTCTCCTCCATCATACGCCTGAATGCGAGCTGTGGCCGATTGGTTATAGGGTCGAACCACGCTATTGACGACGTTGAGCACCCCTTCTAAGAGGTAATCCGAGATCGACAGGCCCTGTCCAAGAATCACGGAGGACACCACATTTGCCGTCCCTCCGCTCCAGCCTATTCCGCCACCTGTGGCTGATGCTAGAAGATCCAGAGTGCTTCTCTCCATGTTGAGAGTGGCAGCTGATCCCGCGATAGTTGGGTACCAGACATACTGATTATTGGATAGGGGCTTTTGAAAGTTATTGATATGACTGATCACGACGCGCTGCAGATTGAGGGTGGAGTCCTCAAATGCTCCGAATAAGGGAGCCGGGTGTTGACCAAAATCCCCCATGTATCTGAAAATTGAATCGCGAACGGTAACGATGGAATCCTTGCCGATACTCAAAAATGAATTCAATCCGTCAACAACGAGGTTGTTGATCTCGACATTGGAAACGTAGTCGGAGATTCTGGCGAATGAGTATGCTCTTCCTGTCAGTACGTCACTTGGTCTGATTGGCTGAGGATTGGTCTTGGTGTAAACAGTGCCTTCCGGGTTGATGAAGGATGGGTTTCCGATTAAGGAGTGGCCATTGCCTTGAATTTGGAGGCCTGCGAGATCAGTGATGGTGGCGAGACGAAGGGGGTTGTGGGCTCCGTTGTAGTCGTCAACGCTAACGTTGGTCGTTAAGCTAATTGTGTCGTAGCCCGGCGTGGTATCGGCTTGATGCATGGCCCAGGCAAAGGTGCCGGCGGTGCTGTCCGTTCCCCAAAAATTCTGCGTGACAGTGAAGGTGGCTGCCGAAGCGGGTATGGCAGAAACTGAGGTTGCAAGCAGGGCTAGAAGGGCTTTAGTTGGCTTCAACGCGCGGAATTCTTCAGAACACTGGTGAAGTTATCAGGTTGCATTCTGCGAGTAGCTCAAGAATGTCATTAAAACGCAGGTTGCCCGGAAATCATGACAATATTTGCCTGCTGTTCGCCAAATTAAAGCCGCCGGTTGGCTGCCAGCACTTCCGCTGGCCTTCGGGCTCTGAGCCGTCCAAGGTTTCTCTTCATGGTCCCGGTTGTTGGTAAAAAATTTTGCCAGCCTATCTTGATCAAGCACTGATGCTGTAACCGTCAACGATATCCTGATCCAGACTCGATCAAGCAGGAGCAGAATAACGCCATGTCCTACCGAGATGTTGCACAGCACTTTGGGGATCTGATTACCAGAAAAAATTATTCAGCTGCTTGGAAACTCCTTGCGGAGGAAGCGCAAACATCGATCACGCCCGAGGTCATCCAGGCCGCAGTGGCAAGGATGACTGCCTATGTTCCCGGCCCGATTCAGGAAGCGGAGGTGATGGAGGATTTCATTCTTGAGGACTGGCCAGACAAGCGGCCAGGTGATCTCGCTGTTGTCTATGTCGCACTGACTGGAAGCAACTTCAGCGAGGCTGTCACCTTGACCCTGGCTCAGTATGGTAAAGACGCCTTGATTCGCCACCTGGAATGGGGGAGACCATGATTTATGTTTCGAGCGTCATTGCGGCCACGGCCCTGGCAATGTCACCATTTGTGATTGATTCTCCTGTTCGTGCCCAGTCCGTCTCGGCCGATGCGCTGATGAAAGCCAAGAACAATTGCCTCACATCTGTTGCCAAGACCGTGGGCATTCCACACAGCAACTTGAAGGTGATCCAGCAAACGAGCGATGCATCAGGCATCAGTGTTGATGTGAAGGTCCCCAAAGCCACAGCGCCCTGGGGCTGCCTCACGGATCGCCAGGGGAAAGTAAAAGACGTGTACTTCAAAGGTTCAGAAGGAGCCCTCTGACATCGATTTCTGTCACATTCATGGCGGATGACGGCAAGGCTGTTCAGGATGGGTAGGAGGGTCTGCCCAGAATCTTGATCTTGCGGCAGATCGTCACCTCAATCCATTGCAACGGTGTTCGGAATGAATGTTCTCTGGTTTCTGCTCGTTGGGGTCATCGCCGGCTGGCTTGCTGGCGTGCTGGTCAAGGGGGGTGGCTTCGGACTGATCGGCGATCTTGTGGTGGGAATCATCGGCGCCCTGATCGGTGGTCTGTTCTTCAGCGGCCTCGCCGGCTTCGCCGGAGGTGGCCTGCTGGGTAGCGTTCTGGTTGCCACACTTGGTGCAGTGCTTCTGCTTGTCGTGCTGCGTGTCCTGAAGCGGGCGTGAAGCGTTTTCGTGGCTACGTTTCAATCGGAGGTGAGGCCTCGCTTTTCACTTCTGTTCATCCCCTTGCCCAAAATCAATGAGTCTCGAAGACAAGATCAAGGCCACCGCCAAGGACGCCGAAGGACGGCTTCAAGCTGCTGCCGGCGATATCACCGGCGACGACCGCATGAAGGCTGAGGGTGAAGCCAAGCAGGTCCAATCCCATCTGATGGATGCCGCCGGCGCTCTCAAGGACAAGGTTCAGCAGGCCGCTGCATCGGTGGGCGATGCCATCGATGATCTTGCCGGCAAAGGAAGCTGATCTTCCACAGGGTGCCTGATCTTTCAGGCACCTATTTCCCCTTTCATCGTTCAAAAATGGCCCCCGCTGCTTACAGGGGCCACGCTTGGGGATCAGATGCCATGCTTGGACTCGGTGATCGTGCCCTTGCCGTTGATCTTGCAATAGCCGCTGATCTTCTTGCCGCGGATTTCCCAGCTTTAGCTCATGCCCCGCGTCTAAATGTCTGCGGTGCTGATCGTGCACCTGGCGCTGGGGCTGGCGTGGATCGCGCTGATCGCCAGCCGGGCGCCCGGCGACTCCGGGATCGGAGCAACCGGACCCCAGGTGTTCGTGATGCTCCTGGCCGCCGGCTGCTCGGGGCACGCGTGCTGGTGGGGCGGAGCCTGCGCTTCTAGCCAGCAGCTCTGCTTTCTCCATGGCCCGCCCCTCGTCGAATGCGCTGGCGTAAACGACGGCTCCAGCCAAAGGCGGCGCCACAGCCCAGCAAGGGGAGAGGGCCTGGAACGGCAGTTTGCACAGCACCCACGTCTCGTTGGCCGTTGCTGGTGCGTGGGTTGCCGTACACGTCGGTGCTGATCACGCTGCCATCAATCGGATTGATGAGTTGGTTAAGAGCATCGGCATTGGGGACCACGCCAACGAGAGGACCGGATGGGTTGGGTGAGGCACCGCCAGGAAGATCAAAATAGGCGTCAAAGGGAGGATTGCTGTTCGGGTCGAGCGTGTAGGCAACACCTGCCGTGATCAGGCTGGGCTGCTGAAAGAGAATCTCTAAATTGGCAGCATTCTGATTGGTGACAGGCTGGACGTAGGAGTATTGATCGGCGGTGAGAACACCAGCAATGGGCGCGCCCGTTTGCGGGTCGTACGAATCAGAATAGGGAAACTGAATTCCGGGAAAGGCTTCATTTAAAACAGAAACAGCACTTGACTGAAGGTGAATCGTTCCGTTGGAGAAAGCTTGCAACGGAGCGCCATTGCACGGATAAAGACTGAGACTGGCGCAAAATCGGGAATTTGGAATTGTTGAGTTAATTGCATCAAATTGAAGCGTTGAGGCAATGACATTGGCCACGCCGCCGGAAAAAGCTTGGATGCGAGCATATGTTGTATCCCCACCTGGCCTTACAACGCTGTTGACGAGATTAAGAACCCCACCTGAGATGGAAAGGCTTGGACCGGTTATGGTAGATGAAACAATATTGGCAATTCCTCCTGCCCAGCTCACTGCACCTGAAACTTGCGAGGTCCCATACAGATCAAAAACAGTTTTGAAGGCATTAAGCGTGGCATTGTTGCCATAAATTGCCGGAATCTCCCAAATGTATTCGGATCCGAATGTAGAACGTGGGAAAGGACTGAGTTTATTCATGACAACTTCTGTCAAGTTGACAGTGGAACCGGCCGCAGCAGCGATTGCTGATCGCGCGTGAAAGCCAAAGGGAACTAATTTTTGGAAGGTGGAATTGGTAATTGAAACAAGCGAATTCCTGCCAATGTCTAGAACAGCATTCAAGCCATCAAAAACCATGCCATCAATTGAAACGTCGAGGACGTTATCAGCAATCCTCGCGAACGAATAGCCAGGTGCAAGAAGCTGATCTCCGGCGTTCAGGTTAAAGTTCCGTGATGGTATGTCCTTGCCAATATAATTTCCGTTAATTGTTAGAAAACCGGGATTCCCTGCCAAGGAGTGGCCGTTGCCTTGGATCCTGAGCCCCGAGGTATCGGTCATTTCTGTAAGAAATCCAGTTGCTGGTTCATAAACGGTAGCCGCATCAACGCTCACGTCGTTGAACAGTCTGATCGTGTCGAAACCAGGAGTGATATTGGCTTGATGAATGGCCCAGGCTAAGGAGTTTGCGGTTGTGGCATCACCCCAAGGGACTTGGGTGACATCGAACGTTGCTGCAGAGACAGGGGCGGCTGCCAGAGACAATCCCGCAAGCAAGGTGCGAAATACGTGAA
>JBEIGX010000105.1:0-8098 GCA_040381675.1 Aphanothece sp.
CAGGGTATGGGGATGGGTGGAGCCCCCAGCCAGGCCGGTCACATCCGCCACCCGCAGGCACAGCTGCTGGGCTCCATCCAGCTGGGCCTGATCCCGATCGTCCTCGCTGATCTCCCAGAACACATAGGCCCACTGCGGATCCCGCGGCAGAAACACCACACGCGTCTCCTGCGCTGGCCTCGGCGCCGGGGCCATCTCCGCTTCGATGGCGGCCAGATCGGCCAAAGGGATAGATCCATCCATCACCTTATCGGCAATCGCGTCCGTCAACTGCTCGCGATTTTCAGAGCTGTAGCGAAAAATGCCGACCCTACGTGCCATATCTCTCAGTTGGCGCAAACTCATTGAGGCGAGATTGACGACGGGATTGTTTGACATTCCTCTGCTCTGGCTAACAGCAACCGGCCCATATTCCAAGATTTCTTCGGATTGCGACCAACCTGTCAGCGGATGGTCACATGCCGAGCCCACCTGGACTGGAGGGCGGCCCATCCCTGAAGCCGGGCCTGGGAGCCTGGGCGGCCAGGACTGCCGAGATCCCCACCAAGACCAGCAACGGCCACCAAAGCCGCCACCGCCGCGGCGACGCCAGACCCCATCGCCTCCTCGCCTTCCTGGAGGAAGACTGGCGAGCGCCCAGCCCCAACGGCGCGCCACAGCGGGCACAAACCATGCGACCCGCCAAGCTGCGATCCGCCTTGACCGCCCAACTGCCACAGCTCGGACAGGCCACGACGCCACACCCGCGGAGAGCTCATCCATGCTGGCACCCTCGAGCTGGATACACTTGTACTATCACGCCTCGGTGTCAGCAAATGGCCATCTCCGGCGACCCTCGCCCAGCCTCCGGATTCCCGAGTCCCGCAGACGACTATGTGGAGGGACGGATCGATCTCAACCGAGAACTGATCCCCTCCCCGCTGTCCACGTTTTTCATGCGCGTGCGGGGGACTGCCATGCGGGACGAGGGCATTCTCGATGGCGACCTGCTGGTGATCGACCGGAGCCTGAATCCTCAGGTTGGCTGTGTCGTGGTGGCCGTGTTCGAGGGGAGGTTCATCGTGCGACGCCTGTGCGCCCAATCGAACAGATCCCAGGCTCTCCAGCTGGAGGCCAGGGACGGGGCGACCCCTCCCATCGCTTTAAACGATGGACAGCAAGAGGGAGCTGAACTGTGGGGGGTGGTGATCCATGCCGTGCACCACCTCAAGAGGCAGGCAGGCGGAAGGATGGGGCCATGAGGCCTCGCCGCCGCAACTCCTGTTGAAATTGCAAGGCCAGTCGATCGCTGCGCCAGGCTCGGCGGAGTTGGCCAAACAAGGCCAGGGAACGGCAGACAATGATCAGGCTCACGAGCAACTGCAGGCAGAGCTTCAACATGGGGTTGCCGTGGGCCTAGGGAAATTTTAGACAAAGAAGCAGCAGACTCCTGAACGCGCAACGGAGAGGTCTGTGGAGGCAGCTGGAATGGAAGGAGACATCGAGCGGGACGGTGACCTCGGCGGAGGGGCGCTCCTGCCCAAGCTGAGCGCCACAGGCCTGGAAACGCTTCTGGCCTCTCTGGATCCGCGATTGGATGGCTTCGGAGAGGGCCCTTCTTGCCTCGATGATGCCCTTGCCTATCTAAATCGTCTGGCGAGCAGCGTGGGGGATGGTGACCCCAGCGAGACGGAGGGGCCCGCCATGGTGCAGTGGATTGAGATCTGGCGGGGCGCCGGTGGCAACCGTCCAACCCTTCGCCTCATGGTGCAGACGGTGCTGACAGAGCGCCTCAGACAAGGAGAAACCTGACCGGCCAAGAGAACACAACACAAAGAGGGACGGAATCGCAAGAAACCAAACCAAATTCATGCAAAGGTGTGTTGGAGCTGCAGCAGATGCCAATGATCGCCCGTGCGATCTTCCCCTTGACATGGGTGTCCGTTGTTTTGGCCGTGCTGGCGGGCCAGCCCCTTAGGGCCGAAGAGGTGAATCCATCACCCTGGCGAGGCACGGTGGAGCTCTACGGCTTCGCCCCCCTGCGCAGCTGGGGCACCACCACTATCCGTGGCTTTGAAGCGGACGTGGACACGTCCCTGGAGGAGCTGATTCCCACCATCGAAACCGTGGGGTCCGCCAGGGCCAGCCTGGAAAACGGGCGCTTTGGTCTGATGACCGACCTGTATTACGCCCAGGTGGGAGATGCCATTGCCAAAACCGGGAAACGGGGTCTTCTGACCGGTCGGGTGGAGCAGACCTCCATCCAGGGAATTTTCGATTTCGCCTTCCGCTATCGACTCGGTGCCGTGGAGCAGGCCATCGGCAGGCCCGGTGATCTCACGGTGATTCCCTACGCCGGCGTGCGGGTGCTGCGCGACCAGCTGGATCTGGCCGCCACGGTGGAAGGTAGGGGCCCCCTGGGCCTCCGGCTACAGAAGCAGGGAAGCTGGGAGCGCACCTGGGCCCAACCCTTGGTGGGCACCCAGGCATCGGTGTTTCTCACCCCCGGACTGCGGCTTTTTGCCCGAGGGGATATCGGGGGGTTTGGACTGGCCGGGGAAGAAGACCTCAGCGGCAATGCCCAGGTGGGTCTGGGCATTGCCCTGGGAGCCAACACCCAGCTCGATGTGTCCTGGCGCTTGATGGGACTCGCCTACAGCAATGGGGCGGATCGGGAAACGGGATTCAACCTGAACCAGAACGGCATCGAAGCGGGTCTGAAGGTGTTCTTCTGATCCTCAGCTGAAGCGACCATTCCCCCGGGTCTTGCGAATCCGTCGCCGCAGTTGCCGGCTCCATCCCCAGACCCCTGCCGCGCCGAGGACCGGCAGGGGGCCAGGAACGGGGGCCTGATAGTTGTTGGTGTTGTATTTGTAAGCATGCAACACACCGGGAATGAGTTCGTAGCCATTGGGCACGGGCCCCTGGTCAACCCCATTGAGGAGATTGGGGCTACCAATATCCCGCTGGAGGCTCTGGCCAGTGAAGTCCACATAGACATCAAACTGCTGACCCGACCCAGACTGAGTCACGGAATAGTCATTGTCGGTGCCGGCCAGGACGAGGTAACTGAGGTCATCGAGAACCGGGCCAATGGTCAGGCCCTCCCACTTTTCCACCCGTTTTCCATTGGGAAGAACGGTGTTGGCCGCCAGATCAATCAGAGGGGTGGACTCATTTTTGAGGACGGAGAGCACTCCTGTGGGTAAAGCGTTGGCACCCAACTGGATCTCTGCGGCAGCGCCGATGAGTTTGGTGGCGTCCTTCAGGCTGATCTCATAGACGCGTTTCGAGCCAATGACGCCGGCTCCTGCAGGATCATCCACACCGAGCCCCCGATTGTCCCGTTCCAGCACAAGGAAGCGCTGATGGCCGTCCCCATCCGGGCCCAGGGCAACGATGGCACTAAGGCCAATGTTCCGCCCTTGGCGTGGATCGGTGTCCGTCGCCGTTCCACCGTCGGCCAAGATCCGGTCCCTCACCGCAGACTGGAGTTCCAATTGGTAGACATATTGGCCCGTGGACTGTCCCGTGGCGTAGTCGAATTCCACAATGCGAACGTTCCGACTATTGCGGCCATCTCTCGTGCCCACTTCGTTGAACAAAGGATCCTGAAACACCGCAAAGGCCTTTGTCCCGTCTGGGGTGATGGCCAGTCCCTCGAAGCCCCGGTTGTCCTGACGACCACCGATGGGATTCTCGTCACGGGTAGCCACGTAATCGGTTCCCGCGCTGGTCCGGGGCACGAGATAGGCTGGAGTATCAAAACGCCGCAGCAGTTTGCCATCGCGGTTGAACTCAATCAAAGAGGGGCCGTATTCATCCGAAACAAGAAAGTTGCCTGTTGAGGGATGAATCACAAACCCCTCGGGGTCAAAGGAATTGCCGAGAACAGACTTGTCACCATTGAGCAGCAGGGGATTCAAGCCATTGAAAGACTGTCCCAACCCATCTTTGAACTTGATGGTGTCCTGGATGGCAAAATTTGAAATAGCACCCGTTGAGAGATCCACATCGAGTGTGAAGCGCTGCAAACGAGTCTGATAGTCGATCACACCACCGCCTGGGCCGCGATCGGAGAGGGCCCACCACTCCTGACGGTTTGGATCAAAATACAAATCCGAGAAATAGCCAACTCGCCCACGATCGGAAGTGAGGTCACCAGAAAGGTCAAGAGCTTGACCGGGAAGGGTCAATCCGTTGACAAAGCTGACCTGTGCAAGGCCAGGGGTGCCACCAATGGCAAGGGCAGAAAAAGCAATCAGGAGCGAACGAAGCACAGGAAGCTTAATAATATAATCTATTAAATTAGTCACCCTTGAATAGGGTTGCATCATCAAGGGGTTAAGCAGGAGTTAAGACACCATCCTCCGCTGTTTATTCTTGTTGAAGTTCCCTTCCTACCGGGTGAACCGACGCACGCTTCTGCTGCAGCTCCTTGGGCTTGGCGGGTCGGGAATGCTGGCACCGCCACTTCTCGCTAAATCCAGGGCGACGGCAAGCAGTCCTGGTGCCCAACGCCCCCAGATCCGGATGCCCTTGCCCGTGCCCACGGATGGCATGGATGGGCCCCAGCAGCGTGAGAGGCTCTCCCGCGTCACCCTGCACGATCGGCTCACGGTTCCCGATGGGTTTCAAAGTGACGTGCTGGCGGTGTGGGGGGACCCATTGGCGGATGGACGCTTCGGCTCCAACAACGATTTTCTGGCCTTCTTCCCCCAAGCCGATGGCACAGCCCTTCTGACCATCAATTTCGAATACATCAGTTTCCTGCCCTGGCGCCAGGGCTTGGGCGAAGTCTTGAGAACACCGCCACCGGTGCAGGCTCTGATCCGATCCCTGGCCCCGAAAGATGGTCGCATCGACGCCTCCAGCCTTCCCCAGGACAATCAGGTGCTGGCGATGGTGGTGGCCGTGGCCAGGGCAGCCATGGAAGACCTCGGCATTGGGGTCGCCGCAATTAGACGAGATCGGGAGGGTCGCTGGCACCGCCAACCGGGTGCGAAAGACCGAAGGATCACAGGCCTGAGTGGGTTGGCAGATCCCCAGCAGCGTCTGCTGTGCACCGGGCCTGCAGCGGCCGTGTTTCGACAACAGCAACGGATGGGCTACAACGATGGCCTGGGGGATCGGGTGATCGGCACCTTCGCCAACTGCGGCGGAGGACGAACACCCTGGGGCACTCTGCTTTCAGCAGAAGAAAATTTCCAGGATCACGTGGTGGAACCGGTCTACGCGGATGGCTCCTCCCCTCCCCCATCGGAGCGACTTTTTCGCTGTGATGAGGATCGCCTTTCCGGGCTCGGCAATCCCTTTCGGCTGGCAGGCAATAAATACGGCTGGATGGTGGAGCTCAACCCAGGAAATCCCAAAAGCCCAGCGATGAAGCACAGCTGGCTGGGACGCTTTCGCCATGAAGCCGTGGCCATTCGGGCCGTGCCTGGCTCACCACTCCAGGTGTACTCCGGTTGCGATCGGCACGGCGGTCATCTGTACCGTTTCGTGAGCCAGGAGGTCGTCAGGGATCCTGCCGATCCATCCAACTCCAGGTTGCTGGAACGGGGCCGATTGGAAGTGGCCCGCTTCGACCCGCCAGGAGCCGATGGAAAAGGAACAGGCCGCTGGTTGGCCTTAGATCCGAGCACGCCGGTGGATCCAAACCTCCCGAGCCATCTCGAAAGATTCGGCATCAGCCAGCCCACCCTGGTGCCCCACAGCGACCGGAGCCGAGCTGGTGGGGAAGCCTTGGTGGATGACGCAGCGGTGAACCGCTACCGAAGCCGCTATCCGAACCTGGCAGACCTCTACCCCGGCACGGGAGAAGAACGGATGGGGGCCATCCTGATCGATGCCCACCTGGCGGCAAACGCCATTGGCGCCACCCCTGCTGCCCGACCTGAAGACACAAAACTAGACCCAAAGACCGGAGCCTTGCTGATCGCCTACACAGCCGCCGGTCGGGATCCAGAAGGCCATGCCGATCCCTCCATTTTCCGTGGTCCCTCTGGAGAGACGTCGTGGCCCCACGGGTGGGTGATGCGACTGGAGGACGATCCAACAGGAGATGAAAGCCGAGTCTTTCGCTGGTGGATGGTGGCCACCGGGGGTACCCCCTGGCAGGGGGGCATGGGCTTCGCCAACCCGGACAACCTGGCCTTTGATCGCGCCGGCAACCTCTGGATGCTGACCGACCGTTCCAGTGCCTCCAGCTCTAGTGATGTGTTCGGCAACAACAGCTGCTGGTTGTTGCCGGCGTCCGGTCCAGCCAGGGGCCAAGCCGTGCCATTTGCCATGGGACCGATGGAGTGCGAACTCTGCGGCATCTGTTTCGACCAACCCGAGAACGGTCAAGGGGAAGCGACCCTCTTTCTCGCGGTTCAGCATCCTGGGGAGGTAAACGGCACGCGCCGCAGGGAAGCCCAGGAGATCCAGGCGCACCAGCTGGTGGACAGAAAGGGAGTGGCCTTCGAGCAATTGCGAACCGTTCCTCTGGGTTCGAACTGGCCATCAGGGGTGCCGGATCGGCCTCCCCGAGCTGGGATCGTGGCCATCCGCCGATCCCAAGGGGGGCCGCTCCTTCGAGCACCGGGATAATGCGAAAGGCCAATCGGCCTACCCCCCTTGGCCCAGCTCCTGCAGCTGGCGCTGCACTGTGCGGCGATAGCTCTCCGTGTGCATCCGTTCGGCCAGCTCACGCCATTGGATCCAGGCCAGCTGTTGCTGGGCCTCCAACTCTGTCTGCAGGACGGGCAGCTTCAGGGGTTTCTTCAGGCTGTCTCCGAGGATGAAGTTGCGATGCAGAATCTGCAGATCATGCAGTTCACCCAGGTGGTCTTGGGCTGACCTGAGATCTTGAATCCAAGCCTTGGTGGCGGCCTCACACCACGGGTCGAGATGCTCAAGGCAATAGCGCGCCTGCTTGATCCGCTTGCGGAGTCCATGGAGCGTCTCCGCCAACGGGTCCGATTCCAACCATCCAGGATCCAGGGAAAGTCCGGCTGTGAAGGGAGCTTGCCACTCGGACAGCCAGGGAACCAGAGGCTGGAGGCCTAGGGGGGTGAAACGGGGCTTGTGCTGCCATTTGTGCAACCGGGCCAGCAATTTGAGATAGCGGGAGCTGAGCAGAGCTTCGTGGAGGGTGGTGAAGGCCTGGGCCCGATCCTGACCAAGGCGTTTCATCGCTCCCTCCAGGCACGCCTGTTCTCCATCGGGCAGTCGGGGCAACAACTGGTCGCGGAGTCGCCCATGCAGCACATCCAGATCACGACAGAGACCTGTTCGCCGGGCGACGGCAGCGACTCGCCGCACGCTCACGCCGTCTGGAAATTCCAAGGCGGGGGCGAATTGCCCGATGGCCGTGCGCAGACGTCTGAGGCTCACCCTGAGCTGATGCAATGGCTCTGGGTCGCGGTCAGCGAGCACCTCGGCCTGCAGGTTGCCCAGGCGGCGGGTCTGACGCCGGATGAGCTCCAAGGCGAACTCACCACTGGTGAGAGGAGATTCCCCATGTGTGTTCAGGGAAGCCACCGATTCATGCAGCGCTGGAGCCATCGTCGATACGGATGAACCCTACGGACAGGCTAAGCGGGAGAGGACCTGGCGGACCTGAACGCCCTCCTAACGCAGGAAGCCCAAGGTGGATCTCTAGCCAACGAAAGGATGACGCCAGCGGAAGCCTTTGCCGTCATTCCCCTCGCGGGTTGTCGGTATCCGGTAACACCTGCACAGGTGATGGTCGAAGACTGTCGGTGTATGCAGGGCGAACAAGAATCGACAATTTCGAGAAATTTAACCGGGACTTATCCAATCGCTCCGCGAGTAAGGCGAGGTTGGGCACTGGTCCGGTTCTGGTCATGGCTATTACGTTTTCCGTCCTCCCACAGAACGAATCCAATGCCCTCGTCTCCCCTGGGCTGATCAACATGGGCGCCGTGGGGGCGAATGCGGAAAGCTCGGCCTATTCAACGCTCCACCGCTACCTCTACACCGTTGGTGGCAGCTCTGGCACCATCGTGGTAACTGATCTCAGCGATCCCACCAAGCCAAAGGTGGTCGCCAAGGGCAACCCCGACCTCAATCCCAGTACCGGCACCCCCTTTCAGACGCTGCAGAGCGCTGC
>JBEIGX010000106.1:0-8024 GCA_040381675.1 Aphanothece sp.
CAGGGTGAACACCACCACCACCAGCCGGGTGAGAAGAATCCAGGGCCGCAACAGGAGCCAGCGGAGGTGGCGATCCGGGTCGTAGCAAAGATCCGGATCCTGGAGCGGCGGTGAAACTGGTTCGGTCGAGCCCGGGGGGAGCGCAGCAGAAAGGGTCAGGGATCTTTCGTCGGCTGGGCAAACTTTAGGAACCTCTCCCTGGCATCCATGGGCCCTTCCGCCGAAAGCGTCCGGCCCACGGCTCCCCTTCTCCCTGCCCTGGAAGCCCCCCCCCACCTGCCGCTCCACCTGCCCGCCCATGGCCAGGGGCGGGCCCTGCCAGCCAGCCTGCGCAAGGTTCTGCGCCGTGCCCCTGGGTCCTGGGACCTGCCGGAACTGCCCTCGTGGGGCGGGCCGCTGCTGAAGGAGGGGGCGGTGGCGGAGGCCCAGCGACGCTGCGCGGCGTTGCTGGGGGCAGAAACCTGTTGGTTCGGCGTCAATGGCGCCTCCGGCCTGCTTCAGGCGGCGCTGCTGGCAATGGCGCCCCCTGGCTCCCGGGTGCTTTTGCCCCGCAACCTCCATCGCAGCCTGCTCCACGCCTGCGTGCTGGGCGGGCTGGAGCCTCTTTTTTATGCCCCTCCCTTTGACTCCAGCACGGGGCTCTGGCTGCCCCTGCCCCCAGCCCTGCTGGCCACGATCCTCACCACCGCCCTGGCCCAGGGGCCGGTGGCGGCGCTCGTGCTGCTCGATCCCACTTATCAGGGCCTGGCCACCGATCTTGCCCCCCTGGTGCGGCTGGCCCACGGGCATGACATACCGGTTCTCGTGGACCAGGCCCACGGCAGGGGGGAAGCCCTGACGGCGGGAGCGGATCTGGTGGTGCTCTCCCCCCAGAAAGTGGCGGGGGGATTGGCCCAGGGAGCCGCGCTTCTGAGCCAGGGGAACCGTGTGGCCATCCCAGCGCTGGAAACCAGCCTGCTGTGGTTGCAGACCTCCAGCCCGAGCGCCCTGTTGCTCACCTCCACGGCCGCGGCTCTCGAACAGATGGCCTCTGCCGCGGGGAAGGGGCAGCGAGAGCGCGCCGAACGACGGGGCCGGCGCCTGGCACGGCGTCTGGAGGAAGAGGGGCTGGCCCTTGTGCCCACCCAGGACCCCCTCCGTCTGCTGGTTCACACCGGCGCCTTTGGGGTGAATGGGCTCCGAGCCGATGCCTGGTTGCAGGAGAGGGGGGTAATGGCCGAACTCCCCGAACCCGCCCTCCTGCTCTTCTGCCTGGGGCTGGCGCCCCCTCGCACCCTGGAGCGTCAGCTTCCTCCCCTGCTCGCCCACCTGCGCAGGGCCCTGGGGGGGTCGCCCCTGCCCGCGGTGCCCACCCCGCCCGTTCCCCTGGTGGGCCGCCTGGAGATGCCCATCGGCCAGGCCTGGCGATCCCCTGGCACCTGGGTTCCCCTGCGCGAAGCGGTGGGACGTGTGGCGGCGGAACCTCTGGTGCCCTATCCCCCGGGCATCCCCCTGGTGGTGCCCGGAGAGCGGATGGATGGTGAGCGGGCCGCCTGGCTGGAGGAGCAACACACCCTGTGGCCTGGCCAGATCACTGATACGGTGAAGGTGGTGGCCGGAGAGAGCAGGGCCTGAAGGGGGAGCGTTGCCTGTAAAAGCGTTGCCGGTCAACCTGTGCCTGTGAACCAGCCAAGTTCCTTTCACTGGGATTTCGTCACCCCCGGGTTACCAGACGGAGCCTTTCAGGACGCCCCGGGCTTCAGCCCCACGCCGATGGAGCTCCGGGTGATCCTGCTGGCCCATCTGCGGCTCAGCCCCGATTCCCTCGTCTGGGATGTGGGCGGAGGCACGGGCGCTTTGGCCCTGGAAATTGCCCGGCTCATGCCGTCGGGCATGGTGCACACCCTGGAGCGCGACCCCGATGCCATTGAGCTGCTGGAGCGAAACCAGCGGCGCTTTGGCATCAGCAACCTCCAGATCCACTCCGGCAAGGCCCCTGATGATCTGAACCTCCTGCCTGCCCATCCCGATCGGGTGCTGCTGGAGGTGGGCCGGCCCCTGGGCGACACGCTGATGGCCGTGTGGGACGCGCTGAAACCGAGCGGCCGCCTGGTGATCAGCACGGTGAGTCTGGAGGGGCTGGTGGATGCCACCGACAGACTGGATCGGCTGGAAGCGAGGGATGTGCAGGTGATTCAGGCCACGGTGCACCGGATGCAACGGCGGGGAACCCAGGCCCGGCTGGCCGCCGCCGAACCCCTGTTCGTCATCGCCGCCGAGCGATGAGCTGATCCGTTGTTTCCCATGCCTCCCGCCTTGATCCCCCAACCCCAAAGCCGCACCTCTCTGGCCCGCCTGGCGAGTGGCTGGGCAGCGGGGGGGTTGGGGGCGGCCTTCATCCTGCTTGGGGGATGGTGGTTCACCCTGGCAGTGGGGGTGATCGTGCATCTGGGCCTGCTGGAATTTTTCCGCATGGCCCGCTTCAAGGGGATCCGGCCGGCGGTGCGCACCACCCTGGTGGCGGTGCAGCTCCTGCTGGCCTCCACCATGGCCGCCAGCGCAGGCAACTGGCCGGGAAACGAGGGGGTGGGCGACGTGGCGGCGGCAGTGCTGCCGGCTTCGGGGGCCGTGATCTGCGGCTGGCTGCTGCTCCAACCGGTGACGGGCACCATCGCCGACATTGCGGCGTCGATCTTTGGCTTGTTTTACCTCGGTTTCCTGCCCAGCCACTGGATCAAGCTGCGGGCCATCACCGATCCAGCCCTCGCCCCCCGCCTCACGGGCACCATTTCGGGGCTGGGTTGGCCTTGGACCTCGGGGCTGGCCCTCACCCTGCTGGCCGTGCTGCTGATCGTGGCCACGGACATCGGCTCTTACGGCATCGGCCGTCGCTGGGGACGAACCCCCCTCTCTCCGATCTCTCCTGGGAAAACCATCGAGGGTGCCCTGGGGGGGGTGGCCTGCGCTGCCCTGGTGGGCGGGTTGGGGGGCCTGGTGCTGGGCTGGCGGCTGGGATGGCTGCTGGGGGGAGGGCTGGGGGTTGTGGTGGCCCTGTTTGCCGTGGTGGGCGACCTGACGGAATCGATGATGAAACGGGATGCGGGGCTCAAGGATTCCGGGGATGCGATCCCGGGTCATGGAGGAATCCTGGATCGAATCGACAGCTATCTCTTCGTCCCCGCGGTGGTCTATTCCCTTGTCACCCTGGTGCTCCCCCTCTCGGAGCGGCTCTAGGGCTTCACCAGGGCAACCCCCGCCAACTCCAGGCTGCCGTCACGCACCTCGGCCCGCTCGAGGGTGATGGCTTCATCGAGGGGGATGGCTACGGCAGGCCCGCCCTGAAGGGGAACAACCTGAAGCCCCGCTGCGTCGAGAACGATGTGGGTCGCCAGCGCTTCCGGCTTCCCTCCCTGGGAGGGAAGCAACTGGAGAATCAGATGCCCATCCTGCAGCTGGGCACCTTGCAAGGTGCCGCCGCCCTGGAGGCCCTGGCAGAGGAGGTCGGCCAGCTCCTGCCCCTCGGGCCGGGTGAGCGACCGACTCAGACCCTCTTCGGAAAACACCACCGATCCCCGGACCCGGAAGGGTTGGTTGAGCTGGAGAGGCTGGTGGCGCAACAGGCCGGGCAGCTTCAGACGGATCGGCTCGCTGGCCAGATCCACCTGCTCCAACGAGAGGTTCTGAAAGACCACGCGCCGCGCCCGCAGCCGCACCCCCTGCAGGTTCCCCTGCAGCCACTGGGCCATCGCGCCCTCGAGCTGGAGCTCGAGGGCCTCCACCTCCTGGCACTGCCGGCGGAGCCAGAGCTCCAGCCCCTTGGACAACAGGGCCAGGAAAGGCCCCGGCGAGCGATCGGCTTTGGCGGACGGCGCCATGGATCAGTCCATGCGCGCCCGGCGGGCGGCCAGAAAGGCCTCCGCCGCCGTGAACACGGCCAAAGCCAGCAGCTCCGGCAACGGCGGACCCAGCTCCCAAGGACCTACGGCCTCGAGGGCCAGCCAGAGGATTCCCAAGAGGGCCGTGATCCAGTAGGCCCGCCAGCGCCGTTGATAGAGGTAGCCCGTGCCCAAGCCCGGCAGGATATTGAGGCCGGCCCCAACCCAGGGAGCGGAAGCGGCAAGAACCTCTTTCCGGGTGAGCTGGCCTGGCGGCTGCAGGACGCCCGGGGAGGGCACACCGTCGGTGTTCAACGCTGGAACCATCCTTAAGGCTGGGGGGCGGGAGGGGGGCTCGAGCTCTGTTCCAGGGCCCGATGGAGGCGATCGAGGCGACGGGCGTTCACCCCCAGATCAGAATCTCCAAGCCGGCTCTGGGAGCGTGCCTTCAGCTCGCCTTCGGTGCCATCGGCATAGAGCTCCAGATCATCCACAAAGCCGAACAATCGGCTGGTGACGGTGGCGTGGAGATAGGAACCATCGGTTTCCACCAGCTCCACCCCATCGAGAGCCAGCACCACAGGGAGGAGATGGGTCAGGGCTTCCTGGGGATTCGGCACGGCCCAGCTTGCCTGGGCGCAGTGGGCGGGCGAGGGGCAGGGGGCCAGCCCATGGTCCTGCACCCCAAGGTCCGCGGGGATGGGACCCTCCAGGTGCAGCAGGGAGGCCTGCGCTGGAAGGGGGGAGAAGAGGGCACCGCCGAGCAGGAGCACCAGGGAGAGAAGGGCTGCTACCAGCTTCACCCCAGGACGACTGGGGAGGGGTGAAGCGGAGAGAGGTCGGAGGTCAGGCGGATGGGCCATGGGTCTGCAGGGCGAACAACTGGTCGCGCACCAGTGTGGGTTGGTCGAGGTGAGGCAGGTGACCGCAACGGGGCACGGGCACGATCCGATCCCCCAGGAGGGCATCG
Source organism: Aphanothece sp. (assembly GCA_040381675.1). Classification (GTDB taxonomy): domain Bacteria; phylum Cyanobacteriota; class Cyanobacteriia; order PCC-6307; family Cyanobiaceae; genus Cyanobium. Next base: position 4,825 of record JBEIGX010000106.1, read on the forward strand.
GCCTGACGGCGCAGGCCAGCACCCAGCACCCGATCCTGATCCCCCCAGAGCACCCGGATGGGTTGGGGCGGCAGGGGATCGCCACAGCCGGCAAAGCCACCGGATTGGGCAAAGTTGGCGAGGGAGCTGGCCCACCCTGGACAGGTGAGGTGGAGGGAGGCGATCTCCAGTTCGGGGGCCCCCACACTGGCGTCGGGATCGGCAAAGGCGCTGCGGCAAAGACCGCGCCGCACCCAGGGCAGGGAGAGGAAACGTACCCCCAGGGCCGCCAGGGGAAGGGGAAGGGAGCGGGACACCCCCCCGAGGCCCGCCGGATCCAGCAGCAGCAACGACTGCACCTGATGGGGCCGACGGCGAGCGAGCTCCAGGGCCACCGCGCCCCCCATGGAGGCTCCGATCACACCGAGGGGAGAGGCCAGGCGATCCAGGACGGCTTCGAGATGGGCCAACACTCCCTCGGGTCCGTAGGTCCCCTGTTGCGGTCTGGGGGTGAAGCCAAAGCCATAGAGGTCGGGGATCACCAGGGTGTGGGAGCCGCTGAGCAGGGGAACCAGGCGCCGAAACTCCAGAAAGGAACTGTCGAAGCCGTGCAGCAAAAGCAGGGGGGGACCATCCCCCACCACCGCCACGGGCCACTGCAGCGAGGGATCCTGCCCCAGGGAGGGGAGAACCCACCACTGCACCTGGGCCGCCAGGGCCCGGGCTTCGGGATCCAGCAGAGACCGGGCGGCCCCTTCAACGAGAGATTGGGGACTGGCCGGCAGACTCATCCGACCGGCTGGCCATGGGTTGTGGTGGTCACCAGGGCGGCCAGCAGGTCCGGGGGGGTGACGGGGAAGGGCAGGTGATGGAGGTCGGAACCGGGGCGGCAGGCATGGTCGCAGACGGTTTGCAGATCCTTCAGGCTGGCCGCCGCAAGCCCCAGGTCGGCGAGCTCACAGGGAAGGCCGAGGGGGCGGAAGAAGGAGATCAGCTGCTGCCTGGCCTGGGCCGCGAGCCGGCTGCCCCCCAACACTTCTTCCAAACGGAGTTGGGCCAGGATCCCGAAGCCCACCTTTTCTCCATGGAGCCGGCTGTGGGTGGCTGGCAGCTGGGTGAGGCCGTTGTGCACGGCATGGGCCGCCACGGTTCGGCAGCGGGACCCGCCCAAGCCACCGATGAGGCCAGCGGTGAGGGCACAGGCCTCCGCCACCCTCACCCAGGCTTCAGAGCCGGGTTGCTCCATGGCCTCCATCCCCTCGAGGAGAATCTGATCCCGCAGGAGCCTGGCCTGCTGAACGGCTTGCTGCACGAGCCCATCACTGCTCTGGGCGCTGCTGATCGAGGCCTCGTACCACTTGGCCATGGCGTCCGCCATCCCGCTCAGGAGGGTGCGGGGGGGGGCCTGGCGAACCAGGGCATGGTCAAACACCAACAGATCGGGGCAGCGATCCAGGGCCACATCCCCCAGGAACGCCCCTTCTGGCGTGTAGAGATTGCTGAGGGCGGTCCAGCCAGCACAAGTGGCAGCGCTGGTGGGCACCGTGACGCAGGGCACCCCCAGCTGATGGGCCAGAAGCTTGCCGGCGTCGAGCACCTTGCCCCCGCCCATGGCGATCACGCTGTCGCAGGGGCCTTGGGGTGCCGCGGCCCCCGCCTCGCCATGGAGGCGCGTGAGATCGTCCTGGCAGCAATCGTGCCGAAGGGCGGCAGGCCTGGGATCCAGGCCCTGTTCCTTCAGCTGGGCAAGGAGCTGCTGCCTGAGCTCCCGAGTGGCCAGGCTGCGGCCGAGCACCAAGGGCCGCTGCCCCAACCGGGCAATCGCGGGGAGGGCCTGAGACCAGACCAGCTCACCGCGAAGCACCAGGGAGGGGGCCAGGGTATGGGACGAGCAGTGACCCATCACAACAGGGATCTCAGACGGAGAGACCAGCCAGTTCTGGCAGGTTGGCCGTCCTTTCCTGCTTGCGGATCACCACCTGCTTGTCGTCGTTCACATCGACGACGGCCGCATCCCCTTCGCCAATCCGACCGGAGAGGAACTCTTCGGCCAGGGAATCCTCGAGGAGCCGCATGACGGCGCGACGCAGGGGACGAGCCCCATAGCTGGGGTTGTAGCCCTCTTCCACCAGCCGCTCCTTGAAGGCGTCGGTGACGGACAGATCGATTCCCTTGTCGCGCATGCGGGAGAAGACCTCCCGGAGCATGATCTCGGCGATCTGCTTGACCTCGTCGCGGGAGAGTTGGCGGAAGACGATGATTTCGTCGAGGCGATTAAGGAATTCAGGACGGAAGTACTGCTTGAGTTCCTCATTCACCAGGGAGCGAATGCGGTTGTACTGGGTTTCCTCCACATCTCCACCCCCGAATTCAAAGCCCAAGCCACCACCACCTTTTTCAATGACCTTCGAACCAATGTTCGAGGTCATGATGATCAGGGTGTTCTTGAAGTCGACCGTGCGGCCCTTGGAATCCGTCAGGCGACCATCTTCCAGGAGCTGGAGCAGGAGATTGAAGACATCGGGATGGGCTTTTTCAATCTCATCGAAGAGAACAACCGTGTAGGGACGACGGCGAACGGCCTCCGTGAGCTGGCCCCCCTCGTTGAAGCCCACATAGCCAGGAGGGGAACCGATCAGCTTGCTGACGGTGTGCCTCTCCATGAACTCGGACATGTCGAGGCGGATCATGGCCTCTTCACTGCCGAAGAAGTAGGCCGCCAGAGCCTTGGTGAGCTCTGTTTTGCCTACACCGGTGGGGCCGGAGAAGATGAAGCTGGCGATGGGCCGGTTCGGATTCTTCAGGCCCACCCGGGCCCGCCGGATGGCCCGGGAGACAGCCTTGACGGCTTCGTCCTGGCCAATCAGGCGCTGGTGCAGGGTTTCCTCCATGTTGAGGAGCTTCACCGACTCGCTCTCCGTGAGCTTCTGGACGGGAACGCCGGTCCAGGAGGCCACGATCTGGGCGATGTCCTCTTCGGTGACCACGGGGGTGGAAAGGCCAGCTCGGGCACCTTCCGATCCCTCCTGCTCCGCCCCCAGAACCCCAGCGGCTTCCTGGGGAGCAGGGGATTCGGTGGGGTCTTCGTCCTCCTTGCGGGCTTGCAGGATCGAGCGGATTTGCTCGCGCAGCTCCACTTCCTTGTCGCGCAGCTCACCTGCCTTGCCGAAATCCTGCGAGCGCACGGCGTCTTCCTTCTGCTTTTGCACGTCGCGCAACTG
>JBEIGX010000107.1:0-7954 GCA_040381675.1 Aphanothece sp.
GCTCCACCTTGGCCTTGTCCTCCGCACCCACCTTGTCGCCCAGTTCGGAGAGCTGCTTCTCGGACTGATAGATCAGGGTTTCCGCCTGGTTCTTCAGGTCGATCTTCTCGCGCTTCTCCTTGTCGGCAGTGGCATTGCTTTCCGCATCCTTCACCATGCGCTCCACCTCGTTGTCGGAGAGGGTGGAGGCCCCGGTGATGGAGATGCTCTGCTCCTTGCCGCTGCCCTTGTCCTTGGCGGTCACGCTGAGAATGCCGTTGGCGTCGATGTCGAAGGTGACTTCGATCTGGGGCACACCGCGAGGGGCCGGGGGGATGCCATCGAGACGGAAGGTGCCGAGCGACTTGTTATCGCCGGCCATCTCCCGCTCCCCTTGCAGCACGTGGATCTCCACGTTGGTCTGCCCATCCACCGCAGTGGAGTAGGTCTCCGACTTCTTGGTGGGGATGGTGGTGTTGCGGTTGATCATCTTGGTCATCACGCCGCCGAGGGTTTCCACCCCAAGGGAGAGGGGCGTCACATCCAGCAGCAGGATGTCCTTCACCTCACCGGCGAGCACACCGCCCTGGATGGCCGCACCCACCGCCACCACCTCATCGGGGTTCACGGTCTGGTTGGGATCCTTGCCGGTGATGCGCTTCACCAGCTCCAGCACCGCCGGGATGCGGGTGGAACCGCCCACCATCACGATCTCGTCGAGCTCAGAGCTGGAGAGCTTGGCGTCCTTGAGCGCCTGCTCCACCGGCACGCGGCAGCGGTCGATCAGCTTGGAGGCCAGCTCCTCGAACTTGGCCCGGGTGAGGGTGAGGTCGAGGTGCTTGGGGCCCTCAGGAGTGGCCGTGATGAACGGCAGGTTGATCTCGCTCTGGGTGGCGCTGGAGAGCTCGATCTTGGCCTTCTCAGCGGCTTCGGTGAGACGCTGCAGGGCCTGCTTGTCCTGGCGCAGGTCGATGCCCTCGTTGGCCTTGAAGCTGTCGGCCAGGTGATCCACGATCACCTTGTCGAAGTCGTCACCGCCCAGGTGGGTATCGCCACTGGTGGAGAGCACCTCGAACACGCCATCGCCCACCTCCAGCACCGACACGTCGAAGGTGCCGCCGCCCAGGTCGAACACCAGGATGCGCTCGTTGCTCTTCTTGTCGAGGCCGTAGGCCAGGGCAGCCGCCGTGGGCTCGTTGATGATCCGCAGCACCTCGAGGCCGGCGATCTTGCCGGCGTCCTTGGTGGCCTGGCGTTGGGAGTCGTTGAAGTAGGCGGGCACGGTGATCACCGCCTGGGTGACGGTTTCGCCCAGGTATTTGCCTGCGTCTTCCGCGAGTTTGCGCAGCACTTCCGCGGAGATCTCCTCGGGAGCGAACTGCTTGTTGAGCACGGGGGCCTTGATCTTCACGTTGGAGCCGGCCTTCTCCACCGTGTAGCTCACTTCCTTGGATTCCTCGTTCACCTCATCCACGCGGCGGCCGATGAAGCGCTTCACGGAATAGAAGGTGTTCTCGGGGTTCATCACCGCCTGGCGCTTGGCGATCTGACCCACCAACTTGTCCTGATTCTTGGTGTAGGCCACAACCGAAGGGGTTGTACGGAACCCTTCCGCGTTGGCGATCACCGTGGGCTTGCCGCCCTCCATGACGGCGACGCAGCTGTTTGTGGTGCCGAGGTCAATGCCAACGACTTTTCCCATGGATTCCCACCTCCTGGAGTGGATGAAATGCGGACTGCAGTCATCTTCATCAGCCCCCCCCTGGCCAGACCAGGCGAGGTTCCCGAACCCGCGCCGTACCTGTCCTGTCAAGAGCCCTTGGAATTCAAGTGGGGATCTAGGGTCGGCCCGTTGATTCGAGACCACCATGGACATCGGCGGGGCCACGTCCCTGGTGGGCGTTCTAGGGGATCCGGTGCGCCATTCCCTCTCGCCGGCCATGCACAACGCCGCCCTGCAGGAGCTGGGTCTCAACTGGGTGTATCTGGCCCTGCCCACCCCCACCGCCCAGCTGGCCGCGGTGCTGGAGGGGCTGCGGGCGGTGGAGTGTCGGGGGCTGAACGTCACCCTGCCCCACAAGCAGGCCGTGGCCCAGCTGTGCCAAGGCCTGAGCCCCCTGGCGGAGCGGGTGGGGGCCGTGAACACCCTGATCCCCGAAGCGGAGGGGGGCTGGTCGGGCACCAACACGGATGTGGAGGGCTTTCTGGCGCCCCTGCGGGGGCAAACCTGGGCGGGGCGGGACGCCCTGGTGCTGGGCTGCGGCGGCAGTGCCCGGGCGGTGGTGGCGGCCCTGGTGGAGCTGGGGCTGGCCCGGATCTGGGTGGCGGCCCGGCGGCGCGAGCCCCTGGAGCGGTTCGTGGCCGACTGCCGGGCCTGGGCGCCCCAGCTGGAGCCCCTGGAGTGGGCGGGCCTGGAGGCCCCGCTGCAAACGGCCGCCCTGGTGGTGAACACCACGCCGGTGGGGATGGCCTCAGCCAGCGACCCCAGCAGCGCAGGCCAATGCCCCCTAAGCCCCGCCGAGCTGGAAGCCCTGGCTCCCGGCTGCAGCGTCTACGACCTGATCTACACGCCCCGTCCCACCCGGCTGCTGGAGGCGGCTGCGGCCCGGGGGTGCCCCACGGTGGATGGGCTGGAGATGCTCGTGCAGCAGGGGGCCGCGGCCCTGCGGCTGTGGAGTGGGCTCGCCCAGGTGCCCGTGGCCACCATGCGGGCGGCGGCCCTGCGGCAGCTGGCCACCAAGGGCTAGCCAGCAGCTCCTACCCTGGGGTTGCAACGCGGCATCCCTGGGTGATGGACGGTCCTCCGATCTGGCAGCGGCTCCTGGCTGGTCTGGCCTACGCGCTGCCCTGGAGCGATGCCCTGGGATTCGGCAAGCCGCTCATGAGTCAGTTCCCCTGGATGGGCGTGCTGGCCCTGCCCGCCCTGCCCATGCTCACGTTCGAACAGTTGTTTTCCGTGGGCGGTTTCGGGCTGGGGGGCCTACTGCTGTTTCTGGTGCTCTTCGGCGCCGTGGTGCGCAATCCCCGGGTGCCCTACGCGGTGCGCTTCAACGTGTTGCTGGCCCTGATGATCGACATCCTGCTGATCGTGCTGCAGCTGGCGATGCAGATCCTGTTCCGCAACACCTTCGGCAACAACCTGCTGCTGCGCACCCTCGACAACACGATCTTCCTGGGCGCTGTGCTGCTGCTCAGCTTTGCCCTGGTGGAATGCCTGCGGGGCAAGGAACCCGATGTGCCCACCCTCTCGGAAGCGGTGCGGATGCAGCTCTACTGAGCCTCAGCCCAGGCGTTCATCCAGTTGAAAGGGCTCCTGATGAACCAACGCCACCTGGGCCATGGCTGGATGGAGGGGGTTGAGCAGCAGGTTGCGGGCCTGGGGCACCACCACCGAGGGCAACACCAGGCCTAGGTGGTCACCAGCCCGCAGCCATTTTCCCCCAAACACCGCGCTGGCCTGGCCGTGGGGCACGGCGTTCCAGCCTTCCGGTAAGGCGGTGTCATCCGGCTCCAGGATCAACCCTGGCCCATCGGGCACGTCGTAGGCACAGAGAACCAGCGGAGCGTTGAGCACACCATTGAGATGCACCAACACTTCCAACACGGTGATTTCCGGTGTGAGCCCCAGATAGACCGCTCGCTGGCCGGGTGGATTCCAGCGCTGGCCCTCGCGGGCCGCTCCTTGGCCCGTGAGGTCTGCGGCGTAACGGGCCTTGCTGAGCCGCCAGGCCCGAATCACACCGGAGCGCCCTGCTCCAGGGCCTGCAGCAGGCGCCTCACCTGGCCCGCTCCAATCGCCGTACGGCAATGCAGCAACGGGGTTGCCCGGTGCAGCAAGGGATTCGGAGCCTTGAGCCAGGCTTCGGTGCTGGACGGATTTTCAAACACTCCGTAGGCCAGGCTGATCACCTCCAACAGCCGATCCAATCGCTCAGAGGACACCCAGTCCAGGGCCGCCTGGTCGCGGGTGCGTCGCGCCATGGTGGCCTCCGAGAGTGCCAGCATCGGCTCCAGCTCGGCTGGTTTCAGATGCAGATGCTGGCGCAGGGCCACCAGCCAGCCACTGCTCAAGCCCTGGTCGATCGCCGCTAGGCGTTGCTGCTCATCGCGAGCGCTGAGCTCAGAAATCCGCTGCCAGAAGGATGCAACCAGGTCAGTCTCCTGTGGCACCGCATCGCCAAACAAAAGCCATGGGCCGAACGCCGCAGGATCATTTGAAGGGATTTTAGCTGCATTTGACAGGCCCGCTGCCCCCCGGCCCTCCAATCAGGCAGCCTCCACCCGGCGGGCGAACTCGCCCAGCACCACCAGGTTCCAGGCCCGGGTCCAGCGCAGCTGGTCGGCTTCGAAGGCCTCCCACTGCCGGCGAACCCAGAGGGGATCGAGCCAGCCGCTGGCCTGCAGCCGCTCGATGTGGTTCTCGCAGAGCTCCCGCAGGGGGCCCAGCATCCAGGGGCGCATGGGCAGGGTGAAGCCCTGTTTGGGCCGGTTGAGGGTGTTGGGGGGGAAAAGATCGAGGCAGGCCTCCCGCAGCAGGCCCTTGGCGGGCCCGTGGAAGCGCTGGGGCAGGCGCAGGGCCAGCTCCACCAGGCGGTGATCGAGGAAGGGAACGCGCAGCTCCAGGCTGGAGGCCATGCTGAACACATCGCTGTCGCGCAGCAGCATGGGCTCGCAGTAGCCGAAGAGTTCTGCCCAGCCGATCTGCCCGTGGCCCTGGAGGGCCGGCACGGGGGGAGGCTCGGGCCAGGCCAGGTGCGCGGCGCCCGCCGCAGCCAGATCTGCGGCGCCGAAGTAGCGGCGCTGGGCCACCCCCACGGTCCACCGGTCCCAGGCCGGCAGGCCCTGGAGCTTGGGCTGGAGGCGGGAGCCGGAGCGCTGCACCAGCTGGCGGCGGAGGGGGCCGGGCAGCCAGCGCAGTTGGCGCAGCTTGGGGGCGGAGCGGAAGGAGGGGTAGCCGCCGAAGGTTTCATCGGCCCCCAGGCCGCTGAGGGCCACCTTGATGCCCTGCGCCGCCACGGCCCGACTCACCAGATAGGTGTTGATGCCATCGGCGGTGGGGCCATCAACGGCGGCGAGGCCATCGGCGATCCAGGCCAGGGCCTGGTCGTCGCTGAGGCGCAGTTCATGGTGGTGGCTGCCGCAGTGGCGGGCCATCTCGGCGGCCAGGGGGCTTTCATCCTCCGGGGCGCCGGCGAAGGCCACGGTGAAGCTGGCGATGCGACCCGGCTGGAAGCGGCAGGCCAGAGCCGTGAGGATGCCGGAATCAAGGCCGGAGGAGAGGAAGCAGGCCACGGGCACATCCGCCAGCAGGTGCTCCTCCACCACCTGCTCCAGCAGGGTGCGCACCTGGGTGCGGGCCTCCAGCACAGACCCGATGGGCAGAGGGCTCCAGGCGGAGGGGGCTGGGGAGGGCCAGTAGCGGCGGGGTTCGGGGGGGCGATCGGGCTCGAGGCGCAGCACCAGGCCGGGCGGCAGGCTCTCAAGGCCCGTGCTCGGCAGCGCAACCCGCATGGGGGTGCTGAGGTGCCCCCAGGCCAGCATTTGGCTCACCTGCTGAGGCGTGAGCGGGGGGGAGGGATCCAGGGCCCGGCGCTCGGAGGCGAAGCGCAGGCCCCCCTCCACCTCCTGGAGATAGAGGGGCTTGATGCCCAGGCGGTCGCGGGCCAGCAGCAGCTCCTGACGTTCGTGGTGGTAGGCCGCAAAGGCAAACATGCCGCGGAGCTCCTCCAGGAAGGCCGCCCCGTGCTGGGCCAGGCCCTCCAGGAGGGTTTCGCTGTCGCTGTGGCCGCGCCAGGCCTGGAAGGCCAGCCCCGCGCGGGCCTCCAGGTGGTTATAAATCTCCCCGTTGAACACCAGGGTGAGGCGGCCGCAGCGGCTGGTGATCGGCTGGGCGCCGGCCTCCGTGAGATCCAGGATGGCCAGGCGGGTGTGGCCCAGCCAGCAGTGGCCATCCGGGCTGTGCCAGGTGCCTTCCGCATCCGGACCCCGGTGGCGCAGAGGCTCAAGGGGTTGGGGCCAGGCCGGCTGGTGCCAGCGCACCTCCCCGATCAGACCGCACATGGGCCTGGTCCATGGAGCCGTTGGTGCCAGGCCCAGGCGTGGGCCAGGATCACCTCAAGTTCGGGGTAGCGGGGCTGCCAGCCCAGCTCTTGCTGGGCTTTTTCAGCGGCAGCGAGCAGCACGGGCGGATCCCCGGGGCGGCGGGGGGCCATCTTGGTGGGCACGGGGCGGCCCGTCACAGCCTCGGCGGCCTGGATCACCTCCCGCACGGAGTAGCCCCTGCCGTTGCCCAGGTTGTACACGGCCGGGGCGGTGGCGGCATCGGGCCCGTTCTCCTGCAGGCGCCTGGCTTCCCGGGTCACCCATTGGAGGCCGAGGAGGTGGGCATCGGCCAGGTCACCCACGTGGATGTAGTCGCGGATGCAGGTGCCATCCGGGGTGGGGTAGTCGTCGCCGAAGATCTGCAGGCAGGGGATGCGGCCCGTGATGGCATCGAGGGCCAGGGGGATGAGGTGGGTTTCGGGATTGTGGTTTTCGCCGAGGTCGCCGTCGGGATCGGCGCCAGCCGCATTGAAATAGCGGAAGATCACGCTCGGCAGCCCATAGGCGGCGGCGAAATCGTGGAGCAGCTGCTCCACCATGCGCTTGGTGTGGCCGTAGGGGTTGATGGGGTGCTGGGGGGTGGTTTCCAGGATGGGCACCTGCTCGGGCACGCCATAGGTGGCGCAGGTGCTGGAAAACACGATCGGCACGGCCGTTCCCCGGCGGCGCCCCTCCGCCACGAGGGCCTCCAGCAGGGTGAGGGTGTCACCCAGGTTGTTGCGGTAATACTTGGCCGGATCCACCACGCTCTCGCCCACATAGGCGTAGGCGGCGAAGTGGAGCACGGCCTGAATGGGCTCGCCGGTGGCCGTGGCGGGATGGGTGCCCTGCAGCAGGCGATCGAGGAGGTCGCGGTCGCCCACCTGGCCCACCACGAGGGGCACCTGGAGGGCGTCTTCCGCGATGGTGCGATGGCCGTAAACGAGGTTGTCCAGCACCACCACGGCCATGCCGGCCCGCTGGAGGGCGCGCACCGCATGGCTGCCGATGTAGCCCGCGCCCCCGGTCACCAGGATCGTCATCCCTGAACAGTTGCCAACCGCCCTAGAAAAGCATGCAAAGCGTGTCGTGGCGGCGCCAGCTGTGGCGCAAAACTGGGTGGGAAGGGAGACGCGACGGCCGCTGCTCAGACGCCGTAGAACTCCCGGTACCAGGCCACGAAGCGGGCCACCCCCTCCTGCACGGGGGTGTTGGGGCGGAATCCGGTCCAGGCTTCGAGGGCGGCGGTGTCGGCGGCGGTGGCGGGCACATCGCCGGGCTGGATGGGCAGGAAGCGCTTCTGGGCCGTGGTGCCGAGGGCAGCCTCGATGGCTTCGATGTAGGCCATCAGTGGGGTGGGGTTGGAGTTGCCGATGTTGAACACCCGGTGGGGCGCCCAGCTGGTGGCGGGATCGGGGGCGGCCGGATCGAAGGCGGGATCAGGGGTGGCGGGTTTGTCGAGCACCCGCACCAGACTTTCGATGATGTCGTCGATGTAGGTGAAGTCGCGCACCATGCGCCCTTCGTTGAACACATCGATGGGTTCTCCGGCGAGCATGGCCCGGGTGAAGAGAAAAAGGGCCATGTCGGGCCGGCCCCAGGGGCCGTAAACAGTGAAGAAGCGCAGGCCGGTGGCGGGCAGGGAGAAGAGATGGCTGTAGGTGTGGGCCATGAGCTCATTGGCCTTCTTGCTGGCGGCGTAGAGGCTCACGGGGTGATCGACGCTCTGGTGCTCGCTGAAGGGCAGGCTGGTGTTGCCCCCATAGACGGAGCTGCTGCTGGCATACACCAGGTGGGCCACCTGGTGGTGGCGGCAGCCCTCGAGGATGTGGCCGAAACCCACCAGGTTGGACTGGATGTAGGCGGCGGGGTTTTGCAGGGAGTAGCGCACGCC
>JBEIGX010000108.1:0-7880 GCA_040381675.1 Aphanothece sp.
GCCCGCGCCGCCGCCGCCGCTGGAGTGCCGGTGGTGGTGATCGCCGGGGAGATCGGGGCGGGAGCGGGGGCGCTGTACGCAATCGGCGTGCAGGCAATGTTTTCCCTGGTGAATGGGCCGATGGATCTGGCCAGCGCCATGGGGCGCACCCCCGAACTGTTGGCCGATGCGGCGGAGCAGGTGTTCCGCCTCAGGGCTGGGGCGGGCAAACCAGGTAAGATCCTCTAATCGCTGGCAAGTCCGGAATAACCGCATCAATCATGGCCGCAGCAAGTATCAGCAATCCAAACAACAATACAACCAACGAACGATTATCCATTCTCCTCAGCATTGTCATTACGGCACAAAACAATGAGGGCGAACTTTTCAACTGTTTGAAACAGATCACCTCACTGTCCGGACGCTTGGTGAGCGACTATGAAATCATCGTGGTGGACAATGGTTCGACGGACGGCACACTGAATCTGCTCCATCGGCTAACCGCCTATGATGGCCTGCCGAATCTACAGATTTTTTCGCTCGCCAGCTCTGTCGATGCCATCACAGCCCAGTGGGTGGGCATCGAGAACAGCCTGGGAGACCTCGTGGTTTCCCTGGATTGGCAGCAAGGAGATCTGGACTTCTTTGAAGCGATTATCCACAAAGCGGGGGAGGGGTTCGACCTGGTATTCACAAGACGATTGCCCCTGGCTTCGAGGCGGAAAACCCTTCGCAACTCTCTCTATCAGTTCTTTGTATTGGCCACCCGTCTCTCCACAGGTCTGGCGCTGAACACCTACTCCACATCATTCATTGTGATGAGCCGGCGGATCGTGAGCTATCTGCTTCAGTTTCCCGATCCGCAGATCAAGTTCCGCAACCTGGCCGGGACGGCGGGATTCAGGCGCGCCACCCTCGAAACCCACGCAAGTCCGAGATATGCCAAGGACATCGACCTCAAACAAAGCATCTCGAGAGGCCTCAAGCTGGTCACGGCCACCAGCACCATGCCCCTGCGCATGGCCACGGCTCTCTCGGGCCTGGGGGCAGGGATGAGCATCCTTTACTCGATCTACATCGTTCTGATCTGGATATTCAAGAAAAACATCACCCCGGGATGGGTCAGCCTCTCGATGCAGCAATCCCTGATGTTTTTCCTGATCTCCATGGTGCTGTTGGTGTTGTCTGAATATGTGCTGGAGATTTCGCGCAGGGCCCATTCGGGGCCTTCCTATTACATCGCTGCTGAATACACGTCAGCCAAGCTTCTCCGAAAGCAGCGACTAAATATCGAAGAAGACCAAGGCCAGCACCATGGCCATTGAAAAGGCCTGTGTCATTGGAGGCGGATTCTATGGCACAACGATTGCCCTGTTCCTGAAGCGAGTCAAAAGGATCCCCACGGTCATCCTTTACGAGCAGGAATCTGAACTCCTGGGTCGTGCGTCCTATGTCAATCAAGCGCGCGTTCACAACGGCTACCACTACCCACGCAGCTTCACAACCGCCTATCGAAGCCATACTAATTTTGCACGGTTTTGCAAAGATTGGAGCTGCGGAATTCATAGCCTCTTTGACAAATACTACGCCATCGCCCGGCGCAACTCAAAAGTCACAAGTGCCCAGTTTATCCGTTTCTGTGAACAGATTGGGGCGCCCATTGAGACCGCCGGGCGGGAGATTCACCAGCTGTTCAATCCCACCCTAATTGAAAAAGTATTCAAGGTGGAAGAGCATGCCTTCAATGCGAATGCCATCAGAAGCTGGATGATCACCGAGCTTCAGCAGGCCAACATTCAGGTGGCTTTGAATCATCGCGTCAGCAACGCACGCCCAGGGGAAGGGGGAGACATCGCCTTAAACCTTCGCGATGGTGAGGGAAGAAAAACGTCAGACACCTGCAACCTGCTCTTCAATTGCACCTACAGCGGGTTGGGACAGGTTCACAAGGAGGAATCAGGCAGTCATGGGATTGATTTGAAGCATGAAGTGGCTGAACTCTCATTGATTGAAGTCCCCAGGGAGTTGGCAGGCCTGGGGGTCACCGTGATGGATGGCCCCTTCTTTTCCGTGATGCCCTTCCCTGCCCGCGGAGTTCACAGCCTTTCCCATGTGCGCTACACCCCCCACTGCCACTGGCAGGATCGCCAGGGATTGTCCCCCTATGAGGTACTCCGCCAGCATCCTCAAGTCAGCAGGGTGGATCGCATGCTGAGAGACGCATCGCGCTACATGCCAACGCTCGCAGGAAGTCGCCATGTGGGATCCCTGTATGAAGTCAAAACCGTTCTCTGCAAAAACGAAGTGGACGACGGACGGCCAATTCTTTTTAGAGAAGATCCAGAGATTCGCGGCATGTATTCTATTTTGGGCGGAAAACTAGACAACATCTATGATATACTTGAACGCATCGAGAACCTACCAGCTCTCCAGGGATGAACCAGGCAGCATCGCAGGCCCTGATTGGCCACTCTGGATTTGTGGGATCCACCCTGAAGAAACAGCATTCCTTCAGTCATCTCTATCGTTCCACAGATATTCAAACAATCAGCGGCGGCGAGTTCGACCTCGTGGTCTGCGCGGGAGCCCCCGCGCAAAAGTGGATCGCCAATCAACAACCCGAAAACGATCTGGCCTGCATCGAAACCCTGATGGGTGCCTTGGGCTCGATCAGGGTCCAGAAGTTTGTGTTGATCAGCACCGTGGATGTGTTCATGGTTCCCGTCGCTGTCGATGAAACGTCATCCGTGGACACCGATGGTCTTCACCCCTACGGAGCCCATCGACGGAAACTGGAAACTTTTGTGGAAGAGCGATTTGAAAACCATCTGATTGTCCGCCTGCCCGGGCTGGTCGGGCCAGGCCTGCGAAAAAATATCATTTACGACATTCTTCACAACAATGATCCTCACAAGGTGGATCGGAGGGCGATGTTTCAGTTCTACCCCATGGTGAATCTTTGGTTTGATCTTCAATCGGCCCTCTTGGCCGGCCATCCATTGGTTCATCTCACGGCCGAACCCATCAGCGTTGCCGAAGTGGGTGAGGGAGGATTTGGCCAGCCTTTTGAACATGAAATAGAAGATAAAACGCCACCAACCTATGATTTTCAAACCATCTATGCCTCCGCGTATGGGGGACATGGCTCCTACCAATACAGCAAGCGTGAATCCCTCCAGGCCATTCGCGCCTATGCACAAACCGAACGTGAACAGGTCGGGGAACAACCATGAAGCTCTCCATGTCCAACATCGCCTGGGGAGTGGAGCATGATGAACAGGTGGCCGCGATTCTCCAGCAGGAGAACGTCAGGTTCGTGGATCTCGCACCTGGAAAATATTTTCCTGACATCCCCAATGCAACTCCAGCCGATTGCCGGGCCGTGAAAGATTGGTGGGCCCGCAGGGGGATCAGCATTGCCGGCATGCAAGCCCTTCTCTTCGGCACAGAGGGGCTGAATGTGTTCGGGTCGGCCGAGAGTCAGCAGCGCCTGCTCAACCACCTCCACGCCATCTGCAGGATTGGAGATGGTTTGGAGGCCCGCCGATTGGTGTTCGGATCGCCGAAGAATCGCGATCGCACCGGTCTGTCTGATCAGGAGGCCATGGACCAGGCCTGTGCCTTCTTCCTGCGCCTCGCGGACCTGGCAGACGCCAATGGCGTCACCATTTGCCTGGAGCCCAATCCGGAAGCGTATGGCTGCAATTTCATGACCTCATCGCCGGAGACCGCAGCGGTGGTGGGGGCGGTAAACCATCCCTGCATCCGGATGCAGCTGGATACGGGATCGCTGACCATGAATCAGGAAGATCCGGAGGCGATCTGCAGCGCCTACCAACAGCTGATCGGCCACATCCATGCCAGTGAGCCCCAGCTCAAACCCGTTGGAGAAGGCACATGCGACCATCGGGCCTCTGCCGAAGCCATGGCCCACCATTTCCCAGAGGCCGTGATCTGCATTGAAATGCTCACGGCCGGCGAGACCGATCCTCTGGCCACCATCGCCCGCTCCGTTGGCTTCACCAAACGGACCTATCTCTCCAGCCAATGAAATGGCTCATCCTCCTGCTTGGCATCGCGTCCAATGCATCGGCCAGTGTCCTGATCAAGGTGGGAATGCTGCCCCCGCGTCAGTTGCCCACGCCTGCCAACCCATGGGTGGTTCTTGAAAACATCCCCCTGCTCCTGGGCATGTTGCTTTATGTGGTGGCCTTTGCTCTCTATGCCATCGCCCTGAAATATTTCCCCCTCAATGTCGCCCATCCCATGCTCACCTCGGGAGCGATCGCCACGGTGTCTTTCCTCTCGGTGGCCGTGCTGGGCGAATCCTTCAGGCCCACCATGTTCCTTGGACTGGGTTTTATGATTCTGGGCGCCATTCTTTTAACCTCGGGACGTTGATCACATGACCATGGGGACAGTCCCAATCACCATCCCCTCTGAGTGGAACGTTCCAGAGTTTCGCACGGAGTTCTGGCAGGGGAAGACAAAATCCCATTGCGTCATCATTCCTGTGATTAATGAGGGGCAAAGAATACGATTATTTGTAGAGCGGATGCAACAGACTGGCATCAGCCAAATGGCCGATATCATCATTGTTGATGGGGGAAGCAGGGACGGCTCCCTGGAGCACAACTTCCTGATCCAGGCAGGAATTCAGGGTTTGTTAACCAAGCTCGGACCCGGAAAACTGAGTGCCCAACTCCGGGTGGGCTACGCCTTTGCCTTGGCCCAGGATTACCAAGGAATCATCACGATTGATGGCAACAACAAAGATGATCCCTCCGCGATCCCCACCTTCATCTCGGCCATCGAGAACGGCTACGACTTTGTGCAAGCTTCACGCTTCATCGAAGGGGGCCAGCATGAAAACACCCCCCCTTCCCGCTACTTAGCCATCCGCATCCTGCACGCCCCGCTGTTGGCGCTCAGCTCAGGTTTTCCATGGACGGATACCACACAAGGCTTCAGGGCCTACAGCTCCCGTGCCCTGCGCGATGAAAGGGTGAACATCTTTCGCGAGGTGTTTTCCACCTATGAACTGCTCGCCTATCTGTCCTATCGCCTGCCCAAGCTGGGGTACCGCTGCATCGAGTTGCCCGCCAAGCGCGACTATCCCCCCGGGGAAGTTCCCACCAAGATCAGTGCGGTGCGGGGAAACCTCTCCCTGGTGAAGATTCTGGTAAAAGCCTGCCTGGGTCGTTACGATCCTCCCGCTTGATGGTCGGCCTGGGTCGGAGAGCGGCGATAGAGAGCAAAGGCGTAGTGGTCCTTGAAGTGGGCCGGCATCCAGCGCCCCCAGGAGGCCCTATTGGTATTGAGGGATCCGGCGATCAGCTGGAAGGATTGGCCACCCACACACAATTGGTGAGGCATGGGGCGAGAGCGGGTTCGATTGGGGAACAACAGGGACGCATGAAGGGGATGGAGGTAATAACGAAAATCAACGTTGAACGTGTCTTCAAAGGTCTGCATTTCATCACCAACACAAGAAGTCGATCCGTATATCCTCCATAGTGCCAACCAAAGTCCCGCGCGACATTGATGGATGCCGTGGTGTAAAGCGGTGCATCAACATGCAAGCCAGGCCACTCAATGACGCCAAAGAGGATCAGGAAAGAAATCACCAGCAGGATGATGGCGATTCCCACCCCCTTCATGGTCCATATTGTTGATAACTTTGAAAACGCTTTTTGCCCTAATTCCATCGGAAAACAGCTTGTTGTTTATAATGATCTTACCATGCAAACTCTTCCCTGATAATTATTTGCAGTTAGCCCATCGCTGGCACACCAGTCTCTGCATACCCATGGCCTGATGCATCCCTCTCTCACCATTCGTCCCCTCACCCCGGCGGACATCCCCACCGTGACCGCCTGGGCACGGCAGGAGGGCTTCGCTCCTGGAGAGGGCGATGTTGCCATCTACCGCCAAACCGACCAGCAGGGGCTCTGGGTGGCCTGGCTGGATCAGGAGCCGGTGGGGTGCATCGCCGGCGTGCGCTACAACCCCGCCTACGGCTTCATCGGGATGTTTCTGGTGGCGCCCCACCAACGGGGCAAGGGCTACGGCGTGGAGCTCTGGCGCCATGCCCTGCACCATCTTGAGGATGTGCCCTGCATCGGCCTGGAGGCGGGCCTCGATCGGGTGGATGATTACGGCGGTTGGGGGTTCCAGCCCGGCTCCCCCACCACCCGCTGGCAGCGGGCTGAAGGAGGCGCTGGTCCGAGCAACCAGGATCGAGGGCTCTCGCCAGGCGAGACCTCCACGGCACCGGTGCAGAAGCCCGCCTGGTGCCTGCTCACCGGCGAGGCCATTCCAGAAATGGCGGTGCAACGCTTTGACGCCCAACGGGAGCCTTCGCCCCGCCCCCACTTCCTGCACCAGTGGCTCCACCATCCGGCGGGCACGGTGCACGCCCTGCTGGATCGGGAGGGCACCTGCCACGGCTTCGGCCGCATCCGCCCCTGCCTGCTCAAAGACGGCGAGGGCTGGCGCATCGGGCCCCTGGTGGCCGACCACCCCGCGGCCGCCCGGGCCTTGATGGAGGGGTTGCTTCAGCGCCACGCCGGTGCGGTGCTGATCGATGGGCCCGGGGCCAATCCCCTGGCGGCGCCACTGCTGGAGGAGCTGGGATTTGTGCCCCTCTCCCAAACCCTGCGCATGTATCGGGGCACGGCGCCAGCGGTGTCCCTGGCGGATGTGTATGGACTGGCCTGCCTGGAGCTGGGGTGATGGGTTGGGGAAGGGTATGGCAGTGGGGCAACGTGCACGGTTTCCCCAGAGGGCAAACCCCCCACTCACCACCCATGGGCCAGGCCCCCAATTGGGTCACAATGGCGGTGCGTTGGCATTCCGGCTCGGATGGGTTTTGATCCCCGCCGTTGGCGGTCCCCCCCCCGCAACCGGCCGATCACCGCCAACGTGGAGGGTCTGCTGGCCGAAAACGAGGCCCTGCGTCGGGAGGTGTGGGCCCTGCGCCAGCAGCTGGAACATCAGCGCAGCCAGGGCCCCACACGGGTAGCCACGGGGACGGCGCCGGGCCTCACCAAGCAGCAGACGGAGCGCTGGTGCCAGGCGATGGCGCGTCATCCGGGCTGGTCGGGCTTGCGGGTGGGACCGCCGGGGGGCCTGCGGGGCCTGATCGAGGAGCTGCGACGCCAGTGGTGGAACCCTAGCCTCAGCCTGGAGGAGGAGCTCAATCGCCACAACCCTGGCCTGGGCACCGAACTGGCCGCCGCTCTGCGGGGGCCCCATAGCCGGGGGCGCTGGGCCGTGCGGGCCGCCTTTGCCCTCTTCGGGCCGCGGGCTGTGGAGTGGCTCAACGAGGAGCCCCTGCGGGTGGTGGAAGAACTGCGCCAGCGGGTGGAGCGCCTGGAGCAGCGACAGGGGCAAGGGCAAGGGCAGAACCAAGGAACGCAGAGCCAAGGGACAGGGCCCGGGCGGCGGCGGGGGACCCGCACCGAAAACCACAGCCAGGCCAACCAGAGCCAGGGCCAGACAGACCCTTCCGGCTCGGACGCGGGCCGGAGAGGGGGGCCGGGCCCGCGGCCAGGAGCGACGCCTGGAACCGATCCCCGGAGTGAGGCCTTGCAGCTGCTGGGCCTGGAAGTCGGCGCCAGCCCCCAGGCGATCAAACGGGCCTACTGGCGGCTGGCCAAAACCCACCACCCCGACCTCGGGGGCGACGTGGAGGCCTTTCGCGCCATTGATGCGGCCTACCGCCTGCTGATGGATTGATCCAGCACCCCCAGCGGTGCCACGATGGGCATCCCCCGTATCCGCACACGCCATGGGCCGCGCCCGTGATCCCTTCCGCATTCCCCGGGCCGGCATCGAGATGGCCCCGGCAGCGGGCCTGGCCGCTCTGGATGTGAACTTCAACGGGGGCCACTTCAGCA
>JBEIGX010000109.1:0-7814 GCA_040381675.1 Aphanothece sp.
CCCAGCGGGCGGGGCTGGTGGGATGAGAACCCCTCTGTTTGTACTGGCGAAGGCGGCTGTGGCGGCCGATTCCCCGATCAGCCAGCTTGCTTCACGGTTGGGGCCCAATGATCTGCCCTACGCCGTGCCGATTCACCCGAATCTGGTGCACTTCACGATCGGCCTTTTCGTGATCGCCATTGCTTTCGACATCGCCGGTGCCCTCTACCCGGTAGAGAAGCGGGTGTTCCGTTTCCTAGCCCTGCCGGTGACCAGAGAGGGCTTCCACGATGTGGGCTGGTACAACCTGCTGGCCTGCGCGGTGGTGAGTTTCTTCACCGTGGGCGCAGGCTTTTTCGAGATGATGCTGGCGGTGCCGATCGCCGGGGTGAAGAGCAGCATCGGCCTGGAAAGCATGGAAACAATGCTGTGGCACGGCGTTGGGGGGGTGGCGATCCTGCTGGCGATCGTGGCCATGACCATCTGGCGCGGCTACCAGCGCTTCTTGTGGCGGAAGGACATGGGGCGGCAGGTGCAGTGGCTCTACCTGCTCGTGGCCCTTGGGCTGTTTCCGGTGATCGGCCTGCACGGCACCCTGGGCGCTGAGCTGGCTGCCGAATTTGGAGTGCACATCACTGCAGACCAACTGCTGGCCTCCGGCCAGAACCTCCGCGACGTTCTGCCATGACTTCCGCTTCACCCAAACAGGTCGACAAGCCTGTGCTCACCCTGGTGTTGGTGGGGCTGGCCGTGGTGGTCAACTTAGCCATCAGCCTCTGGATGCGGGCCCAGGTGCCCTCCTGGCTGCCGGTGCAAGCCTCCTCGGCTGCTCCAGTTGTGGATGGGCTCTTTGCCTTGGAAACGGCCATCGGCACCTTCCTCTTCCTGGGGTGTGTGGAGGTGATTCTTTGGACCATGCTCTTCAACCGCGGGGCGAAATACGACCTGGAGAACGGTGCACCGATTGAGGGCAACTGGAACCTGGAGATCGTCTGGACCGTGGTTCCCCTGATCCTCGTGATGGCGATCGCTTGGTACACCATCGGTGTGAATGCCACCCTGGCCACCCTCGGGGGAAAGGAGCGGGTGAGCGACGATGCTCAGGCTCTCCAGTTGCATCGCACGGGGAATGCGGCCCAGGAGACCTTTGGACCTGTGCAGGTGATCGCCAGGCAGTGGTCTTGGGAGTTCGTCTATCCGGGGGGTGTTCGCAGCACAGAACTTCATCTTCCCGTGGACCGATCGGTGAGCTTTGAGCTGGTGTCGCTCGATGTGCTCCACGGGTTCTATATCCCTGCCTTTCGCCTCAAGCAAGACATCATCCCCGGCAGCGTGATCCGCTACCGCCTCACCCCAACCCGAATTGGGCGCTACCGGCTGCGGGATTCCATGTTCAGCGGGGGCTACTTCTCCAGCAACCAGACGGATGTGGTGGTGGAATCAGCCGACGACTTCGCCGCCTGGCTGAAACAAGCCCCCCGCCAGCCCCTGGCCCCGAGTTGGAACGCCGCCACTGAACTTCACCAGCGCCGCCTGGCCAACGGCAACCGGGGCTGGCCCGTCGTGCCTCCGGCCCCACCCCCCGAGGTGAATGTGGGACTGGATCCAGCCAGCAGCCACGAAGCCTGAACACACCTCACACTCTCCACCCATGAGCTCCTCCGCCAGCTATGACCCCCGCGTGCTCCGGGCACCCCACCCGGTGCCCGGTGCTCCCGACAACTGGAAGCGCTTCTTCACCTTCAACACCGATGCCAAGGTGATCGGCATTCAATACATCGCCCTGGCCCTTTTCTTCCTGCTGGTGGGAGGGCTGCTCGCCATGATCATGCGGGGTGAGCTGATTACACCCCCCTCTGATTTGGTGGATCCGAGCGTTTACAACGCCCTCTTCACCATGCATGGAACGGTGATGCTGTTCCTATTCCTGTTTCCCGTGCTCAACGGCTTCAACAATCTGTTGATCCCCACCATGATCGGCGCCCCCGACATGGCCTTCCCGAAGCTGAACGCCATCGCCTTCTGGCTCTTTCCTGTGTTCGGTGTGCTGCTGATGGCAAGCTTCTTCCTTCCCAGTGGCCCCTCCTCTTCAGGCTGGTGGGCCTATCCACCGCTGAGCACGCAAAATCCCCTCGGGCAGTTCGTGAACGGCCAGTTCATCTGGATCCTGGCGGTGGCCCTCTCAGGGGTCTCCTCGATCATGGGCGCCGTGAACTTCGTCACCACCATCGTGCGCATGCGGGCTCCTGGCATGACCTGGTTCAAGATGCCGATCTTTTGCTGGACCGCCATCGCAGCCCAGATCATCCAGCTGGTGGGGCTGCCCGTGCTCACGGGGGGGGCGTTGATGCTTCTCTTCGACCTCAGCTTTGGCACCTCGTTTTTTAAACCGGAAGGGGGCGGGGATCCGATGCTCTATCAACACTTCTTTTGGTTCTATTCCCACCCGGCCGTCTATGTGATGGTGCTGCCGGTGTTTGGCATCTTCTCGGAACTTTTTCCGGTGTATGCCCGAAAGCCGCTCTTTGGCTATCCCCTGGTGGCCATCGCCTCCTTTGGCATCACCCTGTTGAGCCTGATCGTTTGGGTGCACCACATGTTCTACAGCGGCACGCCCCAGTGGATGCGCAACCTCTTCATGGTCACCACGATGCTGATCGCCGTGCCCACCGGCATCAAGGTGTTCGCCTGGATCGCCACCCTCTGGCGGGGCAAGCTGCGGCTCACCACCCCCATGCTCTTCTGCCTTGGGGGCCTGGTGAATTTCATCTTCTCGGGCATCACCGGCGTGATGCTGGCGACCGTACCGATCGACATCCATGTGGGCAACACCTACTTCGTGGTGGGTCATTTCCACTACGTGATCTTCAACACGATCACCTTCGGGGTGTTCGCCGCGATCTACCACTGGTTCCCCAAATTTACCGGCAGGATGTATTACGAAGGCCTGGGCAAGGTGCATTTCCTGCTGACCTTCATCGGCAGCACCCTCAATTTTCTGCCGATGCACTGGGCTGGGCTGATGGGCATGCCTCGGCGGGTGGCGTCTTACGACCCGGAATTTGCTCTGGCCAACGTGCTCGCCAGCCTGGGCGCTTTCCTCCTTGGGGTGGCGATGATTCCCTTCCTTCTCAACCTGGTGAGCTCCTGGTCCCGAGGAGAAAAGGCCCCGGCTAACCCCTGGAACGCCATCGGCCTGGAATGGTTGCTGCCCTCTCCGCCCCCCCTGGAAAACTTCGAAGACGATGTGCCCACCGTCATCAGTGGTCCCTATGGCTACGGCCTCAACGTTCCTCTTGTGGCCGATGAGGAGCGCTATGTCCAACGCGCCAACGAGGCCTGATCCATGACCACCGCACCCCCCCACGGCCACGGCGGCCACAACCTCACGGGAATGATCATCTTCCTGCTCTCCGAGAGCGTGATCTTTCTCGCCTTCTTTGTCGGCTACGCCGTGCTGAAGCAGTCGTCTCCCCTCTGGCTTCCCGAGGGGGTGGAGGGGCTCGAGGTACGGGATCCCCTGATCAACACGATCATCTTGGTGAGCAGCAGCTTCGTGGCCTGGTTTGCCGAAACCCGACTGCACCGCAAGCAGCTTTGGGCCTTTCGCGCCCTGTGGTTGCTCACCATGGCCATGGGCGCCTCTTTCGTCATTGGCCAGGCGATTGAATGGCGCCATCTGAGCTTTGGCTTGGGCAGCGGCGTCTTCGGCAGCACGTTCTACCTGCTCACCGGCTTCCACGGCCTGCATGTGATCACAGGCATCCTCCTCATGGCCCTGATGCTCTGGCGCTCCTTCCGCCCCGGCAACTACGACGGCGGGGAGGCCGGCGTCACCTCGGTGTCGCTCTTTTGGCACTTCGTGGATGTGATCTGGGTGGTGCTGTTTCTGCTGATCTACGTATGGCAGCGGCGATGAGCAACGAGTCCGGCCTGGTGATCGACGAGCAGGTGCACGACGTCCTCGTCGTGGGGGCAGGAGCTGCTGGGGCGTCCCTGGCGGCTGAGCTCGCCGGTGCCGGGCTGGGGGTGCTGGTGCTGGAGCGGGGCCAGGAGCTGGCCCTCGCCGATCAAAATGTGGCAGGCATCGATCTGTTTCGTCGCCAGCGCTACCACCCCCCGGAACCTTGGTTTGGGCCGGATGGCGATCCCTTCCAGCCCCAGATGGTGTATGCCCCGGGGGGCAACACCAAAATCTGGGGGGGCGTGCTGGAGCGCATGCGGGAGGACGACTTCAGCGGCTTTGCCACAGAAGAAGGACCCTCCCCCGACTGGCAGCTGCGCTACAGCGACATGGCCCCCTGGTACGAGCGGGCGGAGGCGATGTTCCGGGTGCATGGCCGGGCCGGGGTGGACCCCACCGAGCCCCCCCGCAGCGGGCCCTTCCCCTTTGAGCCACGGAACCTCCCGCCATTCCTCATCCAGCTGGGAGAGGGCCTGGAGCGCCAGGGGCTCCATCCCTATCCCCTCCCCTTGAGTTGGTCGGAGGATCCGGAGGATCTCTCGGGCGACGCGGAACTCTTTGGCCTGAAGCCTGCCCTGGCCAGCAACCGGCTTCAGCTTCGCAGGGGCGCCACCGTGACGGGAATCGCCGTGGCGTCCGATGGCCGCCAGGTGCAGGGGGTGGAGGCGAAGATCGGCGACCAGCGCTGGCTCTTCCGGGCCCACCAAGTGGTGCTGGCCGCCGGGGCGGTCAACACCGCCATCCTCCTGCTGCGCTCCCAGAACGACACCCATCCCCAAGGGCTGGCCAACGGCTCAGACCAGGTGGGCCGCAACCTGATGAAGCCCCAGCTGAGCGTGATCCTTCAACGGGCCAGCCGGCCCAACGATGGCCGTTACGCCCGCAGCTTCGGCGTCACCGACTTCTACCGGGGCGATCGCAATGTGAGCTACAGCCTGGGCTCCATCCAGACCGGCGGTGGGGTGTTGCGCGATCCCCTGTTCGCCGAGTCCCCTCCCGTGCTCTCGTTGGTGTCGCGGCTGCTGCCCGACGCCGCCCTTGAGTGGCTGGCCGACCGCTCGTTTACCTGGTGGGCCATGACCAGCGTGCTGCCAGACCCGGGCAACCGGGTGAGCATGCGGGGGGGGCGGGTGCGAATTGATTACCTCCCCAACTGCCGGGAGGCCCATGACCGGCTGGTGTATCGCTGGCTGGGGGAGATCCGTAAGGTAGACGACGACCCCCTGACGCCGGTGGTGCGGCGCACCGTGGTGGTGCCGCGGGGGGAGGCCCCCTTGGCCGTGATGGGCCTGAGCTGCGGCACCTGCCGGATGGGCAGTGATCCGGCCCAGTCGGTGGTGAACCTGGAGGGCCGCTGCCACGGCTTAGCCAACCTCTGGATTGCGGATGCGAGCGTGTTCCCGAGCTGCCCGGCCATCGGGCCCGGCCTCACGGTGATCGCCAATGCCCTGCGGGTGGCGGAGCACGTGCGGGCCAAGTTCTGAGGGGAACCCCGGGCGGCTCTTATGAGGAGGCTCCTACGGGATCTTCCGCATGGGGGGCCACCTCTGAATCAGAAGGGTCCTCCCCCTCCAATGGCTCCACCACCACCAGCCCGAGGCGGGCCGCCAGGGCAGGAGCCGTGAGGCCCTGCACCAGCACGGTGAGAAGGATGGTGAGGAACACCAGTCCCTTGAGGGTGCTGGCCCCAGTGACCCCGGCCTGCTGCAGGCGCAGGGCAAACAGGCTGGCCACGGCAGCGGAGACGATCCCCCGTGGCGCGATCCAGCTGATGATCAATCGCTGACGCCATCCCAGGGAGGGCAGGCCGAGGCCGGCCAACTGCATCACAGGGGCGCGCCAGAGCATCAGGGCCAGCACGCAGGCCACCCCCCCGATACCCAGCGGACTCAACTCCTGCAGGGATAAATCGGCGGCCAGCAGGGGAAAGAGCACGGTGATGGCGAGGCTGGCCAGCTGCTCCATCAGCGCCCCCAAGGGCTCTAGGGCGGGGCCGAGCCGCAGGCCCACTACCACTCCGGCGGCCACCGCCGCGGGCAGACCCGATTCCGGCAGCAGGGTCTCGGCGCCGCCAAACAGCAGGAACAGGAGGCCGACACAGAGCTGAAGTTGCAGAGCCGGATCGGCCCTCTCCCCCAGACGGCGCAGCAGCTCTGAGAGCAGAACCCCCATGGTGCCGCCGAGCACCACTCCCCCTCCCAGACGGACGAGCAGGCGCAGACCGGCCTCCCGCCAATCACCGGTTGACCCCAGGGCCAGTTCGAGGAGCACCACGGCCAGCACGGCGGCTAGCGGCTCCAGGATCAGGCCCTCCGCCACCAGGATCTGGGCACTGTTGGCCTCCAGCCGCATCTGCCGCACCAGGGGGGTGACCACCGTGGGGCCCGTAGCCAGGACGATGGCGCTGAACACCAGGGCGAGCGACCAGGGCAGACCGGCCAGAGCGTGGCCGAACCAGGCCCCCATGGGCAACACCAGCAGCAGGCGGGCCACCACCAGCTGAACCACGGAGCGCTGGAGTTCCCGGCCGGCGAGCCGGAGGTTGAGGCCACCGTGAAACAGGATCAGGCTCACCAGCAGGCCCACCACCGGCTCCAGTCCCTCCCCCAGGCGCTCGGTCTGGATCCAGCCCAGGCCGGCCTTGCCGGCCAGCAGGCCCACCAGGAGCAGCAGCACCACCCCCGGCAGTCCGCTCAGCCGTGCCAGCAGCTGGGCCATGGCTCCCATGGCAAAGGAGAGGCCCCAGACCAGTTCCAGGCGTGCGCTGCTCAAGTGTTGGAGCCCAGCTCCCACCAGCGGGGCTTCATGAAATAGTCCTCGTCTTCGTATTCCACCAGAAGCCCATCAGCGTGGGCTACCAGATCATTCGGACTCACCGCAAACCCTGCCGCGTCGGCAATGGCGGCCACCTCATCCGCATCGGCCGCCGCCGTGCTGGACAACTGCTGCTGGAGGGCTGGATTCAGACGAATGGCAGCAATGAAAGCCTGAAGAGCGGACTCCGCCATGGCAAACAACGAACGGATGCCTCTGCAGTTTGATGGGTGGCCGTGCGTCATTCCACCCTTCGCCGGAGAACCGCGAGCAGCTTTTCAAACTCGCCCGGCAAGGGCGCCTCGAATCGCAGCCTCTCCCCCGTCACCGGATGGTTGAGGCCCAGTTGCACGGCATGGAGGGCCTGGCCGCTGAGGGCCACCGGCAGGCGCCGGGCCCGGGAGTACATCGGGTCGCCCACGATCGGGTGCTGGATGTGGGCGCCGTGCACCCGGATCTGGTGGGTGCGGCCTGTGTCGAGCTGGAAGCGCAGCAGGGCGTAATCCCCCAGCCGCTCCACCACCTGCCAGTGGGTGCAGGCATGGCGGCCGCTGTCATCGCTCACCACCGCGTATTTTTTGCGGTCGGCGGGGTGGCGGCCGATGGCGCCCACGATGGTGCCCCCATCGGCGGCGGGCTGGCCGTGCACCACCGCCAGATACTCCCGGCTGGCGATGCGCTTCTGGATCTGCACCTGGAGCTTCACCAGGGCCTCCTGGCTCTTGGCCACCACGATGCAGCCGCTGGTGTCCTTGTCGAGGCGGTGCACGATGCCGGGCCGCAGCTCGCCGCCGATGCCCGGCAGGTCGGGGCAGTGGTGGAGCAGGGCGTTCACCAGGGTGCCGTCCTTGTTGCCGGGAGCCGGATGCACCGTGAGGCCGGCGGGCTTGTTGAGCACGATCAGGTGCTTGTCTTCAAAGAGCACATCCAGGGGAATCTCCTGGGGGATCAGGTAGGGGAGGGGCTCGGGTGGGGGCATCCAGAGCTCCACTTGATCGCCCTGGCGCAGGGGGGTCTTGGCCCGGCCCGCAACCCCGTTCACACGAACGCAGCCCGC
>JBEIGX010000110.1:0-7810 GCA_040381675.1 Aphanothece sp.
ATGGCCAACCGGCTCGTCTGCTCCGTCTGCTTGAACTGGCTCTCCATCTGCTGCAGCTGTCGGTCGACAAAAGCGCGGGCAGACTGGAGTTTCTGGGCATCCGAGGCGCCGGGGGGCACCTGACCAGCAGCCTCCGCCTGGCGCAGAAGCTGCTTGAGCACTTCGGGATTCTTGCTCTGCTCCCGGGCCATCTCGAGCTGACCCTTCTTGGCGGCGAGCTGCTGATCCGTCTCCTCCTGCATCAACTGGTCACCGCCGAAAACGATCGGTAGGGAAGCCGTGAGCAGAACGGCCATGAGGCCGCTCAGGATGCACACGGTCCAGAGCAGGGGGGAACGGCGCCAGCCGTTCTGGTCGTCCAGCCGGCCCGAGAGATACATGAGCAACAACCCCACCAGGGCCATGGGGGATTCCCTGATCAGCCGCTCCACGACCAGCTGCCGGAAGGGCTCCGCCTGCCAATCCCAGAGGGCCAGCACGGCAAGCATCTGAAGCAGGGTGAGCACCACCAGGGTGATGCCGATCCAGCGAAGGAGGGGGCTGAACCGGTCGGAGGATGCGAAAGCCACTGGGGCAAGCCGTACTTTGGGGACTTTACAAAGAAGGGTGGAGTCGTCCCTTGCCAGAATCGACGCAGCAGCTGGCTGAGGACCTCAAGGCCCAGGCCGCGGATCTGGGTTTTGGTCCGGTGGGGATCGCCGCCGTTCCTGGAAGCGGGCGCCTTCCCCTGCGGCAGGCCGCCCTGGAGCGCTGGCTGGAGGCAGGCCACCAGGCGGAGATGGGCTGGATGGAGGATCCCCGGCGACACCGCATCGAGGCCCTGCTGCCCGGGGTGCGCAGTGTGCTGGCCGTGGGTCTGAACTATCACGTGCGGGCCACGCGATGGGCCCCGGGCCTGAAGGTGGCCCGCTACGGGTGGGGGCGGGATTACCACCGGGTGATCGAGCAACGCCTGCGGCGCCTCGGACGGTGGCTGGAGGAGAGGATCCCTGGCACCGCCTGGCGAGCCTGTGTGGACAGTGCCCCCCTGATGGACAAGGCCTGGGCCGAGGAGGCTGGGCTGGGCTGGATCGGCAAGAACGGCAACCTGATCCACAGACGGCAGGGGTCGTGGTTGCTGTTGGGGCACCTGCTCACCACCGTGGACCTGCCGGCGGACAAACCCTCCCCATCCCTGTGCGGCAGCTGCAGCCGCTGCATGACGGCCTGCCCCACCGGCGCCATTGACGAACCCTTCGTGGTGGATTCCAGACGCTGCATCGCGTACCACACCATCGAGAACCGCGACGCCGAACTGCCCGAAGGGATCCGGGACCACCTACAGGGATGGGTGGCCGGCTGTGACATCTGTCAGGACGTGTGTCCCTGGAACCGCCCAGACCTGCCCTCCTCCGCCGATCCCGACGTGCAGCCGCGGCACTGGTGGCTGCACCTGGATGGCCAGGAAGCCCTCACCTGGTCGGACGAGCAGTGGGACGAACGGTTGCGGGCCTCAGCCCTCAGGCGGATCCAACCCCGGATGTGGCGACGAAATATCCGCGCGGCCCTCGGCGAAAGGAGCCCCACTCTCTAAGCTCAACTTATCTGGTTGTTATCCGTGGGTCCTCGCCTGAGGCGTTTTGTTCTGCCTGCCCTTCTCGGCCTGATCACTGGCCTGGCCCAACCTGCGATGGCGATGGTGCCCTATGTGTTTCTCCCGCCTCCCAAGGGGCTGGAGGAGGCGGGGCTCGGCATCGCCGAGGAAGCGGTACAGATGCTTCGCCTGGGCCAGCCGGAATATGCCGCCCGGTTGGCGGAGCTCACCGTGCGCCTGCTGCCCAACGACCCGCGGGGCTGGGTCCTGCTGGCCGAATCCCAGCTCCGTAATGACAAGTCGGATTTGGCGCTCTATGCCCTGGCCAAGGCCAAAGCTCTCGATCCGAACAATCCGGGCATCTGGTTTGCCGAGGGAGCGCTGGCGCTTCGCAATGGCAAGCCCGCCGATGCGCTGGGTTTGATCCAGAAAGGGCTCCAACTCGACCAGAAAAATGCTGGGGCGTACTTCGATCTGGGCAATGCCCACATCCTGTTGAACCAACCGGAGCTGGCCCTGCGGGCGTTCAACCGCGCCGCAGCCCTGCGGGCCAATTTCTGGGAAGCCATCAACAATCAGGGGCTGGTGTTGTTCGAGCAGGGGCAACGGCGGGAGGCCATGAACCGTTGGCGCAAGGTGCTGTCGATCAAACCCTCGGTTGCCGAATCCTCCCTGGCCCTGGCGGCAGCCCTGCACAACGACCAGCCCACCAAAACGACGGAAACCTTTCAACTGGCGGAATCGGCCCTGGCGGACGACCCGAATTACGTGAAGGAGGAGTACCAGAAAGAGCAACTCTGGGGTCCCCTGCTGCGGGATGCGGCCAGGCGCCTTCTGGCCGAACCCAGCCTGAAACCGGCAGTGGAGAGGGCCAAGGCCAATGCCACAGGCACCCAGGAAGCAGAATAACCCTGGAAGATCGGCGTTTCGATCTGTAGGCTGAGCCGCGTCGTCCGCCCCACCTCGCCCGCTTCGGATGGCCGACACTCGCTCAGGCAATCGCAAAGATCCGGGCAACAATCCCGAGAACGATTCGCGCATCGAGCCGATCGCCCTGCATCAGGAGATGCAGCGCTCCTATCTCGAATACGCGATGAGCGTCATCGTGGGGCGGGCGCTCCCCGATGTGCGCGATGGGCTCAAGCCCGTGCAGCGGCGCATTCTCTACGCGATGCACGAGCTGGGGCTGACGCCGGATCGGCCTTATCGCAAGTGCGCCCGCGTGGTGGGCGACGTGCTGGGCAAATACCACCCCCATGGAGATCAGGCGGTCTATGACGCCCTGGTGCGGCTGGTGCAGACCTTTTCCAGCCGCCACCCCCTGCTGGATGGCCATGGCAATTTCGGATCGGTGGATGACGATCCGCCAGCGGCCATGCGCTACACCGAAACCCGGCTGGCGCCGATCGCCAACGAGGGAATGCTCGATGAGATCAGCAACGACACGGTTGATTTCACCAGCAATTTCGATGGCTCCCAGCAGGAACCCGTCGTGCTCCCCGCCCAGCTGCCCTTCCTGCTGCTGAATGGTTGCAGCGGCATCGCCGTGGGCATGGCCACCAGCATCCCCCCCCACAATCTGGGAGAGGTGCTGGATGCCTTGATCGCCCTCATCCGCCAGCCCAACCTCTCCGACGAGAAGCTGCTGGAACTGGTGCCGGGCCCAGATTTCCCTACGGGGGGGGAAGTGCTGGTGGGCTCCGGAGTGCGCGACACCTACCTCTCCGGCCGGGGCAGCATCCCGATGCGCGGCGTGGCCCACATCGAAGAGGTGCAGCCTGGAAAGGGCCGCCATCGCCGGGGAGCGGTGGTGATCACCGAGTTGCCCTATCAGCTGAGCAAGGCGGGCTGGATCGAGAAGCTGGCGGAACTGGTGAATGAGGGCAAGGTGGCCGGCATCGCCGACATCCGGGATGAGAGCGACCGGGAAGGAATGCGGGTGGTGGTGGAGGTCCGCCGGGACGCGGATTCCAACAAGGTGCTGGCAGAGCTCTACCGGCGCACGGCCCTGCAGAGCAATTTCGGAGCCATCCTTCTGGCCCTCGTGAATGGCCAGCCCCTGCAGTTGAGCCTGCGCCAGCTCCTGCAGCACTTCCTGGAGTTCAGGGAGCACACCATTCTCCGGCGTACCAGCCATGCGCTGCGGCGGTGTGAGGAACGGCTGGAGGTGGTGGAAGGGCTGATCAAGGCCCTGGCCCGGCTCCAGGAGGTGATCGCCATGATCACCGCCGCCAGCGATGCGGCCGCCGCCAAGGCGAGCCTGCAGGTGCACCTGGATCTCACCGACCGCCAGGCCGATGCGGTGCTGGCCATGCCCTTGCGCCGCCTCACCAGCCTGGAGCAGGAAAGCCTGCGCAAGGAGGCAGCCGATCTCAAGGAGGAACAGGGAAAGCTGCGCCACCTGTTGGACGACCGGGATTCCCTGCTGGAGGCCATGGTTCGGGAGCTGCGAACCCTGCGCAAGCGCTATGCCACCCCTCGCCGCACCCGCCTGGTGGAAGGGGGCGATGCCCTGGTGGCCCAGCGGGGCGCGGCGGCCCGTCCCAGCACGGGAGAACAGCGGCAACAGGCCCTGGATGCCCTGCCCACCGATGCCCGCGTGCTGATCCTGAGCGATGGTGTGGTGCGGATCCTCTCCACCCAACAGTGGAGCCGGCTGAAGCTGGAGGAGGGAACCGACTCCGGAGAGGGTTCCGCCCCGCGCATTCTGCTGCCGGTGCATCCACCCCCCGCCCTGCTGGCTTTCACGGCCGATGGTCGGGTAGCCCTGGTGCGCTGGGAATTCGCCGCCCAGCAGCAGGGACCGCTTGAGCGTTTCCTACCGGACAGCCTGGCCGGTGAATCGGTGGTGCAGGTGCTCCCCCTGCGGGCCGACCTCCACAGCAGCCTGGGCTTGCTGAGCAGCGATGGGCGGTTCAAGCGTCTGCCCATCGAAGACGTTCAGGAGCTCTCGGGCCGGGCTGCCACGGTGTTGAAGCTGAAGGAAGGGGTGACCCTCAAGCGGGTGGTGCCCTGCGGCAAGGAGGAAGACCTGGTGGTGGGGAGCAGCACGGGCCGGCTGTTGCGGCTGGAGGTGAACGACGGCAATTTGCCGGTGCTGGGCCGGGCCGCCCAGGGTCCCCAGCTGATGCGTCTGCTTCCTGGGGAACAGGTGGTGGGGGCAGCCAGCGTGCCGAAGGATGGGGAGGTGCTGCTGGCCAGCCGGCTGGGGCAGCTGAAGAAACTGCAGGTGGCCAGCCTGCGGCTCTGCCAACGGGGGGATCTGGGGCAGATCGGGCTCCGCTTCCTGCAACGCTCCGACCAACTGGTAGATCTGCAGGGAACGGACAGCGCCTTGGTGGGCGTGCGGCTGGAGGGGGGCGAGGCGCGCCATCTGCGCTGGAGCGTGGCTGAGCTGGCCAGCGACGACAGCACCACCTCGGGCCTGCAACTCCCCTTGCGGTCGGGGGAGCAGATTCGCGACTTGGTTCCCTTGGTGAGCGCGCCCCCATCCCCTTAGGGTGAGGGCCCTCCTGAAGGGAGGTGCTGATGCGCCGCGTTCTGCCCCCATTCCTGTTGGCACGCCGAAACGTTCTGGTCCTGATCGGAGCTTCTCTGCTGGGAGGATTGGTGCTGGCCATGTCTCCGGAGCTGGGGTTCTCCCGCAGTGGCAGCGAGGCTCCGGAACCGGTGGCTGCCCCCCAGTCCAGCCCTGCCCTGGCCCTGCTGCCCACGGATGCGGGTTTGCCCCGCAGTGACGACGGACGGCACTATCCGCTGCTCCCCGCAGAGGTGACCCAGCTGGCGGCGCTGCTGGCCTCCCTGGAAGAGGCCATCCGGGATCCCACCACCCCGGCAACGGATCTGCCGCGGCTGGGTCACCAGCAACAGGTGATCTATCGGGTGCTCTCGCACCGCCGCCCCCTGGCGGATCAGGTGCGGGCCTCCCTGCCCCAACGCTGGCAACCGGTGTTCGACCACCACGTGGGGGCCCGGCGTGAATTTCTGGCCATGCACCGGGGCCAGCGGAGTTTGACCCTGCCCAGCTGGCGGATCATTCCTCCCAAGCCCCCGGAGCAGCTGCTGGCCTACTACCGGGAGGCGGCCGCGGCCACGGGCATCCCCTGGGAGGTGCTGGCGGCGGTGAATCTTGTGGAAACGGGCATGGGCCGGGTGGATGGGATCTCCGTGGCCGGCGCCCAGGGACCGATGCAATTTCTCCCCACCACCTGGGCCGAGGCCGGCATCGGCAAGGGCAATATCCGCGATCCCCGCGATGCCATCGGTGCGGCCGCCCGCTATCTGGTGCGGCGGGGCGGGCCGAACAACCTGAAGAAAGCGCTGTGGGGGTACAACAACAGCGACCACTACGGCAAGGCGGTGCTGCATTACGCGGCCCTGATGAAGGAGGATCCGGCGGCCTTCCGGGGGCTCTACCACTGGGAGGTGCACTTCGCCTCCGGGGCGGGCGACCTCTGGCTTCCCGTGGGCTACCTGCAGCCCAAACCCATCTCCGTGGCGACCTACCTCAAAACCCACCCGGCCAGCGCGCCCCCACCGGGCTCCTCGGGATACTGAACCCATGCCCCCCTTCCCCCGGTCGCTCGGGCCCCACACCTGGGGCGTGCTTGCCGCAGCTTTCGCGCTCGCAGGAGCCCCAGGCGGGGCCTCCCCCGTGGCGAACCCAGCCCCTCCCCCCATTCCCCTGCCGGAGCCTGCCGGCCAGACCCTGTTGCTGGAGGCCACGGCCCGCAGGGATCACGGGCCCCTGGCCCAGTGGTTTGAAACCCAGGCCAACCTGGCCTACTGCGGCGTGGCGAGTGCGGTGATGGCGCTCAACAGCCTGGCTATCCCGGCCCCGGCCGCACCGGGCTATGGCCCCTACCGCTTCTGGACCCAGGGCAGCGCGTTCTCGATCCCCGGCAGCGGGGGCTTCGTGCGGCCGGAGAGTGTGGCCAGGGAGGGGATGACCCTGGCCCAGCTCCAGGGCTGGCTGGCCCAGCGGCCCGATCTGGTGGTGGAGCGGTTCCACGGAGATCAACTGAGCCTGCGCCAGTGGCAGGCGCTCCTGCAGCGCTCCCTCAACGATCCGGAGGATCGGCTGCTGGTGAATTACCAGCGCTCCGCCCTGGGCCAACCGGGCGGGGGGCACATCTCTCCACTGGCGGCCTATGACGCCGCCAGCGACAGGGTGTTGATCCTGGATGTGGCGCGCTATCGCTATCCGGCGGTGTGGGTGCGTGCGGAGGATCTGTTGCAGGCCATGCGCACCGTGGACAGCAGCTCGGGGCGCAGCCGGGGCCTGGTGGTGATTCGGCGCCGCTAGGGGAGTGGGCTCGCCGGGTCAGGCCACCACGGTCTGCAGCCAGGCCTCGATGCGCTCACTGAAGGCGGCCATGGAATGGTGCTGCTCAAACCACTCCCTGCAGCGGCGCCGTGGCACGCCAGCAGCCCGCTGCACCGCCTGCTCCAGGGCCTCAAGGTCATCGGCCGGGGCCAGGGCACCGTTGTGGCCTTCACGCACCAGCTCGCCGGGCCCGCCGCGGGCATAGGCCGCCACGGGGACGCCACAGGCCTGGGCTTCCACCACCACATTGCCAAAGGCCTCATTCCACTTGGGCGTGTTGAGAAACACCTGGCAGGTGCCCAATTCAGCCTGAAACTGGGCTGTGGGCAGAAAGCCCCGCCACTGGAGGGTGCCCGCTGGCACGGACGCCTCCACGGCCTGGGCGTAGGCGGGATCTTCCACCAGACCCCACACCCGCAGAGGAAGCCCCAGGCGGTGGGCCACCCGAGCCCCATCCTCCAGACCCTTTTCCGGCGCAATCCGGCCCGCCCAACCCAGCACGGCCTCTGGCTCGGGAACAAAGGCATAGGCGCTGGGGTCGAACCCATTGCCAACGATCACGGGGGGGCCTGGCAACTGAAAATCGGCGGCCTGGGCCGCCGTATGAAAAGCCAGCCGCTGGGGGCACCAGCGGGCCACCGCCTCAATCACCCCGTCCATGGCCTCCGCCACCGATCCCATGCTCACCAGGTGGGCGATGGGGGTGGCGATGTGGGGGGTGAGCCAGAAGGGCAGCCAGTCGTAGGAGAGATTGAGCAGCACATCAAAGCGCTGCCGCTCGGCCAGGGCTCGGTCCCAAAGCCGGGGCAACAGGCCATCGGCTGGAATCTCCACGGCTGTGGAGCGGGGCCGATGCTGCCAGCTGGGTTGGCCCACTCCAGAGGCGGTGATCAGCTCCGCGCCGGCGCAGG
>JBEIGX010000111.1:0-7668 GCA_040381675.1 Aphanothece sp.
AGGCCAATCTGGGAGAGGATGCCTTGGCCGGTGAGCACTTCGGTGGCGAGGCCGATGACGAAGCCGAGCATGGCCAGGCGGCCATTCCAGGTTTCAGCGAAGGCAACGAAGCCGAAGCGGGGGGCGGGATCAGCCATGGGAATGGTTGAGAAACGTTGCAAGCAGTGTAACGGACTGTGAAGTCGTTGGGTGGTGATGGCCGTACCGGGGTGGGCCAGGTGACGGAGCGGCCTGGTGGTTGAGGCTGGCCCCCCAGCCTTGGCTAGACCGGAAAGATCGCCGAGGCAGGAAGCGCCCCCACGGGACACCTGCTGTCTCATCCGGCGACGGGCGTCCTCACGGACGCCCACCAACTCTTCTCAGGGCGCCCCGGGCTCCACTGCCTGTTCCATCGACGGACCGAAGGATTTCCCGCCAGCAGCGGGTGAAAACGCGGAGCGGGTTGCTGGGATCGGCTGCAACCATGCCGTCACCTTCTCGCCGGAGAGCAGCCGCCGAACAGGTGCTGGGCCCACCATGGCCACAGGCCGTGGTTCGGGCATCCCATATACCAGCCAGATCCTCTGGCCGGCTTTGATCTGGCCACTCTTGGGTTGGCGGATCACTTGCAGCACCCGGCCCTGAACGTGCAGGTCGCCGCCGCGGTTGACCCCCTGTTCCACCGCCATTCGCAGCACCACAGGCGCCTGGCGTTGCTGCTCCCCGTACGCCCAGGGAGGCAGCTCCGCCATGACCATGGTCGGCCCCAGCACGGCACAGGTGCTCGGGAGGGCCAGCGAAAAAGCTCGCATGGTGATCGACCGGCAGCAAAGCCTTTCCATCTTCCACGTCCACTCAAAGCCCGATGCGCCGTCGCCCCCAGACCATGCCGGCCCCATAGCCCACCAGGGGCAGCAGCAGCCAGGGCTTGCTGATCAGCAACACCACCCCCAGCACCCCCACGATCCAGGGGGTGAGGAGCAAGCCCGCGAAGGCCAGTTGGTTGGCCTGCGACCGGCGGGCCAGGGCTCCAGAGCGCTGCACCAACTGGGGCACCCCCTTTCCGAGGCCATAGCCCAGGAGGGCGGAGAGGGCTGTCAGGAGCAAGGTCCCCATGGGGAAAAGTGGTGGAAAAGCCCTATCCAACCAGCAGGCCCATCACACCAGGAGCACCAGGCTGAGAGCCATGACGGCCATGCCCACCATCAGGCTGCTCATGGCCAGGTGGTGATCGCCATACTCCCGGGCGGCGGGCAGCAGTTCATCGAGCGACACGTAGACCATCACCCCCGCGACAGCGGCAAACACCAGGCCAAACACCAGCGGGTTGGGAAAGGAGCGAAACAGCAGGTAGCCCAGCAGGCCCCCCACCGGTTCGGCCAATCCCGAAAGAAACGACACCCAGAAGGCCGTGCGCCTGCTGTGGGTGGCGTAATACACCGGGGCGGAGACGGCCAGGCCTTCGGGAATGTTGTGGATGGCGATGGCCACTGCGATGCTCACCCCCAGACGGGGATTGGACAGGGCCCCCAGAAAGGTGGCCAGCCCTTCGGGAAAATTGTGGATGCCGATGGCCAGGGCGGTGAAGAGGCCCATGCGCAGCATGCGGCGGCGATGGGCCGTGGTCTCAGGGATCCCCCCGGGGCTTGAGGCAGGCACAGCCCGTTGGGAGCCGTCGGGTTTCTCCGCCCCCGCCGGGGCGACCTGCCCAAAGAGTTCACTGGGATCGTGCACCGGCAGCCAGCCATCCACCAGGGCCATGGCCGCCATCCCGGCAAAGAAGGCCAGCACCGCCGCCCCGTAGCCCCCCCGCTGGCCCAGCAGGGGGGTGAGCACCAGGCGAGCCTTGGGAAGGATTTCCACCAGCGACACGAACACCATCGCGCCGGCGGAAAACCCCAGGGAGATGGTGAGGAACGTGCGGTTGTTGCGGCTCGACCCCAGACCGATCAGGCTGCCGATGCCCGTGGAGAGCCCGGCCAGCAGGGTGAGACCAAGGGCCCACTCGCTGTTGCCGGCGGCGATGGGGGTGGGCAAGGGGAAAGGGAGGGGTGGTACGCATCATCCTCCAGCTCAGAGCCACTCCTGCGCCTTCCCTGCGGCGGCGAGCCCGGCCTCGATGGCTCCCTCGCAATAGCCAGGCCAGCGCAGGGCCGCCTCCGTGCCGGCCCAGATCACCCGCCCATGGGGCTCCTGCCAGATGGATCCATAGCTGTGCCAGGTTCCGGGGATGGGGAAGCTGGTGAAAGCTCCACCGCTCCAGGGTTCCCCGTTCCAGTTCTTCAGGATCAGCTCAGAAGGATGGGCGGCCCCTGGGCCGAAATAGGCGGCCAGATCCGCTTTCACCAGGGTCTCCCGCCTGTTCTCCGGTTGTCCTTGCCACTGCACTGCCCGCTCGGCGGCGATGAAGCCCGCGAGGATGCCGGGCCGCCCCCCCGGGGGAGAAGAATCGGCGACCAGCTCCAGGGTGGGAAGGGTGCCGGTGCCCAGGCCGTTGAGGCCGTCCCCTCGCCAGAAGGCCTCTGGGTAGAGGGCCAACACCTTCACCATGGCCCCCATCGGGGAGCGTTGCAGCAGTCCCCTCCAGGTCGCTGGCAAGGGGGGGCTGAACTGAATCCCCAGCCGCAGGGGGGGCGGGATGGCCACCACCACCGCCTTGGCCTCCAGAGCCCCGGCGCTGTGGTGCACCCGCACACCGGTCCCCGTGTCCTCGATGGCCCGCACCGCTGCCCCAAGCTGGAGGTAGGGGGCGAGCTCCGCCGCCAGCCGTTGGGCCACCTGGGCCAGCCCCCCCTCCACCAACCAGGTTTCCGGGGCTTCCCGCTGGGGAGCCACCGCCTGGGTCCAGGCCAGATGCAGCAGGGAACTCTCCCAGGGCTCAAATCCCCCCGATCCCCCCACTCGGGCGAGCCAGCTGAAGGGATAACGCGCCAGGGGGCAGGCCTGGCGGCGGCTCAGCCAGGAGGCGATGGTGGTGCGGTCCAGCTGCATGGCCCCCGGGGCGGTCCAGGGGGCTGCGGCGGGCACCTGCTCCACCAGATGGAAAAACTCCCGCTGCAGCTGAAGGGTCTGAACGACCTGATCCGTGGGCAGGGGGAGGGTATCGGGGCGGAAGAACACCACGCTGCTGGTGCTTTCAGGCTCCAACCCCGCCCGGTGGGCTTTCCCCTGCCAATGGAAGATCCCCTCGCCGTCGTCGTAGGTGGGGAAGCATCCCAACTGGAGCTCCTCCAGTAGGGAGGCCATCCGGTGGTGGGTGGCGCCCACCCATTGGCCCCCCAGATCCACCACCGTTCCCGCGCTGGTGATGTGGCTTTCCAGCCGTCCCCCGATTCGGTCGCGGGCCTCCAGGAGATGGACGGCCAAGCCCGAGCGCTGTAGGGCGCGGGCGCAGATCAGGCCCGACAGTCCAGCCCCCACCACCACCACATCCACGGCTCCCTCCAATGCCCCCGTCAACCTCCATCCTCTCTGGTGTGCGCCGTGGGCACAACAGGGTGGGGAGGTGTTGCTAAACCGGGGCGGCGCTCCCCCACCGCTGTTGGCCCTGTTTCCCACTCCATCGGCGGAGCCCGTGATTGCCCTTGAGGGGGTGAGCCGGCGCTACGGAGCTCTCACCGCCCTGCACAACCTGCACCTCACCATCGCCCCAGGGGAATTCTTCTCCCTGGTGGGGGCCTCCGGGTGCGGCAAAACCACCACCCTGCGGCTCATCGCCGGCTTCGACCAGCCCCAGGAGGGCCGGGTTCTTCTTCAGGGTCGCGATCTCACCGGCGCACCGCCGCACCGACGGCCGGTGAATCTGGTGTTCCAGAACTATGCCCTCTTCCCCCATCTCAACGTGTGGGACAACGTGGCCTTCGGTCCCCGATCCCGGCGGGTAGGGGCTGGGGACGTGCGCCAGCAGGTGGGGCAGGCCCTGGAGGTGGTGGGCCTCTCCGAGCTGGCCCGCCGCTATCCCCAGGAGCTCTCGGGGGGGCAGCAGCAACGGGTGGCCCTGGCCCGGGGGCTGGTGAATGCCCCGGCCGCCCTCCTGCTGGATGAACCCCTGGCCGCTCTCGATCCCAACCTGCGGCAGGCCATGCGTGCCGAGCTCAAGCGCATTCAACGGGAGGTGGGCATCGCCTTCCTGCTGGTGACCCACGACCGGGAGGAGGCCCTCAGCCTGAGTGATCGGGTGGCCGTGATGCACCAGGGCCGCCTGGAGCAGGTGGGCACGCCCCGGGAGCTCTATGACCAGCCCCGCACGGCCACCGTGGCCCAGTTCATCGGCGCGGCCAACCTGTTCCCCCCCGCCGAGGGTCTGGGGTGGCGAATGCTGCGACCCGAGCGGCTCCGCCTCGGCGATGCGCCTCCCGGGGCTGGAGAGCGGGGACTTCGGGCCGTGGTGGTGGATGTGGCCTTCCACGGCCCCACCCTGGAAGTGCGGCTGGCGGCCACGGGGTCGCCTTTGACGCTGTTGGCGATCGACACCAGCGTTAACCTTCCGGACAACCTTTGCGCGGGGAGGGACCTTTGGTGCGTGTGGGATCCCGCCCATCTCCATGCCCTGACCCGATGACCCCAGGCCTCTCCCGATCCGGCCGCCGCCAGTTTCTGCAGCGTTTCGCCCTGGCGGCCGGCGCCGCGGGCTTCGCCCAGCCCCTGCTGCAGGCCTGCCGCTCGGGGGGCGGATCGAGCCCGGGGCAGGCCAAGGAGTTGGTGATCTCCACTTTCCCGCTTTATATCGACACCGACAGACCCGGAGCCCCCGGCACGGTGCGACGGTTTGAAGAGGCCACCGGCATTCGGGTTCGCTACAACGAAGACATCAACGACGTCAGGCAGTTCTTTGCCCGCATCCGTCCTGAGCTGTCCGCGGGGCGGGCGTTGCCGCAGGACCTGGTGGTGCTGGCCTCCTGGATGGCGGAGCGGCTGATCGGCCTGGGCTGGGCGGATCCGCTCCCCCTGGCTCAGGTGCCGAATGCCAAGCATCTCCTACCTTCCCTGCGCAACCCCTCCTGGGATCCCCAGCAGCGCTTCACCCTGCCCTGGCAATCCGGCATCGCCGGCATCGTCTACAACATCAAGGCCACGGGGGGGCGGGAGCTGCGCAGCATGGCCGATCTCTTTGATCCAGCCCTGAAGGGTCGCGTCTCGGCCCTGCTGGAAATGCGCGACACCATGGGCCTGCTCATGCTCGCCGATGGCAAGGACATCACCCGCCCCACCTGGGACGCGGCCGCACCGTCCTTTGATCGGCTGGAGAAGGCCCGCAGGGATGGACAGATTCGCCGTTTCACCGGCAACGACTACCAGACGGATCTCCTGGCGGGCAACCTGGCGGCCTGCATCGGCTGGTCGGGGGATGTGGCGCAGCTGGCGATGGATCAGCCGGATCTGCGTTTTGTCGTTCCCGACAGTGGGGGCACCCAGTGGGCGGATGTGATGCTCATGCCCAAGGGCGCTCGCCATCCTGAGGCCGTCGCCCAATGGCTCAACTGGGTCTACGACCCGGTCCAGGCGGCGCGCATCGCCGCCCAGGTGCAATACATCTCCCCGGTGGACGGGGTGCAGGAGGTGTTGGCGGCCGATCCCGCCACGGCGAAGCTGGCCCGCAATCCTCTGATGTTCCCCGGGGACGCGATGGAGGGCCGTCTGCATGTGTTTGGCCCCCTCAGTGAGACGGAGGAGGCCCGCTGGGAGGAGCGCTTTGCCCGCATCACCGACGGTTGAGGCCCCCCTGGCTGGGCGGAGCGGCAGACCCTTGGGCACCTGGCTCCTGATCGCGCCGGGCCTGCTGTGGCTTCTCGTTCTCTATCTCCTGCCCTTGCTGGCTCTAGTGCCCCTCTCCCTGTCCGACCAGGTGGATCGCTTCAGCCTGCGCACGGTGTTCCGTTGGCGGTTCAGCACCTACCTGGAGGTGCTGCAGCTCTACGGACCCATCTTGGCGCGCTCCTTCTTCTATGCCGGGATGGCCACCGCCCTGGGGGTGTTGATCGCCTACCCCCTGGCGCTCTTCATCCGCTTCCAGGGGGGGCGTTGGCGGCCCCTGCTCGTGGCCCTCGTGGTGTTGCCGTTCTACACCTCCTATCTGGTGCGGGCCATTGCCTTCACCACCCTGCTGGGCGATCAGGGGCCCGTGCTCCAGCTCGTGCGAACCCTGGGCCTGGCACCCGGTCTCGAGGGTCTGGGGGTGCTCCAGGCGGGCCGCCTGCTCAACACCCCAAGCGCCGTGATTCTTGGCCTGCTCTACAACCTGCTCCCCTTCCTGGTGCTCCCCCTGGTGGTGGCCATGGAGCGGATCGATCCCCTTCTGCTGGAGGCGGCCGCCGACCAGTACGCCGGTCCCCTGCGTCGGTTCTGGCAGGTGGTGTGGCCCCTCTCGCTGCCGGGGCTGAATGCGGGCTTGTTGCTGAGCCTGATTCCGGCAGCCGGCGATGTGGTGAACCCCCGCTTTCTCGGCGGGCCCAACCAGCAGATGATCGCCAACACCATTGAAAATCTGCTTCTGGTGCAGCTGCAGGCGCCCCGGGCCGCCGCCCTCACCCTCCTGCTCATGCTGCTGATCACCCTTGGGGTCGCTCTCCTGCGCCGCCGGGGCCTCCAGGAGCTGTCCTTGCCATGAAAGGCATCGGCGGCTGGTGTCTGGCCCTCTGGAGCGCTCTGGCCTATGGGCTGCTCTACGCCCCCATAGCGGTGACCGTGCTTTTCAGCTTCAACGCGCCCCGGGGCCGGTTCAATCTGGTGTGGCAGGGCTTCACCTTCGACAACTGGTTGCACCCCTTCCGGGATCGGGCCCTCACGGAGGCCTTTTTCACCAGTGTGGCCCTGGCCCTGGCGGCGGCTGCGGTGGCGATCGTGCTGGGGGGACTCCTGGCCCTGGGCCTCAGTCGTGGCCGGGTCCGCGGGGTGGGGGTGATTGAGGGTCTGGTGGCCCTTCCCCTCACCAATCCGGAGATCGTGCTCGCCACGTCCCTGCTCTATCTGTTCGCGGGTCTCCACCTGCCCAGGGGGCCCCTCAGTCTGCTGCTGGCCCACAGTCTGTTTTGCCTGAGCTATGCCACCCTCACCCTCAAGGCCCGGCTGGCGGGCTTCGACTGGACCCTCGTGCTGGCCGCCCAGGATCTGGGGGCGCCCCCCCTGGAGGCGTTTCGCCGGGTCACCCTGCCCTTGCTGGCCCCTGGTTTGCTCGCCGCCGCCCTCCTCTGTTTTTCCTTGTCGTTTGACGACTATGTGATCAGCAGTTTTGTGGCCGGGGAAACGCTCACCCTCCCCCTCTACCTGGCCGGGGCCTTCCAGCGGGAGATCGCGCCCCAGATTCAAGTGCTCTCCACCCTCGTGCTGGGAGTGAGCGCTGGCTTGCTGGCTCTGGGATTGCGGCGCCCATCCTCCAGGTGAGCCTCCAGGCTGGCGAGCCCCGGTAGCCTCGCGGCCGGCGAGCTCCCCGTGGCTGGCCGTCCTCTCCTGTCTCTTTGCCCGATGTCCAGCCAGTGGCAGAACTTCCAGCAGAATCTCGGCGAGTGGCGGGGGACCTTTGCCACCCTTGACGCGGCGGGCCAGATCCTAGAGGTGTCGCCTTCGATCCTCACCCTGGAGGCTGGGGAGGAGGGGCGTTTGGTGCGGTTCGGGCTGCAGCGCTGGTCCGCAACCACGGCTGTGGCTCCCGGCGGTGGCCCCGGGCCGGAGGCGGGGCCCCCCACCCGCGAC
>JBEIGX010000112.1:0-7552 GCA_040381675.1 Aphanothece sp.
CAGCCGGCGCCCATCCGGGGC
Source organism: Aphanothece sp. (assembly GCA_040381675.1). Taxonomy (GTDB): domain Bacteria; phylum Cyanobacteriota; class Cyanobacteriia; order PCC-6307; family Cyanobiaceae; genus Cyanobium. Next base: position 22 of record JBEIGX010000112.1, read on the forward strand.
CAGGCTCAGCCGTTCCGGCTCCAACCCAATCGGCAGTTGGATCCGGTGAAGCCGGCCGCTGGCCCGGTCCTCCACCACGGCCTGCCGCCTCGGCCCCTGCTGCACCACCAGGGCCACATAACGGCCGTTCCAGCTCAGAGAAGGAGAGCGGTGGGGAGTCAGACCCCGCAGGTTGGGCAGGGGCACCCTGACGCCGGAGGGTTGCTTCTGGAGCAACAGGGTGGGACGTCCTTCCCGGAGGAGGAGGGTGGCCAGCCATTGCCCATCGCCGCTGAGGGCTGGTTCCTGCCGATCCGTGTCCTGGCTGAACAGTCCCGTGGGCCCGGCGGAGCGACGGGCCTGCCAGGGAACGGTTGCGCAGGCCTGAGTGGCGCAATACAGGCCAATCAGAACGGGAAGGAGCTTCAAACGATGGGCAGAAGCCAGCGGGGGGGAGGAATCAGTCGTCGAAGCGGGACGAATTGTCACGGGGGGAGGGAGATCCCTCAGGGGGGCGGTTGCTCGCCATCCCCGGTCCATTGGCAGGGCCACTGACCGGGGGGCGCGTGGAGGGGTTGATGGGGCTGAATTCCGCGTCACTCACGCCATCGGCGGTGGCACGATCTCCCCTTGGGCTCCGGCCCATGGGGCTTCCCTGAGGCATCCCCGAGGGACCGAGGCCGCCGCCAGCGGGCCGCTCCATCTCGGCGGCGGAACTGGGGCGCCCGCTGCCTGGCATGGGCCGAGTGCCCCGCCGGCTGGTTCCCATCTCCTCCCGGTCCTTTCTCCTGGCGCCGAAGTCGCTCGGTGCTTGGCGGCTGCTGCTGGCCCGATAGGCGCTGGAGCTCGGCTGGGGGCGCTCCTGAGGGCCGCCATCTTCCGGTTCCCAATCTTCGCGGTAGCCCATGCGGCTGGCTGCCCGCTCGGGAATGGCCGCCCGACTGGAGCGACGGGGGCGGTAGAAGTCGTCCTCCTCTTCCTCCCTGGAGCGGATGCGTCTGCGCAGGGGTTCGGCTTGTTCACTGAAGCGGTCCGGGCCGTCCCAGGCCCCTGGTCCCATTCCCCCCCGGGGCCGGAAGGGGGCCGGTTCCTCATCTTCGAAGAAGGTGGAGCGTCGGGCTTGCTCCGTGGTGATCCCCCGGAGGCGCACGCTTTCGTAGGCGAAGAACACCGTGGTTCCAGCCAACAGAAATTGACCGAACTGGAGGATCGGATCGAGCCGCCAGCCCTGGAAAAACAGAATGCCGCCGCACAACAGGCCGATGGCCGCAAAAAACACGTCGTAATCACGGGCCAGCGCTGGTTTGAAGCTCCTCATGAAATAGAGGAAGGCACCGCCCACGGCCAGGACGATGCCAACGATGCTGGCCCAATTCAGGCTGGCATTAACCAAGGGGGACTCTCATGCTGATCAACCCACTCTAAGGAATCTCACAACAGAGGCCGGTTGATGGGTCGCAGAGGGGGGATTCAGAGGCGACGGTCGACCCGGTCGTTCTGGCTGATGAAGACCAGAGCCAGGGCAATCGGGACGACCACGATCACCGCACCCCAGAACAGGCTGCTCAGGAAATTGGCCAGGGAGGGGGTCATGGGCGAAGCAATTTGCTGGAGTGGATCTTAGGCAGGAGGCTGGAGTCTCTAGGCTTTTTCCCACGTGCTTTGAGCTTTTGTGATGGCGTCACCCGGCCTGCTTGCAGGGGTCCATCTGGCCCTGGCCCTCGGGTTGGCGGCCTGGACCCTGCTCTTCCTGGCCCGCCTGGTGCTCACCTGGTACCCCCAGATCGAACCCAACCAGGGCAAGCTCCGCTGGCTGGGGGCGCTCACTGAGCCCCTTTTGGCCCCAACCCGTGCCCTGATCCAGCCCATCGGTGGGGTGGATGTGAGTCCGGTGATCTGGGTGGGATTGGTCAGTCTGGCCCGGGAACTGCTGGTGGGTCAGCAGGGCCTCCTGACCCAGGTGCTCCGTCAGTCCCAGCTGGCCTCCCTCAGCTGAGGGGAAGCATTTTTTCTTCGACAAATTTGGTGTAAACCTCGCCCTTCTGGAATTCGGGTCGATCCAGCAGAGCCAGATGGAATTCGATGGTGGTGGGAATGCCGGTCACGGCCCATTCCGAGAGGGCTCGACGCATTCGTCGCAAGGCCAGCTCCCGGGTGGGAGCCCAGACGATCAACTTGCCGATCAGTGAGTCGTAAAACGGCGGAATGTCGTATCCGGTGTACACATGGCTGTCCACCCGCACCCCCGGGCCGCCAGGCGGCAGCCAGCCCGTGATCTTCCCTGGGGATGGCCGAAAGTTCTGGCGGGGATCCTCCGCGTTGATCCGGCACTCAATGGCATGGCCCTGCAGGCGCACCTCCTTCTGACTGACACTGATGGGTTCCCCGCCGGCGATGCGGAGCTGCTCCGCGATCAGATCGAGGCCCGTGACCATCTCGGTGACCGGGTGCTCCACCTGAATGCGGGTGTTCATCTCCATGAAATAGAACTCGCCCGAACGATCGAGCAGGAATTCCACCGTGCCGGCCCCCTCGTAGCCGATGGTCCGTGCCGCCGCTGCTGCCGCATTCCCCATGCGCTCCCGCACCAGGGGGTCGAGGCCCGGGCTGGGGGCCTCCTCCAGGAGCTTCTGATGGCGCCGCTGAATGGAGCAGTCGCGCTCCCCTAGATGCACCACGTTGCCGAAACGATCGGCAAGCACCTGCACCTCCACATGGCGGGGGCGGTTGATGAATTTCTCCATGTAGAGCCCGGGGTTGCCAAAGGCCGCTTCCGCCTCCCCCTGGGCCGCCTTGAAGAGCCCTTCCAACTGGTCGGCGGAGGGCACCAGGCGCATGCCCCGGCCTCCCCCCCCGGCCGTGGCCTTGATCATCACCGGGAACCCCATGCGCTGGGCCTGGTCCATGGCGTCTTCCACCGAGTCCAGCAAGCCCTCGCTGCCGGGAATGGTGGGCACCCCCACCTGTTGCATGGTGCGTTTGGCCGTGGCCTTGTCCCCCATGGCCAGGATCGCTTCCGGGGAGGGACCCACAAAGGTGAGGCCGTGGTCGCGGCAGATCTCCGCAAAGGCGGCACTCTCCGCCAGAAACCCGTAGCCCGGATGGATGGCATCGGCTCCCCTGGAGGTCGCCGCCGCCAGGATGTTGGGAATGTTCAAATAGCTGCGGCTGCTGGGCGCTTCCCCCACACAGACGGCCTCATCTGCCAGTTGCACATGGAGCGCGTTGCGATCCACCGTGCTGTGGACAGCCACCGTGGCGATTCCGAGCTCCCTGCAGCTGCGCAGGATGCGCAGGGCGATTTCCCCTCGGTTGGCGATCAGCAGCTTGCCGATGGGCATCCGCGCCTGGGCAATGGGATCGGAAACATGGACTGTATCAGCGCACACTGGGCCCCCAGGCGCGTCCCAGCGCCGGGCTATGGGTATATTGCTTAAGAGCTTTCAGCACCTGCTGGATGTCTCACCCGGACGTGCAGGCCTGTCCTGTCGCCCGTCTTCTGCGGATGTGGTGGAATTGGTAGACACGCACGTTTGAGGGGCGTGTGGCTTCGGCCTTGCGAGTTCAAGTCTCGCCATCCGCACTACCTTCCTTCTTGCTTCTTCACGTCGCTTGATCCCCTCTCCATTGGATGGGTCACCCACGGTGTCCACCGCGGATCCAGCCAGGACCGGGGCGCCAGGATCAGGCGATGTTTTCGAAGCAGGGCTTTTCGCTCCTGAGAAGACTCCCAGTACTTCGGTTCCCATCGGTTTGGGAACGGCCATCGTTCTGGTGAGCAACGGCCCCGGAGAACTAAGCACCTGGGTGCGCCCCCTGGCGGAACGCCTGCACACCCTGCAGCCCCTGCGGCCTCGGAGTCTGGAAGCCTCCGCCAGCCTCCAGCTTGTGCTGGTGCCCTGCCCCAATGCCACCGGGCAGGAACACGAGGTGGCCGGCTCCTGGGGGCTCTTCGAGCGGGTGGTGCCGGCACGACGGTTCTGGTGGCTGTTGCTCCGCCCTCGCCGCCATGGCCTCTGGCCTCGCCAGGGGGTGGTGGTGTTTCTGGGGGGCGATCAGTTTTGGACCGTGCTGCTCTCCGCCCGACTCCGCTATCGCCACGTCACCTATGCCGAGTGGGTGGCCCGCTGGCCCCGTTGGAATGATCGGCTGGCCTTGATGGGCGCGGCGGCTGCCTCACGCCTCTCGCCCCGCTGGCGCGGTCGCGCCGAGGTGGTGGGCGACCTGATGGCCGATCTCCCCGATCAGGCCCGTCAGTCGGAGCCTCTGGCCCCGGGGGGGGCCTGGGTGGCGTTGCTGCCCGGCTCGAAGCGGGCGAAGTTGCAGGTGGGTGTGCCGTTCCTGTTGGCCACGGCCGATCGCCTGGCCGGCCTTCGGTCCGACGTTCGCTTTCTGCTTCCGGTGGCACCCACCACCTCCCCCAGGGAACTCCTGGCCTACGGCAGCCCAAGCAACCCCCTTGCCCCCAGCTACCTGAGCGGGGAGCCCCAGCTCGAGACCACTGTTTCCGGGGGGCTGCTCTTGCGCACTCCCGCCGGCACTCCCATCCACCTGGAAACGGGCCACCCCGCCCATGGCCCCCTGAGCCAGTGCGCCCTCGCCCTCACCACCGTTGGGGCGAACACCGCCGAACTGGGGGCTTTGGGCGTGCCCATGATCGTGCTGGTTCCCACCCAGCATCTCCACTTGATGCAGGCCTGGGATGGGGGCCTCGGGATCCTGGCCCGCCTGCCGCTCCTGCGCAGGCTCTTTGGGGTGGCCCTCACGGCCTGGCGCATGCGCCATCGGGGTTTTCTCGCCTGGCCCAACATTTCCGCTGGACGCCTTGTGGTGCCGGAGCGGGTGGGGGCCATCACCCCGGAGGAGATTGCCGCCGAAGCGGCCGGTTGGCTGGCCCAGCCCGGGCGGCTGGAGGGGGTCCGCGCCGATCTGCGGGCGCTCCGGGGCCAGCCCGGAGCGGTGGACGCTGTCGCCAGGATGGTGCTGGGTCTGGCGTCGGCCAGCGATTCCCACCAGCGCCATGTCCCCCAGGAGGACGGATGAAACGGGTTCTTTTTGTTTGCCACGACGCCAGCCGCACGGGGGCCCCCCTGATGCTTTTTTGGTTGCTGCGCGGGCTCTTGGCCCACCAGGCCGTGGAAGCCCATGTGGCGATCCTGCGGGATGGCCCGTTGCGGGACGACTTTGAGGCCCTTTGCCCGACAGAGACCTGGCGCCCGTTCCAACCCACGCCTTGGCCACAACGGCTCGCGGCCAAGGTGAGCAGACGACCCCTCTCGGTGGATCCCGACGCCTGGCTGGCGGAGATCGTGGAGCGGGTTCGGCCTGATGTGCTGTATCTCAATACCCTCGTGGTGGGCTATGCGCTCGGGCGCCTGGCACCCCAACACGTGCCTCCGGCCGTCATCAGCCATGTTCACGAGCTCGAGCCAAGCCTGGCCTTGATGTCCAAGCCCGAGCTGGTGCAGCGTCAGCTGGCCATGAGCACCCTGGTGCTGGCCTGCGCCGAGCCCGTGCGCACCTATCTGGTGGCGCACCATCAGGTTGCCCCTGAGCGCTGTGCCCTGTTGCCGGAGGGGTTTCCCCTCGCCATGGCCCAGTCTCTAGATCCCAGCACCTTTGACCCCCAAACCAGGGCGGTGGTGAAGGCCATGGCCGAGGAAAAGGACAAGGGGGCTTTCCTGTTTGGTTGCCTGGGGAATCCCATCTCCCGCAAGGGGTTCGACCTGTTTCCCTTGCTGCTGCGGGAGTGCGTTGCTCTCTTTGGCGATCTCCCCTTTCGGGGGGTCTGGGTGGGCTGTGGTGAGGGGTCGGCGGCCCAGGCCAGCGTGCACTGGGATCTTCAGCGGCTGGGCCTGGAGGACCGGGCCCTGGTGCTTCCCGGGCTCCCGAAGGGCCCTGCGGCCATTGCCCAACTCGATGTGTTCACCCTCCTCTCCCGGGAAGATCCGTTTCCCATCGTGGTGTTGGAGGCCGGAGCCCAGGGGATCCCGACGATTTGCTTCCAGGGCTCGGGCGGTATTCCCGATCTGGCCCGTCGGGAGGCAGTGGTGGCCGTGCCCTATCTGGATCTCCAGGCGTTTGCCAGGGAGCTCCATCATCTGGCCCGCCAGCCCGAGGAGCGCAGACGCCTGGGCCAGCGCTGTCACGACATCGTGTTGGCCGAACACACGGTGGAGCACCTGGTGCCCCAGCTGGAGCGCCTGATTGGCATCTGATCGGCAGAGCCTGCCTAAGGTGGCTCCATTGCTCCCTGTCCCAAAACGTGACGCAGGATCCCTCCACGGCACCGGAATCCGCTTGCGGCCTGCCCAGTGGCCTACCCCATTCCCGGGACGAGGAGGCCTGGCAGGAGCGTCTGACGCCGGATCAGTTCAGGATCGCCCGCCAGGGGGGGACGGAGCGGGCCTTCACCGGCGCCTACTGGAACCACAAGGAGTCGGGGATGTATCGGTGCGTCTGCTGCGACACCAACCTGTTCAGCTCCTCCACCAAGTTTGATTCCGGCACGGGTTGGCCCAGCTTCTGGGAGGGTGTGGCGCAAGGGGCGATCACCACGGTGGTGGATCGTTCCCACGGCATGGTGCGCACGGAAATTCGCTGTGCCAACTGTGATGCCCACCTCGGCCATGTCTTCAACGACGGCCCCAAACCCACCGGGTTGCGCTACTGCGTGAACTCCGCCTCCCTGGCGTTCCAACCCGCGGGCGAGCCCTAGCTGTGCTCCCGCAGGAACTTGATCGCACCGTCCAGTTCTTCGGCGAAGCGATCGATCTCCTCCGGAGTGGTTGTGAAGCCGAGGCTGGCCCGTGCCGTGGCTGCCAGGCCGTAGTGCCGATGCAGGGGCTGGGTGCAGTGGTGGCCGCTGCGGATGCAGATCCCCGCGGAATCGAGCAGGGCGGAGAGGTCGTGGGCATGCAGACCTTCCACACTGAAGGCGGCTAGCGCGCCACGGTGGGGCTGTTGTTCGGGGGTGGGACCGAGGATGCGCACGCCTCCGATGGCCTGGAGCCGCTGGAAGAGCTGGCGGGTGAGCTCCTGCTCCCAGGTGTGAATTCTCTCAATGCCGAGGGTCTGCAGATAGTCGATGGCGGCGCCCATGCCAATGGCTTCCCCGATCGCCGGTGTCCCGGCTTCGAATTTGTGGGGGAGGTCGGCCCAGGTGCTGTGGTCGAGGAACACCTCGTGAATCATTTCGCCACCCCCCAGGAAGGGAGGCATGGATTCGAGCACCTCTTCTCGGCCCCAGAGGAAGCCCATGCCCGTTGGGCCGCAGAGCTTGTGGGACGATCCCACCAGAAAGTCGCAGCCCAGCTCCGCCACATTCACTCTCTGGTGGGGGAGGCTTTGGCAGGCATCCACCAGCAGCAACGCCCCGACCGCCCGCACGGCCGGGGCCAGCTGGGCGATGGGGTTGAGGCATCCGAGCGTGTTGCTCACATGCACCAGGCTTACCAACCGGGTGCGTCCATTGAGTTTGGCGTGAAAATCTTCCAGATCCAATTCGCCGGTGGGGGTGAGGCCCACATGACGGAGGACACAACCCGTGCGC
>JBEIGX010000113.1:0-7467 GCA_040381675.1 Aphanothece sp.
GGGTCGTAGCAGGGCCCGCACCTGGTAGCCCCGGCCCAGGGCCTCCTGCACCACGCGCCAGCCCGTCTTCCCGGAAGCTCCCGTCACGGCCAGTCGTGTCATGACGGCATCCCCCTGCGTTGCCGCCCAGCGTATGGAGCCCGGGCCCGCTTTGGGTGACTAGGCTGACCTTCATGGTGGAAATGATTCTCGAAGTCAGCCATCTCACCGTCTGCCGGCGCGGGGTTCCCGTGGTGGAAGACGTGAGTTTTGGGCTCGCTCCCGAATCCGACACGGCCCTGGTGGGACCCAATGGGGCGGGCAAGAGCACCCTGGTGCAGGCCGTGCTGGGGGTGTTGCCCCGCAGCGCCGGTGAGGTGCGGGTGCTGGGCCATCGCCTCGGTGCCCAGGGCCAACTTCCCGCGGCCATCCGCCAACAGATCGCCTACCTGCCCCAGAGCCTCCAGCTCAAGGACGCCATCCCGCTGAGTGTGCGGGAGTTTGTGGCCCTGGGCTGGGATCCTCCGGGACCCCGCCTCCCCTGGTTTGGGGGAGATGCCCGCCAGGCCGCTGCCGAGCGGGCCCTGGACAAAACCGGCGCCGCCGGCCTCGGCTCTCGCCTGCTCAGCGAGCTGTCCGGAGGCCAGCTGAAGCGGGTGCTGCTCGCCTTCTGCGTGGTGCGGCCCCGCCGGTTGCTGTTGCTCGATGAGGCCCAGACCGGCCTGGACGCCCAGGCCAGCGAGGCCTTCTATGGCCTGATCGACCAACTGCGCCGCCAGGAGGGCTGGTCGATCCTGCAGGTGTCGCACGACCTGGAGATGGTGCGGCGCACCTGTGATCGGGTGTTGTGCCTCAACCGGCGCCTGCGCTGCAGCGGCACCCCCGACCACGCCCTCAGTCCCGACCAGCTCGCCCTGGTGTATGGGCCGGGCTTTGTGCCCTACCACCACCATCACCCGCACCAGCGCCAGCCCTCAGGGGTGTGAGCGCATCGGCGTGGGTTGCAGGTAGAGCCAGCGCAGGGTGGCCCGATCCCGCGGGCTCAGCTCGAGCACTGGCTGGGCCACCGGGGCCACCGCCATGGCATCCCCGGGTTGATCGCTGTGCCCCCAGAGCCCGAAGGCATGGCCCAGCTCGTGGAGGGCCGTGGCCTGAATCGCCTCCAGCCGTTGGCCCGGGCTGATCAGCACCTCCACCCGGGGTTCCACCTTCGCGCCAGGGTCAGCCCCCAGCTTGTGCAGGCTGAGGATCGCCCGCCCATGGCTGGCCCGAGCCCGGCCGTCTGCGCTCTCCCCCAGGGGAGGACGGCGCCGCCAGATCCTCACCTGGGCCCGCTCGGGATCGCTGACGCGCACCATGGGAAGCTCCCGCTCCCAGATCTCCAGGGCCCGCGTGACCGCCACCTGCCACCATTGCGCCGGCCCTTGGACAGCAGGGGTGGCCTCGGCCGGTTCCACCCACACACACCAGGGGGTCTGCAGGGGCCAACCGAGGGGAGTGGTCTGAAGGCGATGGCGGTAGTCGGGCTCTGGTGGCCCGAAGGGCTCGGGGGAGGCCTCTCCTGCCGCGGGAGGCACCACCGGGAGCAGCACGGTGGCAAGGCTCAACGCTTCACCGCCGCGCTCCTGGGCACAGGGAGCGGTGGGCGGTGCGGGTGGCGGTGCCCCGATGGGATCGGCCAGCACCTGCCCTCCCGCTTGCAGGACAAGGAGGGCCAGAGGGCCCCAGCGGCCGACGGGGCGAGCCAAAGGGATCAGAGGGTTCCCAGGCCCACGCCCCGGGCCATCAGGGTGGCCAGGAAGGGGATCAGGGCAAAGCCGGCGATCTCCACGTTGAGGATCCACCGCAACCGCTGGGCCAGGGCCTCACTCACCTGGGGCAGTTCTCCCTTGCGCAGGGGAATGGCCCAGAGGATGTAGGTGATGGTGGGATAGAGAGAGAGGGCGCCCACGCTGAGATAGAGCCCCACCTTCACCCAGAACAGGGGATTTTCGGTGTAGAAGCTGCTGCCCTGGCCGAAGTGCACCACCCGGAGGATGCCGCTCACCAGAAGGGCCAGGGCGGCGATGCCATACACCACATCCGTGATCACCATCAACACGGCCTCCGACCGCTCCGGATTCGGACGGATCAGGCGCCGTTCCAGCACCAGGGCGGCAAAGCACACCATGAAGCTCAGATAGTGCGTGTAGGCCACCGCCGCGCTGGTGAACACCTGGGAGGACACAGCGGGCAGGGCGAGCGACGCAGTCATGGGAAACGGGCAAGCCGCTGGACCTTAGCGGCTTTGCCGTGGAGCGCCGGTCTGCGCGAGGGGGGAGCGACTTAAGGAAAACGATAGAAATGCCCTACGAAAACACACACAACCCTGAAGCTTTTCTGTGACTTCCTCGGATATTTACAGGGGTCTCTACATTCATTCAAGTGCATTTTTTAAGCATGGCTAGTTCCCTGAGCGCGTTCCTCGGAGAGATTGGCCGACATCAACTTCTCACCCCTGAAGAGGAACTCACCCTGGGTCGCAAAGTGCAGGCCATGGTTGGGCTGCAGGAGCGTTGCAGCCAGGCTGGAGGCCAGGGCCCAGCATGTGAATTTGATGACAATGAGCGCCGGATCATGCGAATCGGTGAGCGGGCCAAGCAGCAGATGATTACGGCAAACTTACGGCTGGTTGTGAATCTCGCCAAGCGCTACCAGGGCAAGGGTTTGGATCTGCTGGATCTGATCCAGGAAGGCACCATCGGACTCACCCGGGCGGTGGAGAAATTTGATCCCACCCGCGGCCATCGCTTCAGCACCTACGCCTATTGGTGGATTCGCCAGGGGCTGAATCGGGCCCTCTCCACCCAGAGCCGCACGATCCGCATCCCGGTGAATGTGAATGAGAAGCTCACCCGCCTTCGGGCTGCCAAGGCGCGCCATCTCCAGGCCAATGGCCATCTGCCCACCACCGCCGACCTGGCCCGGCTGCTGGAGTTGCCCAAGGGAGAGGTGGAGGAGCTCCTGGCCTGTGAGCTCCGCAGTGTCACCGTGAGCCTGCAGGGGGCCGTGCGGTCGAAGTCTGATCCCTCCGAGCTGGTGGATGTGCTGCCCAGCCCTGAACCGGCCCCCATGGAGCGGGCTGAGCAGGCGGAACGCACCGAATCGGTCTGGACGTTGCTGGAGAAAGCCAATCTCACCCCCAAGGAAAAGACGGTGGTGATGCTGCGCTTCGGTCTGGATGGCTCCAGTGAGTGGCGCACCCTGGCGGAAGTGGCCCGTCAGCTGCAGTGCAGCCGGGAGTACTGCCGCCAGGTGGTGCAGCGCGCCCTGCGCAAACTGCGGCGGGCGGGCATCGAAAGCGGCATGGTGCAGGAGTGAGGCCAGGGGGGAACGACCCCCCATCCCAGGGGGGCATTCCACCCTTGGCCCCCGGGGAGAAGGTTTCAAAATGGTTGCATTGACGCCCCAGTGGCGCACCATCACGAGGAAACACCCATGTCCGCCGCGTCTTCAGCCGCGGGCTCCCAAGCCAGCCAGACCGTTCTCGAACCCGAAGTCGTCATGGACTCGGTTGTCGATCAGAACCTCCTCTCCCGTCTCCTGAGACGGGCCGGGCGCACGGTGGCCAGGCCGGCCCTTGAGTGTTTTGAGATGTTGCTCGATGGGGCCACCCCCCACCAGGCCCGCCTCACCGTCCTCGCGGCTCTCACCTACCTGGTGCTCCCCATCGATCTGATCCCGGATTTCATCCCCGCCGTGGGATTCGGGGACGACATGGTGGCGATCACGGCCCTTCTTGGGTTGTGCTCCCGTCACATCACCCCCCAGATCCGGGCCCGGGCCCAGCGCAGACTGGACGACTGGTTTCCCCATTCCTGATGCGCGCGAAGGAGCCCTCTCCCACGCTCAGTTCAGAAGAGCTGGATGATCTCCAGCTCTTTCTGAAGGATTGGTTGCGCCATGCCGGGCGCACCCAGGCCGACCTGAGGCGGGCCCTGCGGGCCACCTCGATCCGCATGCCCGTATTGGTGTCGGAGCTCGAACGCATCCATTCCCAGCAGGGGCTGCGGGGTCTGGCGGAGCAGTTGTGCGAGATCGAAACCCTCTGGTATGGGGAAGACATCGATGGCCCCTCCAGCCCTGCCGCCTCAGTGTTGCGAGGGTCTGATCCCATGGATCAGCTCGATCTTCTCCTCGATGAGATCCGCACCGCCTCTGAAGATTCCTCTGCTGCGTTTTTCCGCCGCCAAGACGAGCCTGTCTGAGGCAGCATGGACAGGTTGAATCCAGGTCCTGCATGCGTCCCCCCTCCCTGATCCCCGCCCTGGGGATTGTGTCGTTGGCCCCCTGGCTCTGGCTCACGCCCCCGGCCCTGGCCCAGGTGGAGCAGTTCATGCTCAAATCCGGAAGTCAGGTGGGCCCGACAACGGAGGTGAAGCCGAAAAACTGCAAAACCGCCAAAGATGGCAGTGTCACCTGTGACACCGAGCTGGTGAATCCCCCAGGCAACACCCCCGCCAAGCCCCAGTACAACCCCTTCAGCAACTGACAATGGCACCCCCACCCCTGCCATGGTGGACGGACAAGGGCTTTCTCAGGGGGGTGGATCGCTTTGAGCAGGTCATCGCCAAGTTGCTGGGTGCCCTGCTCGTTCTGTTGATCGTTCTGGCCAGCGTGGAGCTGCTCCGCCAGCTCGCCACGGCTCTCCTCCTGCGGCAGACGGTGTGGCAGGGCGATGCCCTGATCGTGTATTTCGGTGAGCTGCTCAACATCCTGATCGCCCTGGAGCTGCTGCAGAACATCACCGCCTATCTGAAGCGCCATGCGGTGCAGATTCAGCTGGTGCTCCTCACCGCCATTACGGCGGTGGCCCGGAAACTCATCGTGTTGCCCGGCACCGCCGATTCCAAGCCCCTGATGGTGGTGGCCCTCGGCCTCACAGTGCTGGCCCTGGCGGGGGCCTACTGGTTGATGCGCCACGTCAACCAGCAGGAGACGATGGCCAGAACAACGCCAACCAGATCGTTCCAGGATCAGCATCCGTGGCCACGACCCGATGACGTCGACCGGCCCTGATCAGCAGATTGTCTCCCTGCTGTAGCAGACGGGGGCTCTCCTCATCGGCAAATTGGAGGCTGGCGGAGCCCTGGAGCAGACAGACCCATTCCTCCTCCTGTTGCTCATACCAGAAGCCCGGAGGGCTGCTGGCCCCACAGGAGTGAATGCGCTCTAGCCGCAGAGTGTCTGTGGCCAGGAGCACCTGGGTGCGCTCCTCCCCCTCGGGTGGGGGCTGCCCCCCCAGAAGGGAAGAGGCCGTTTCCAGGGGTGGGGTCTCCCCCCAGCGGCGGCCAATCTCAAAGCCCTGGCTTTTGGCCAGGGCCACCACCTCGTTGTGATGGGAGCACTGGCGCAGGGCCTCCCGCAGCTCCGGCTGCCGTTCGCTCAGGGCGACGAAGGCATTGAGCTGGCGGATTTTCTCGAGAAACCTGTCCAGATCAGCATCAGCCATGGCAATCACAGGGGAATCAGAACAAGGTTGTGCCCATGCGCCAGCGCAGGAAGGGCTCGCCGGCGAAGAGGATCGTTTCCTCCTCGTCCACCTGCCAACCCAGGCGCTCTAGGAGGGGCCTTGAGAGTTGGCTGGCCTCGGTGCGCAGGCGGCGTTGCCCTGCCCTGCGGGCATGGGCCTCCAGGTTTTGCACCAGGCACGTGGCCAGGCCCTTTCGGCTGGATCGGCCGCGGCAATAGAGCAAGGCCAGGCGATCCAGGGGATCCAGCAGGGCGAACGCCTCCACGGAACTGGGTCGATCCGCCGTGGTGCCCACCAGGCCAAACCCGCGCCCCAGGGCCTCGCGAACGGCCGAGTGGCTGGTGGGATAGGCGGCCCAGGCTTGGATCTGCTCAGGCAGGTACAGGGGGGTGGCGAGGGTGAGCACCGCATCGGCGTACACCTCCATCACCGGATCCCAGTCGTCCTGTTGCAGCGTCCGCACGAGCGGGGAGGAAGGCACGGGCTCAGGGGCCTAGTCTCACACCAGGATGACGTCTGGGGGAGTTGATGGTTCCACGGCTGCGCTCCTGGGTCGTCCTGCTTTTGGCCCTGGCCTTGGGGTGGTGGATCTTCTCGCCCCGGCCGGCCCTGGGGGCCGAGCTTTCCCCTGCCCCCCTTGCGAGGGCCCAGCCTTCCGGGGCCGTGCTCTTCGGCCAGCACTGTGCCGGATGCCATGTGAATGGGGGCAATGTGATTCGCCGCGGAAAAACGCTGCGTTTGGCCGCCCTGCGCAGGGCTGGGCTGGAGAGCGGAGAGGATGTGGCTCGGGTGGCTTCCCTTGGCCAGGGGCAGATGGGCGGCTATGCAGAGGTGCTGGGCCCTGATGGGGCCAATGTTGTGGGCGATTGGGTATGGCAACAAGCGTTAGCAGATTGGCCGAAATCTGAGCCGAACGGATGAAGGTTTCTTCAACATATGCGATGTTTCACGAAAGATTCCCATATCTTTTTCAATTTTGCTGTGCCAGCAAAGTTGCTGTCTATCGACATGTTTCTAATGGCATCCAAGCTCATTAAAAAGGTTTCGGTGTGAGAACCATTTTTTCAATGACCAGCATTCGCAACGCAATTGTTCGCGGTTTTGGTGCGGCCCTCGCCGGTAGCGCCCTCCTTGCCGCTCCTTCCTTCGCCGGCACCGAGCCTGGCGCTGAGCAACTCCAAACCGGTACTCAAGCTCCCCTCCAAATCAGCCAGGGTGGTGAGAAAGAGGCCCAGATCGCCCAGACCTACATCCCCTTGGTGGGCGAAGTGGGCACGGAATCCGTTCAGGGCACTGGCTTCTACCTCACCGTCGGTGCAGGTGCTGCCTGGCCATCCGACATGGATGTGCGCACCCGCAACTTTGATCCCAACTTCAACGGCGACCTCACCTTTGGTGGTGGCTTCTCCGTCGATGGTGGCGTGGGTTACGACTTCGGTGCCATCCGTACGGAACTCACCTACGGCTACACCCGCTCCAGCCTGAACAACGTTGAGTTCGACAACGTCGAATTCGACTCCTCTGGCATCCTTAACAAGAATGATGTGATGGCCAGCGTTTATCTGGACATCCCCTTCGGCGCTTGGGTTCCTTACCTGGGTGGCGGTATTGGCTACACCAACATCAGCACCCCCAGCCTCACCCTCGAGGGTGAGCGTTCTGGTAGCACCAACCAAGGCCTCTTTGGTTGGCAGGCCAAGGTGGGTGTGGCTTATGCCATCAACTGGAACACCGACATCTATGTGGAAGGCACCTACTCCGGTGCTGAAGGATTCTCCGGCAACAACGTCCGCTACGACTCCTACAACGATTTCGGCGCCAAGCTTGGCGTGCGTTACCGCTTCGGCTCCCCCGCCGTGGTGGTGGTTGAGCAGCCCGCTCCTGCTCCTGCTCCCGAGCCCGCTCCCATGCCCATGCCTGAGCCCGCTCCCGCTCCCATGCCCGAGCCCGCTCCGATCCGCGGCCTCTGGTGATCA
>JBEIGX010000114.1:0-7449 GCA_040381675.1 Aphanothece sp.
GTTTCCAGCACCATCCGTTCCCGTTGCAGCAGCCCTTCATCGCTCAGGCTCAGCCGTCCCAAGCGATCCTGGCGATGGGGATCCACACCTGCGTTGTAGAACACCAGATTGGGCCGTGCCTGGCTGAGCAGATCGGGAAGCAAGTTCCCCACCGCAGCCAAGTAGGGTCCGTCCTCCATTCCATCTGGGAGGGGTAGGTCGCAATCACTTGTGCCCTTGCGCAGGGGGAAATTGCTTGCGGCGTGCGCCGAGAAGGTGAACACCCGCGGATCGCCTGCAAACAGGCTTGCTGTGCCATCCCCCTGGTGCACATCCAGATCCACCACCAGGACCCGCTCCACCACCCCCTCGGCCAGAAGCACACGGGCGGCCACGGCCACATCATTGAAGATGCAGAAGCCGCTGCCCACACTTCCGAAGGCATGGTGCGTGCCTCCGGCCAGGTGGCAGGCCAGGCCGTGCTCCAGGGCCAGGCGAGCTGTCAGAACCGTTCCCCCCACGGCCAGCCAACTGCGGCGGATCACGCCAGGCGTGGCCGGTAGCCCAATCCGTCTTGCCTCCGCCGGACTCAGCCGCTGGCGGCTGAAGGCCTCGTGGTAGCTGCGCGGGTGCACCTGCTCCAGCCAGCGCCTGGGCACGGGGAGGGGCTGGTGCAGGTGGTCGTCCCTGAGCAGGTCGAGCCGGCGGAGATGGTCGACCAGGAGCCGGAATTTGGCCATCGGAAACCGGTGCTCCTCCGGCAGAGGCGTTGAGTAGGCCGGATGGGACACCAGGGGCAGGTTCACCAGGTTGGATCCGACCAGATCTCCACCGTGAGTTCCCCACTGACAGAGGCGGGGACCACGGCCAGGCAGGCCCGCAAGGTGTCGCCATTCACCGTGATTTCGCAGGCTCCGCAGCTGCCCCCCAGGCAGCCGGTGGGGATCACCACCCGGGCCTCCTGCGCCGCTTGCAGCCAGTCGGTTCCCGCCGCCACCCAGGTGCTGGTGCCGTTGGGCCAGTGGATGCGTGTGCAGTCAGCCACGGGTGTGCATCGTTCCACGGAGGAGGGGTTCCAGGTTCACATGCTCCTCAAAGGCATCGGCCAGGCGATCCAGCAGGGCTTCCCGCTGGCGGCTGTGGTGGGGCAAGTTTTCGCTGAGGGGGGCCATTCCCTTGCGTCCCCGCAGGCGATTGAGCCAGCGCCGCCGCCAGGGGCCGCTCTCGAAGACGCCATGGAGATAGGTGCCCGCCACCAGCCCCCCCTGCTCTCCATGGTGTTGCACCCATCCCAGATCGGGATCGCTGCAGAGGGGCTCGCAGCCGCTGGTGTCGCTCGAGGGCACCAGGGTGCTGACCCCCCTGTGCAGCTCGAAACCCTCGATGGCCACGGGCTCATTCATGCCAGCACTGGCTGGGGGCCAGAGGGCGCCGCTGCGGCACTGCCTCAACACCTTGGCGGATCCCATGTGGGTGCGCAGGGGCAACAGCCCCAAGCCCGCCATGCTGAACCCGGTTCCCTCCCCGAGGCCGCTGCCTTCCAGGCCCTCGGGGTCGTTCACCTCCTGCCCCAGCATCTGCATCCCTCCGCAGAGTCCAAACACCTGCCCTCCCTGGGCCACATAGCCGCGCAGGCTGTGATCCAGTCCACAGGTGCGCAGGGCGGTCAGGTCGCGGAGGGTCTGCTTGCTTCCCGGCACCACCACCGCATCGGGTTGGCCCAGCTCCTGCCCAGGGCTCACCCAGCGCAGCCGCACCGTGGGCTCCGCTTCCAACGGGTCGAGATCGGAGAAGTTGCTCAAGGAGGGCAGCCGCAGCACCACGATCTCCAGTGCGGCAGGCCCTCTCCTGCTACGGCGTTCCAGAAGATCCAGGGAATCCTCGGGTGGAAAGAGCTCCTCCAGCCAGGGCATCACCCCGAGCACCGGCACCCCCGTGCGCTCCTGAAGCCACTGGCGTCCCGAATCAAAGAGCTCGCGCCGGCCCCGGAAGCGATTGATCAGCACCCCCTTGATCAAGGGCCGTTCCACGGGACGCAGCAGGGCCAGGGTGCCCACCACCTGGGCAAACACCCCACCCCGTTCGATGTCCGCCACCAGGAGGCAGTTGGCGCGTAAATACTGGGCCAGGCGGAGGTTGGTGAGGTCGCGGGCCTGGAGGTTCACCTCCACGGGGCTCCCCGCCCCCTCCAGCACCAGTTGGCCCTGGGGATGGTTCTCCCGTAGCTGGCGGAGTCCCTCGCGGATTGCTTTCCACCCCGGCCGGAACCAATCGCGGTAGTAGTGCTCCGCCCGAGCGAGGCCCACCGATTTTCCCAGGTGGATCACTTCGCTCGTGCTGTCGCCCTGAGGTTTCAGGAGCACCGGGTTCATGGCGCACACCGGCTCCAACTGGGCCGCCCAGGCCTGCAGGGCCTGGGAATAGGCCATTTCACCCCCGTCCGGATCCACCCAGGCGTTGTTGCTCATGTTCTGCCCCTTGAAGGGCACAGGGATGGCCCCCCGGCGCTGCAGCACCCGGCAGAGGGCGGCGCTCATCAGGGATTTGCCTGCTCCGCTGCTGGTGCCCAGCACCATGAGGGGGGGAGGAGCACTCACGGGGCAGGGAGAGCTGGGGCGCGGTTTCTCACCCTATGTCCATCGCGCCCGCTGTTGTGGCTTGATCCCGTTACCATCCATTCCAACAGCGACCACCCAAAGTCCGCCGATGGCCGTCAACTATCCCCGCAAGATTCTCAACACCATTGGCCCCCGACAAATGATGGCCGAGGTGGTGAAAGAGCGAAAGATTCAGGTGCTCTTTCTCAATAGCTATCGCTTCAACGAGCAGCGCTCCTGCCAGGAGCTCACGGCCCTGATGGAAGCCCTCGATGGCCAGCCCAAGGAGTTGGTGCGGGACCTCTCCCACCACGTGAGCGATGAGGCGCGCCATGCGGTGTGGCTCACGGATCTGCTGGTGGAGATGGGAGAGGAGATCGGCAACCCCAAGAGCGGCTCCTATATCGATGAGCTCAATCGTCTGCTCGACATCAGCGTGGAGGACAGCAGCGGAGATTCGACCCAGAAGGAAAATGCTCTGATCGCTGCCCTGGCTTCCATCAACGCCACGGAAAAGCGGGGATGCCAGGCGTTCTCAGCCCACATCAATGCCCTGCGCCAGGCTCCGGCCACGGAAGAGAATCAGCGGATCCGGGAAACCCTGGAGAAAATTCTGCCGGAAGAGGCCGCCCACGTGAGCTGGGGCAGCCGCTGGCTGGGGAAAATCGCGAGCCAGAGTGCAGACCACCGGGCCCGGGTGCAGGCGGCCAAGCGCAAGTATTTCATGATCGAACACGCCGCCTTTGAAGCCGGCATGGACATCACGGCCGGTGCCGAGCTTCGCCGGCTGGGCAACCTGGTGGAGATTGCCAACACCCTTCCTGCTTGGGAGCGTCCGGCCTACGTGCTCGAGCGGCTGCCCCAGGCCCTGCTTTCCCCTGATCTCACCAAATCCCGCCTCTTTGCCGTGAAGCGGGTGATGGAGGAGAAGCCGGAGAAGCTGGTGGAGCAGTTCATCCCGATGTTCCTCTCTGGGTTGAACAACCTGCGGCCCTCCCTGGCCACCCCCCAAGGCCGGGCCTGATGCCTGCCCATGGCGGCTAGCGAAGCGATCATTGGTGAGGAGTGGAAAACCCGCTCCCAGGAGCTCGCCGAGTGGGCCATGGAGCGGCTGGTGAACCGCAAGGACGTGTGGGGGCAGTACTCCCTCCTCTCCCCCCATGAGGCCCTGGAGCAGGGCCGGTCTTACAAGGCCATGACCCTGCCGATCGCTTCGATGCGGGGTGACGACATGGTGACCCTCGACAAGCTGACGCGCCATTTCGCCAGCCGCCGCCAGCATCGCCCCCAGCTGATCGGGTTGCATGCTGAAAGCAAGGAAGGCACCAGCCGGTGGCTGGCCATCGACATCGACAACCACGACCTGGAGGCGGTGGGAGCCCCGGAGCGGGCCCGGCGCAATCTGGCTGGCGCCCTGGAGTGGTGGCGGATGCTGGCGGAGCGCGGCTACGACCCCCTGCTCTTCGATTCCAGTGGAAAAGGGGGCTACCACCTCTGGGTGCTTCTGGCGGAGCCCGCCCCCACCGCCCACGTGTGGGCGATGGTGAAGGCCCTGGCCACGACGTGGGAGCGCCATCACCTGGAGGAAGAGCCGGAGATCTTTCCCAAGCAACCCAAGCCCGGCAGTCTCAACGCCTGGTTTCGCCTGCCGGGCATGCACCACACCCAGCCCCACTACTCCCGCCTCTGGAGCGGAGAGGAGTGGCTGAGCGACCCCTGGCTCGAGGGCCACGCCGCCATTGATGCCATGTTGCAGGTGATTCCTGGCCCGCCGCCGCCGGTGCCGGAGGCCAAGGCGCTTGAGGCTGCCACCAGCCCTGCCATGGACACCACCCGTTCCGACCCCCGGCGCACGGCGGCCGCCCGCAAACGACGTTTTGCCAGCACCCAGAAGCCCCGGGTGTGCCTGGATGTGGACGGGGTTCTGGCGGATCGCACCTATGGGCGCGGGGCCGAAGATCTGGGGGAACCGATCCCGGGGGCGGTGGAGTTCACCCGCGCCCTGGCCCAGCGGGCTGAGGTGGTGATCCATTCCGCCCGCCTGTCTGGGGAGGAGTCCACCTCGGCCGCGGGCCGCAAGGCGGAAGGCCGCCTGCGCGATTGGCTGGATCACCACGGTTTCGCTTATCAGTCCATTGCCAGCGGTGTGGGCAAACCCGTGGCCTCTGCCTACGTTGACGATCGGGGGGTGAGCTGCCGTCCCATGGACGATGGCCCCCGCGCTTTTGAAGACGCTCTGCTCGCTGTGGAGCATCTGTGCGGCCCCCCTGAACCGGCCCCCTGAGGGCCCCTGTTCCCCGCTCTGCTGATGCCTCGAAGTCTGCGTTTTCTGTACGGCGAATCTGAAACCACCTTCGCCATGGAGAAGGTGGATCGGGGCAAGCTCTACGGCAGCCGCTCCCTCGAAACCCTCGATGCCGACAGCCAGCGCTGCAACCTGGCCACCCTCGCCAGCGATGGCCGCACCCTGATCCCTAACGGCGGCACGGCCATGGCCCACCTCTCCCCCACAGGGGAGTGGGTGGAGAACGACACCCTGGCGGCCGTGGATCGGGAGGGCCATCCCCTGGCCAAGCTCCCCTCCAGCTTCGAGGGGCCCATCGCCCTGGAGGAGACCGTGGATGAGGACCATCTGCTGGAGCACAGCATCCGGCTCACCTATGCCCTGGCCGGCGAGGAGGCCCCTGCCGGTGCTCTGGCGGGGGCCCTGGCGGAGGGCACGATCTTCACCTTTCCCTTCAGCTGGCGCGGGGGGTTCGACACCGATCCGGCCTTCCTGCTGCAGAGCGAGGAGGGGGGACTCTGGCTGCTGATCGGCGATCCCAACACGATCCGCCTGGTGGGCCTGGAGCAAGCCGCCGCCTGTGGGCCTGAGGCGGAGGAGGAGCCTGAGGCGGAAGGGGAGATGGGCTCCGAACTCGACTTCACCATGCTCTGAACGCCATGCCGGAGATCAATCTTTCCGATAGCCGCAAGCGGGATGCGGTGGTGAAGGCCGTGGGAACCCGGGTGCGGGAACGGCTGCGCTGGGTGGGGCCCGATGGGGAGTTTCCCTCCACCCATCGCCTGCTGAAATCCACGGTGGACCACGATCTGGATGCCCTGCAGGCCCAGTTCGGCGAGCCGGAGGCCATCGCCCAGGCCTTGGTGAGCGGCGATCCGGAGGTGGATCTGGAGCGCTTTGGCCAGAGCCTGTGGTTCCTCTCGAGGGTGTTCATCAACCCCCAGGAGAAGCCCGTCTATCAGGTGCAGCAGAACGAGCTGGTGTTCTCCCCCACCGGGCAGGTGCTGGCCCGCCGGCCCCTGCAGCGCGCCGAAGCCAACACCAACGCCGCCATCCCCCTGCAGTGGACCGGCCGCCTTGTGCCGAAGCGTGAGGCGGTGCGGCGTTATGTGTTCAGCGATCTGATGCAGATCCTCCACATCAACGGCCTCACCTACGACTTCCTCTTCGGCATGGCCAGTGAGCTCGCCGCCAGCGCCAGCCTGATGCTGGTGGGAGCCGGCAAGGGGGGCAAGGATCCCCTGGTGTTCCGCCGGGGCAGCGTGCCCTATCGCGGTTTTCTCGAGGGACGGGTGCAGGGGGATCGCTATGCCCTCCTCTTGCATCTCTCCAATGCGGAGCTCAAGCGGCCCGATTCCCTTGCCCCTGCCACCCCATGACCCCTCCCCGCAAGCCATCCCCGGCTGCTGCCGGTTCTGAAGCTCCCGCGGCGGAGCCAATAGCCCCTGAGCCCACGGATGCCGTCGGGGCGAAGCCTGCCCGGCGCCGCAGCAAGGCTGTTCCCGTCTCTGGGAAAGGGGACGCTGTCTCTGCGGCCCCAGAGGTTGCCAAGGCCGAGGCCGCTGCGGCGAAGCCAGCCCGCCGCCGCTCCGCCAAAGCCCCGCCGCCGGAATCCGAGGCCCCGGCAGCGGATGCACCGCCAGCCAAGAGCCCAGGCTCTAAAAGCAAAGACCCTGCTGCGAAGTCAACAGACGCCGGCGCCCTGGACGCGTTGCTGGATCCCCAGATCCTGCGCACTCTCCACGGCAGCTATGCCACGGCCAGCGCCGATGGGCTGCGGAATCCGGAGTGGCTGCGGCAGGCTCGCTGGCGGCGTCGCCAGTTAGGGGAGAGCATGCGCGCCTTCGATATCGACACGGCTCGCCAGCGGCTGCCTGCGGCGGAGGACTACGTGATCAGCCGCAAGATCGATGGGGAATTCACCTGCCTGCTCTACAGCCAGGGGGTGTGCCTCACCCTCAACCCGGGCGGCACCGTGCGCGTCGGTGCCCCTTTCCATCAGGAGGCGACGGAGCGGCTGGCGGCGGCCGGGGTGAAGGAGGCGTTTCTGGGAGGTGAGCTCTACGTGCGCCGCAGCGATGGCCAGCGCCCCCGTGTGCACGATGTGACCCGGGTGGCCCGCAAGCCCACCAGCGACTCGGAAGTGGCCAGCCTCTGCTTCGCCGTGTTCGACATCTACCGGCTGGATGGCGACGACTACAGCACCCGCCATGGCGAGGCTCTCCAGCTGGCGGGCCGGCTCTTCGAGAAGGGCGAGCGGGTGCACGTTGTGGAGAGCACCACGGGCGAGCGGGAAGCGGTGTTTGCCCACTACCGCAAATGGGTGGAGAAGGAGGGGGGCGAGGGGGTGGTGGTGCGCAGCATCTCCGCGGGCCTGTTCAAGATCAAGCCCAGGCACAGCCTGGATCTGGCGGTGGTGGGCTTTTCCGAAGGCATCGACGACCGTGCCGGCCTGCTCCACAGCCTGCTGGTGGCTGTGCCCATCGATGAAGACAGCTTCCAGCTGGTGGGCCGGGTGGGGGGTGGCTTCACGGAGGAGGTGCGCGCCTCCTTGTTGCAACAGCTCGCCGAGCGGGCGGTGGAGAGCGA
>JBEIGX010000115.1:0-7428 GCA_040381675.1 Aphanothece sp.
AGAGAGGGCCACGCCGCGGCCGGTGAGACGGGGGAGGCGATAGCGCAACTGGGCCAGTTCCACCTGCAGACGGCCGGCCGCGCTCGCGGCGCGCTGGGCAAAGATGTCGAGAATCAGCTCGCTGCGATCGCTCAGGGGCACAGCCAGACCCTGTTCCAGCTGGCGGATCTGGCCGGGCGTCAACTCCCGATCCGTCACCACCAGGGTGGCCTGGAGCCGCCGCGCCTCCAGGGCCGCCTCCCGCACCTTGCCCTCCCCCCAAAGGCTGGCACCGCCCCCGGAGCGGCGTTGCACCACCACGCCCACGGGCACCGCACCGGCACTGCGCACCAACCCCTCCAGTTCGGCCACTCGCTGCTCCAGCTGGAGCGGCAGCTCCTCCTGGCTGAGCACCAGCAGCAACACCCTCTCCTGGGGCTCTCCCCGGCCATCGACGCGGGCCTGGGAGGGGCGTGCTGGGGTGGGGCTGGCCGCGTCCAGAGGCGACTCAGGCAAGGGGAGCTCCCGCCGGCAGAGGTCCGCCAGGTCCCCTTCCTCGTGGGTGCTCCAGGAGGCGTCGGCGTCGGGGGAGGGAAGGCAGAGCCGGGCCCGCTGGGGCCCACCAGCAGCAGGCGTGGGCCCGAACCGCAGCCAGCAGCGGGCCGCCAGATCCAGGCCCACGAGCCCTTCCCGATGGCCGGGCTGCAAGGAGGGCTGGCGGGCGGAGCCCGCACAGGTGAGCAGGCGACCCACCCGCACCTGGCGGCGGGACACCCCGGCCAGTCGCTCCAGGATCTGGCGGGCCGTCTCCAGCTCTCCCACCCAGAGGGCCCGGGGCAGGCCGCGCTCATCCACCACCAGGGTGAGGGGAACCTCCAGGGCCGCCCCCTCCTTTCCCAGCCGCTGCAGGGTGAGGAGATCGGCGAGAGAGTCCGGGGGATGGCGCCGGTGGAGCAGCTCCTCGAGCCGATGGCGGGCCGATGGACGCAACCCGTCGGTGCGCCCCAGCAACACTCCCTGCCTCATCGCCGCTTCAACAGGAGGCAGGGCACGCCAGCCCGGGCTGCCCCCTCCCCATCCTCCGGCTGATCACCCACGTGCCACACCTGATGGGGCTTGAGATCCAGGGCTTCCAGGGCCCGTTGGAACGGCAGGGGAGAGGGTTTGGCCGCCCCCACCTCACTGGAGACGATCACCACCTCCAGCCAAGGCAGCACCCCCAGGGAAGCGAGCAGACCATGCAGACGGCGATCGAAATTGCTCACCACGGCAAGCCGCAGACCCTGCCGGCTCCAGGCGGCCAGATGGTCGAGCACCTCCGGGTACACCCGCCAGAGCTGGGGCTCGGCAAAACGGTCAAAAAGGTCGATCACCAACTGGGGGGGAAGGGCTTCTTCCTCCGTGCCCGTCGCTTTGAACACCTCCCGGATCCGCTCTCCCCACCAGCTGCGCTCCGCCTCCAGCAACGCCTGGGGGTCGGCCAGGGAGAAGGCCAGGGGAGGGGCCGCGCGGTAGATCCGGGGAAACAGGGCATCAATGGCCCCGGGATCAACCGCCAGGCCGTGCTCCCTCGCCACGGCCGCATAGGTGGTGCCCACCGACTCCTGCAGGGTGATCAGGGTGCCCATTGCATCCAGGAGCAGCCCCTGGGGCCTGGGCCAGGCCAGGGGGCGAGCGGCCATCAACGCTCAGCTAGCCAGCCGGCCGCCACCCGCAGCTGCTGGGGCAGGCCCGGCAACCTGGTGAGGTAGGCGAGGCGGCGGATGGCGAAGGCCGGAGCGCCGGCGAGGGTGAGGCCCCCGCCGGTGAGGGAGGCCTCCCCCTTGCCGAGGCTGAGCATTTCTCCGAGGTCGTTCCAGACAAAGGGCTCCAGGGGTTCCCCAGCCAGGGCATGCAGCACGTTGCGGGCCGCCACCGGAGCCTGCTGAAAGGCCACTTGGGCCGTGGGGGGAGGCTGGCTTCCCGGATCGGTGGGGGGGCCGGGCACCGCGGCCAGATCTCCCACCACGAACACATCGCGATGTCCCTCCAGCCGCAGATCGGGGTGGCAACGCAACCGACCCGTGATGTCAAGGGCGGGGGAGGGGCTGAGGGCCGGGGGCTGAAACCGCAACCCCGCCGTCCAGATGACGGCCCGGACAGGGAGATCCTCCCGGGTGGGAGAGAGGCCTTCGGCTGCGGCCGGGAGCGTCAGGGTGAGATGGTCGGCCGCCACGGCCTCCACTCGGGTGCGAAGGCGCACCCGCACATCACGGCGCCGCAGCGCCGAGAGGGCCTGTTCCCGGTTGAAGGCCCGGCCTTCCGGCAACACCTGATTCCCCTGATCGATGAGCTCCACCACGCAGGAGCCCTGCAGCAGGTCGGCCACCTTGCAGGCAAGCTCCACACCGGTGGGCCCAGCCCCGACGATCGCCAGTCGCTGCAGGGGGCTCTGGCGGCGGCCCAGGTCTTGGATCACCTGCTGAAGGCGGGCCACATCCGCCAGGGAACGGAAGGTGAGCCCGTGCTGGGCCGCCCCAGGAACAACCGTATTGTTTTCACGAGAACCGGTCGCCAGCACCAGGGCTGCGTAGGAGAGCCGGCTACCGCCTGCGGTGCGAATTTCGTGGTCGTCGGTGTGAAGGCTCACCACCTGGTCTTGCAGCCAACCCACCCCGGCTCCGGCGAGGAGGGTGTCGTAGCGGGGAGCGATTTCCCAGGCCCGCAGTTCGCCGCTCAGGAGTTCGTAGAGGAGGGGAAGAAACAGGAAGCGATCGTTGGGTTCGATCAGCAGCAGGGGGGGATGGTGGGACCAGGAGGCCAGGGCCAGGGCGGTGTAGAGGCCCCCGAACCCTCCCCCAACGATCACCACGGGCTTTTCAGGCATGGCCTCACCATAACCAGCCCGTGGCTGGCGTTCGCTTACGGGGCATGATGGAATCATGAGCCGGTTTCCTTCCCCCCAAGCTCCCCCAGCCGCCATGGGTGTTGCAGGAGACAACCCCTCTCCCACGGCCGGCTATCCAACGGCGGCGAACGGGGCACCGATCGACCTGGAGGCGGCCCGGGCCCACCTGGAGCCCCTGGAGGCGGAAGGGCGCCTGGCCTGGGCCCTGGACACCTTTGGGGAAGGCTTCTGCCTCACCACCAGCTTCGGCATCCAGGCGGCCGTTCTGCTGCACATGATCACCGAACTGGGGCAATCCCGGGGTGGTGCGGGGGTGCCCGTGATCTGGGTGGATACGGGCTATCTGCCGGAGGAAACCTACCGCTATGCGGAGGAACTGTGCCAACGGCTGCCCCTGAATCTCCAGGTGGTGCAGGCGGAAATGTCCCCGGCCCGGATGGAGGCCCTGCACGGGAAGCTCTGGGAGAGCGGCCGGGTGGAAGACCTCTCGCTCTACAACCAGTTGCGCAAGGTGGACCCCCTGGATCGGGCCCTGCGGGAGGGCCGTGTGACCTGCTGGGGAAGCGGCGTGCGGGGAGGCCAGACCGACCACCGCCGCACCATGACGCCCTTCGATCCCATGCGGGGCTTGTGGTCTCTGCGGCCGCTCCTGTCGTGGACCACCAAGGACATCTATTACTACATGGAGCGCCATCAGCTGCCCCAGCACCCCCTGTTCACCCAGGGCTATTCCACCGTGGGCGACTGGCACAGCAGCGGCGCCGATGATGGCGACCGTTCCGGTCGGGCCACCCGCTTCGGGGGGCTCAAGCAGGAGTGCGGCATCCACCTGCCTGGCCTGATGGGCGAAGGCATTTGACCCTCGGCCTTGCGGAACGCTGGCTGCTGGTGGGCAACAGCCGCTGGCACTGGGCGGAGCGACGGGTGGATGGAAGACTCCACGGCTGGGATGGGGCGGCCTCGGAGGTCGGCGGCGAGGGTGCGCCGCCCCTGGCCTGGGCGGCGGTGGGGCCGCGCCCCGATCCCCGGATCTGCCCACCGGAGCGGCAGGTGGTGCTAGCGGATGTGCCGCTCCTGGGATGCCCGCCGTGGCTGGGGGTGGACCGGGCTCTAGCAGGGTGGGGAGCCTGGCAGGAGCTGGGGACCTCCGTGTTGGTGGTGGATGGGGGCACGGTGCTGAGCCTCACCCGGGTGGATGGGGACGGCGCCTTCCGGGGAGGACGGTTGCTGGCAGGGCTCCGGCTGCAGCTGGAGGCGATGGGCCAGGGCACGGCACTGATTCCCCAGATCCTCCGCCAGCCCTTGGAAGAGGCCGGGGAAGGGGCGGACGGCCAGACGCCAACTGACGATCCGACCTGGCCCCGGGCCACGGCTGCCGCCATGCAGGTTGGGGTGGAACGGGGGCTGGTGGCGGCCATCACCCAGGCGGCCAAGGAGGCCACCAGCGAATGGGTGGTGTTCACAGGGGGTGATGGAAGGCTGCTCCATGAGCGGGGAGCTGCAGAGCTGAAGCGCCACGGCTTTTCCGTCACCCACCGCTCCCTGCTCTGCCTGGAGAGCCTGGCCCTACTCAGGCCCGCCCCCTGAGCAGGTGCAAAGGGGCAAGGAAACTAAGCGAGGCCCAGGTCGGCCAGGATGTCGTCCGCCATGGTTTCGGCTTTGACCTTGGTGTAGATGCGCTCGAGCTTGCCCTCGGGATCAACGACGAAGGTGTGGCGCATCATGCCCATGTATTCCCGGCCCATGAATTTCTTGAGGCCATAACTTTCATAGGCGGTGGCCACGGGGCAGGGTTCCCCATCGCTGAGGAGGGTGAAGGGCAGGTCGTACTTGCTGATGAATTTGCCGTGACTGGAGGCCCCGTCCTTGCTGATGCCCAACACCACGATCCCGTGCTCCTGAAGGGTGCCCCATCGGTCTCTGAAGTTGCAGGCCTCTTTCGTGCAGCCGGGGGTGTCGTCCTTGGGATAGAAGTAAATCACCACTCTTTTCCCTTGGAAGGAGGCCAGGTCGACGGTGTTGCCATCCTGATCAGGCAGGGTGAAAGTGGGGGCCGGATCACCGATCGCGAGGGCCATGGCACTGAACGGAAGAGCGCAAAGAGCCTAGAGGGGAAGCAGCAACGGGGGCCAGTTGCGCCATGAATGCTTCTGGTGTGCGGCCGATGAATTGCCGTAACGACACAGACATATCGAAAACATGTGGCTATGTTCAAAGAGAAGTCGTCTTCCAACCACCCGTGTTCAAGCGTCTGCTCGCTGGTCTCACAGTGGGAACGGCCCTGACTGTTGCCGTTGCCCCCCTGTCAGCCCATGCTGCCACTAACCCCGTCCGCTGGAATACCGGCGGCGCTGTTTGGTCCACCAACCAATCCGCCTTCGACACCTTCCTGAAAACCGGTGCCGTCACTGACCGTGGCCTGGCCGGTGGCCTGGCCCGTTCTGGCTGGTCTGCCAAGGAAGTGCGTGATGGATTCAACAAGACCTACGACGTGGATGTCGTGGGCGTGTCGGACTTCCTCTACTCCGATGCTGGGGTGAAGTTCCTCAAGAAAGCCACCACCAGCTACTTCCCTTACTACAGCATGAACACCTACGCAGTGCAGGCACTGCGTTCCGCGATCATTGCTGACGCCGCTGACGGCACCATTTCGGCTGCCGGCATCATGCGTGCCCTCCCCACCGACTTCCGTCTGGCGGATTTCTGCAACACCTACACCGGTGCCCAGACCCTCTGCACCGACAACAGCGGTTGCAAGGCCGGCACTGGCCAGTGCACCTCCCTGCTGTCCTGGTACGTGTTCCTGCCCGCCTGCATCCAGGCCAACCAGATGGTGGATCCCGTGGCAGAAGTGAGGCTTCCTGCCCCCGCTCCCGCTCCCGCACCTGCCCCCGAGCCCATCCGCGGCCTCTGGTGAGCCCTTGGCTCATCCCTTCTTGCCCCGGCTCCGGCCGGGGCTTTTTTGTTGGGGCATGGCCTCCGGCCAAAGGCCCTCAAGCACCCCATGGCGCAGGAGCTGGGGCAGGCGAGCACCGAGATGGGAGGCGAACAGGGTTCGCAGCGCCTCAATCTCCTGTGGCGTCCAGCCGTTGGCCAGCAGGGAAGCCCGGTAGGGAACCAGGGGGCCAAACCAACGCTCCAGGAGACGCTCAACCAGTTGGAGATCCAGGGATTCCTCCCACGCCTGCTCCCTGAGTTGCCACCCCTGGCGGGCCAGCGCAGACACCCACCCGGCGGGGACGAGCTCCTGCAGCTCCAGCCCTTCCGCTTCGATAATCCCAGCGCGCTCCAGCAGCGGGGAGCGCAGGTGGGAAAGCAGGGCGGTGGCCGGACCGATTCTGGGATGGCTGAAGAGCAAGCGCAGGCGAGCGCCAGGGGCCGCCAGGGCCGAAAGGGCTACCGCCCACTCCTGGGTGTCGGTCCCCCCATCGGTGGGCAGGGCGGGCTGGCGACCCACGATCCATTCGAAGCGCCCTCCCTGCTGGAGCAGATCGCCAAGCGCTTGGGGACGGTCGCGGGGCACCACCATCAGCTGGGGCCTGACCAGGGGATCGAGGATCTGCACCTGGGCCTCCAGTCGCTCCAGCTCATCGGGGTGCTCCACCGTGATCCATACCTCTCCTTCCGTGGCCTCCCGGATGGGATCCAGGGCCCAGAGCAGGGATCGGGCCTGGAGCACCAACACCCGATCCAGGCGCCCCGGATGGCGATCCCCCCAGAAGCGCTGGCGGAGGAGATCGAGACGCTCCCCCTCCGCGGCGGCCTGGCGGGCCAGCCAACGCTGCAGCAGGGGATCCTCGGGGCTGGAGCTGAGAAAGGCACCCAGCTCCTCCTGCTGCTCGGCCACAGCCGCCAGCTGGGCAGCCCGGCGCTGGCGCAGGGGGGCCTGGCGCTGGCCCTCCCAGCCGAGGGCACCGGGCTGCCAGAACACCTGCCCCTGAAGGGCCGCGGGGAGATACTGCTGGGCCACCCAGTGCTCCGCGTAGGCATGGGGGTAGCGATAGCCCAGGCCATCGCCGAAGGCCTGACCATCGCGGTGGGCATCCCGCAGGTGGGCGGGCACCTGTTGCTTCTGGGCCTGACGCACCACCTTGATGGCATCGAAGAGCCCCAGGGTGCTGTTGCTTTTCTCCGTGTTGGCCAGATAAAGGGCCGCCTGGGCCAGGGGATACAGGCCTTCCGGGAGGCCGATCCGCTCAAAGCTGGCCGCGCAGGCTTCCACCACCACCACGGCCTGGGGATCGGCCAGGCCCACGTCTTCCCCCGCGGCGATGAGCATGCGGCGAAAGAGAAAACGGGGATCCTCTCCGGCCTCCAACATGCGGGCCAGCCAAAAGAGAGCCGCATCGGGATCGGAGCCCCGCAGGGATTTGATGAAGGCGCTGATGGTGTCGAAATGGGCATCCCCCTGCTTGTCGTAGAGCACGGCCCGCTGCTGGATCGACTCCTCGGCGATCGTCAGATCAATGGCGATGCACCCCTCGGCATCGGGCTCGGTGGTTTCCACCGCGAGCTCCAGGGCATTGAGCAGGCTGCGGGCATCGCCATTGGCCACATCCAGC
>JBEIGX010000116.1:0-7343 GCA_040381675.1 Aphanothece sp.
GCGGGTGGACTCCAGGGTGTGGCGAGCCACCTCGGGCCATTCCCTCTGAATGGTGGGCAGCAGGGCCTCAAACCGCTCCCGGAAGGCGGTCTGCAACACCGTTGGGGTGGTGGACTGGCCGTTGGGGCTGGAGGCGGGCCCCTCAAGGGAGGGGCTGGAGGGCTGATCGAAGCTCATGGAAGGAAACGACGGCGTTTAGAGAAAGTCTGGCGACGGCTCGTGGCTTTCCTCAAGGTAGGGAAAGTTTTCCTCAACGTAGGGAAAGCCGGCGGGGTTGGCAGCCTGAAAACCTCCGCTAAATTTCGCGAGCTTGAGGGTCGAGCCGATTGGTATTCGTCAAGCAGGTCGAGCTCACCCACTTCAAATCCTTCGGCGGCACCATCAGCATCCCTCTGGAGCCTGGCTTCACGGTGGTGACCGGCCCCAATGGATCCGGGAAAAGCAACATCCTTGATGCGGTGCTCTTCTGCCTGGGCCTGGCCAGCAGCCGGGGCATGCGGGCCGAGCGCCTGCCCGATCTGATCAACAGCGCCATGCTGCGGGCGGGCAAGGCGGCCGAAACCACGGTCACCGTCCATTTCGACCTCAGCGACTGGCAGCCCGATGGGGCGGAGGAGGGGCTGGAAGCGCCGCCGGAGGGCCCCTGGATCCGGGCGGGCCAGCAGGAGTGGAGCGTCAGCCGGCGGCTGCGGGTGGCCCCCGGAGGCACCTACAGCAGCAGCTTCAGCGCCGACGGCCTGCCCTGCAATCTGCAGCAGCTGCAAACCCAACTGCGGCGCCTGCGGGTGGATCCGGAGGGGAGCAACGTGGTGATGCAGGGCGACGTGACCCGCATCGTGTCGATGAGCGCCAAGGAGCGGCGAGGCATCATCGATGAGCTGGCCGGGGTGGCCCTCTTCGATTCCCGCATCGACCAGACCCGGGGCAAGCTCGATGAGGTGCAGGACCGGGTGGAGCGCTGCCGGATCGTGGAGCAGGAGCTGCTGGCCAACCGCCAGAAGCTCGAGAAGGATTGCGCCAAGGCCAGGGCCTACCAGGGGCTGCGCGAAAGGCTCCACGTGGGTCGCCTGCAGGAGCAGGTGCTGGCGGTGGAGGAGGCCCGCCAGCTGCAGCGGGATCTGCTGCAGCGGCGCCAGACCCTGCAGGAGCGCCAGGCCACGGAAACCACGGCGGTGGCCCAGGCCAGCGAAGAGATCCAGGTGGCCGCCCAGGCCCTGGAGGTGCTGCAGGCGGAGGTGAAGGCCCTTGGGGAAGACCAGCTGCTGGCGGTGCAGGCGGAACTGGCGGGCCAGGAGGCCGAGGGGCGGGAACTGGCGCGCCAGGCCGAGAAGCAGAGCACGGAGGCCCAGCAACTGCAGGAGCGGCGCCACACCCTCACCCGTCAGCGGGGGGATCTGGGCCAGCAGCTGCAGGCGCTCCAGGCCACGGACGGGGAGGACGGGCTGGAACGGGCGGAGGAGGCCTGCCGGGATGGGGAGGCGGCGGTGGAGCACTCCCGCCGCAAGCTCAAAGAGGTGGCGGGGCGTTCCGGCGACTGGATGGAGGCGCAACGGAAGCGCAGCGAGGAGCGCCGCAGCCTGCTGGAGCAGATCACGCCCCTGCAGTCGGAATCCCAGCAACTCTCCGAACGGCTGCGGCAGGCGGAGCAACGGCTGGCGGAACTGGACAGCGAGCAGCGCCAGGAGGGGGGCCTCTCGGACGAGACAGAAGGCCAGCTGAGCCGGCTCAACGGGGAGCTGGCCCAGCTGGAGCAGCAGCTCCGCCAGCAGCAGACCCGGATGCAGGAGCTGGTGGAGAGCCTGGCCCTGCAGCAGCGCACCCGCCAGCGGCTGGAGCAGGAGCAGACCCAGCTGGAGCGGGAGATCGCCCGGCTGGAAAGCCGCCGCGACACCCTTCAGGAGAGCCGGGGCACGGGAGCTCTGCGCATGCTGCTGGAGGCGGGCCTGGAGGGGATCCATGGCCCGGTGGCCCAGTTGGGAGAGGTGGAGGAGCGCCATCGCCTGGCCCTGGAGGTGGCGGCCGGCTCCCGGCTGGGCCAGGTGGTGGTGGAAGACGACGGCATCGCCGCCCGGGCCATCGAGCTGCTCAAGAGCCGCCGGGCCGGCCGGCTCACCTTCCTGCCCCTCAACCGCCTGCGGGCGGGGGGGTCCTCCTCCACCAGCAACGCCGCCCTGCAGCGGGGTGGCGGGGGCGGGGCCCCCGGGCTGGTGGGCCGGGCCGTGGATCTGGTGCGCCACGAGCCGGTGTACGGGGAGGTGTTCCGCTATGTGTTCGGCGACACCCTGGTGTTCGACAGCCTGGCCCAGGCCCGCAGGGAGCTGGGCCGCTGCCGGGCGGTGACCCTGGAGGGGGAGCTGCTCGAGAAGAGCGGAGCCATGACCGGGGGCAGCCTGCAGCAGCGCTCCTCCCAGCTGGGCTTCGGCTCGGCTTCGGAGGGGGATGAGGCCGAGCCCCTGCGGCGGCGCCTGCTGGAGCTGGGGGAGAGCCTGGTGGCCTGCCGGCGGGAGGAGGGCAGCCTCAGCGATGCCCTGGAGGCCCTCCGGCCCCAGCTGCAGCAGAGCCAGCAGCGGCAATCGGCCCTGGAGGCGGAGCGCAAGGCGGCCGAGCGCAGCCTGGATCCCCACCGCCAGCGCAGCGCCCAGCTGGGGCAACGGCGCACGGAGCTGGGTCAGGCCCTGTCCAGCGATGGCGCCCGGGCCGAGGAGATCGGCCGCCTGCTGGGCCCTCTGCAGGAGCGGCTGGCCGTGCTGGATCAGGCGGAAGCCGCCGCCGCCGGCGAAGGGGAACCCAGCCTGTGGCAGGGCCTGCAGGCGGAGCTGGAGGCGGCCGATCTGGCCCTGCAGAACGCTCGGGCGCTGAGGGATGGGCAACTGGCCCAGCGGCGCGACCGGGCCCTGGCCAGCGAACGGCTCCAGAACCAGCTGGAGAGCCTGGGCCAGGAGGAGCAGCGGCTGATCGCCGCCGTGAATACCCTTCTGAGCGAGCGGGAAACCTGGAAGCAGCGGCAACAGGAGCAGCTGGAGCGCCGCAAGGCCCTGGAGGCGCAGCAACAGGAGCTCAGCACCCGCTTCGGTGAGAAGCGGCGGGCCCGCGACCAGGCGGAAAGCCAGCTGGGCGCCCAGCGCCAGGCCCTACAGCAGCGCCAGTGGGAGCTGGAGCGGCTGGGGGAGGAGCTGGTGGCCCTGGAGAGCGAGCAGCGAAGCGGCGAGCAGCGGCTGCAGCAACTCACGGAAGCCCTGCCCGATCCCCTGCCCGAGGTGCCCGAGGAGGTGCGGCAGGCGGGGCTGGAGGCCCTGCGGCGATCGCTGGAGCAGATCCAGCGGCAGATGGAGGCCCTCGAGCCGGTGAACATGCTGGCCCTGGAGGAGCTGGAGCAGCTGGAGCAACGGCTGGCCGAACTGGAGGAGCGGCTGGAGGTGCTCGGTCGGGAGCGGCAGGAGCTGCTGCTGCGCATCGAAACGGTGGCCACCTTGCGGCAGGAGGCCTTCCTGGAGGCCTTCCGGTCCGTGGATGGCCACTTCCGCACGATCTTTGCCCATCTCTCCGATGGGGAAGGCCAGCTGCAGCTGGAAAACCCCGAGCAGCCCCTGGAGGGGGGGCTCACCCTGGTGGCCCATCCCAAGGGCAAGGCGGTGCGCCGGCTGGCCTCGATGTCGGGGGGGGAGAAATCCCTCACCGCCCTGAGCTTCCTGTTTGCCCTGCAGCGGTTCCGCCCCTCCCCCTTCTATGCCCTCGATGAGGTGGACAGCTTTCTCGATGGGGTGAACGTGGAGCGGCTGGCAGGATTGATCGCTTCCCAGGCGGAGGGGGCCCAGTTTCTGGTGGTGAGCCACCGCCGGCCGATGATCGGAGCAGCCACCCGCACCATCGGCGTCACCCAGGCCCGGGGCGCCCATACCCAAGTGGTCGGTTTGCCCCCCGCAGCATGAGCTGGCTGGAGGCAGGCGCTTGCCCCACAATGAGCGGATCAGATAGCAGGTCTTGAGCGCATCCACTCCTCCACCCAGCGAATCCTCCGTCTCCAGCGATCGGCTCTGGTTGCGCTCTGAGTTGATGGGCACCCAGGTGATCACCCGTGACACGGGTCGGCGTCTGGGGGTGGTGGGCGAAGTGGTGGTGGATATCGACCGGCGGGAAGTGGTGGCCCTGGGGCTGCGCGACAACCCCCTCACCCGGTTCCTGCCGGGGCTCCCTCGCTGGATGCCCCTGGAGCGCATCCGCCAGGTGGGCGATGTGATTCTGGTGGATTCCTCCGATTCCCTGGCCGAGGGCTTCAATCCAGAGCGCTACAGCAAGGTGATCAACTGCCAGGTGATCACCGAATCAGGCCAGACCCTGGGGCGGGTGCTGGGCTACAGCTTCGATATCGAAACAGGGGAGCTCATCACCCTGGTGGTGGGCGCCCTGGGGGTGCCCCTGCTGGCCGAAGGGGTGCTGAGCACCTGGGAGCTGCCCGTGAGCGAGGTGGTGAGCAGCGGCAGCGATCGGATCATCGTGTACGAGGGGGCCGAGCAGAAGCTGAAGCAACTGGGCACGGGGCTGCTGGAGAAGATGGGGATCGGTGGCAGCAGCTGGGAAAGGGAGGAGCGGGAGCGGTATCGCATGGGGCCCGTACCGGCGGAGAACCAGCTGCCAGCGGGACAGCCGAGCCAGCAGGAGCAGCGGCGCATCCAGCCGGCCACGGCCCGGGCCTTCCAGCCGGAAGAGGAGATGGAATACGTGGAAACGGAGGAGCGCAGCCAGCGGGAACCCCTGCGCCAGCGGCGCTATCTCGATGAGGATTCCCCGCCACGGGAGCCCGATCGACGCTCCTACGACGAGCCGGAGCCCTACGGCGAGCGGGGGCGTTATGGGGATCGCGATGACGAGCGCTACGAGGAGCGCTACAGGGAGCGGCAACCCGCCGTGCGGTCCTACCCCTCCGAGCCAGCTGCGCCCGCCACGGCCCAACGCCGCTGGGAGCGGGAAGACGAGGAGGAGCGGATGAGCCGGAAAGAGCCAGAGGTTCAGAATCGCCGCCGGGCCGAACCTGAACTGGTGGATGTGGAGCCTGAGATCCTCGATGATCCTTGGTGAGCTGGGGAACATGCCCGCGATGAACAGATGTCACCGGGTTGGCTGGGGGATCGGGGCCCTGACCCTGTGGGTGGCCTTGGGCGCGCCGATGGCCCCGGGGGCCATGGCGGCCGAAGAGCAGAGCGCCCCAGCCCAGAAGGCCCCAACCACACCGAACACCCCCACTTCCAAGGACCAGGCCCCAGCCCAGCCCCCGGTTGAGGTGCCCCTGCAGCCGCCGCCCATGGCCCAGGAGCCCGTGCGGATCTGGCAGCCGGAGGGCATGGGCGACCCCGCCCCCAGCCCCCGGCCCCTGCCCCGTCGGGTTGTTCGCCCCACGGCCCTGCCGATCCAGCAACCGGGCCCGCCTTCTTCCGGCAGCCAGGCCCCTGGCACCGTTCCGCCGGGAGCCACGCCGCAGGGAGCCATGCCGCCGGGAGCCATGGTGGCCCCTGGCACCCTGCGGCCCGGAATGATGCGTCCGGGTGGCATGCCCCCCGGAATGATGCCCCCGGGAGCAATGCGGCCCGACATGATGCGACCCGGGATGATGCGGCCTGGAATGCTGCCCCCGGGTGCCCTTCCCCCCGGTGCCATGCCACCGGGGGCCTCCCAGCGCGGCGCGATTCCTCCCGGTGCCCTGCCTCCCGGGGCGATGCCCCCTGGAGCGATTCCTCCCGGTGCCCTGCCCCCCGGGGCAATGCCGCCTGGAGCCATGCCCCCCGGGACGTCGCCAGCCAAGCCCGTGGCCAAAACCTCCACCTGGTCGCCCTGGACCTCCCTGGGCCTGGGGTTGTTGGTGGCCGGTGGGGTCACCTGGGCGGTGACGAGCAGCCAGAAACGCCGCCAGGGCTTCGACACCGACTCCGCCGACCTGGGCGGGCGAGGGGATGACCGGTTCCCCCGGGGCTGAGGAGCTCCAGGGCGGAACCGGCGGAAGCCCTTCCCCCCAGCTCTTTCTGGTGGTGTTGGGAGGAAGGGCGGCGGGGGCCCACATCGAGCTCCACGATGTGCGCTTCGTGGTGGGCCCCACCCTGGAAGCCACCCTGCCGGCCCTGCGGAGCCAGTGGTTTGGGCGGCGCCGGGGGCTCCACATCGACAGCTACATGGCCGTGCGCCAGGTGGGAGCGTTTGTGGTGGAGCTCCGCCGAGAGCCCTTCAGCGGGGCCGAGCGGCTCTGGTTTGTGAACGTGGGGGGCTACCAGCCCCATCTGTTGGCGGAGGAGCATGCCTTCGGCCTGGTGGTGGCGGGCACGGCCGCAGGGGCCAAACGGCAGGCGTTGGCCCAATGGTTGCCGGAGAGCCAGAGCCGCCACAAGGATGATCTCCATGCCTTGGAGGCGGTGGACGACTGCCTGCCCCTGGAGGTGGTGGGGGGGTGGCAGGTGCACCTGATCCCCGTGGCGGAGCCCGCCCCGCCCCAGCGCCCGGACTGGTTTGGCTATCGACCCATCTGAGAACCCGAGCGCCCGCCCAGAGGCGAGGATCAGGCAACGTCCATCCCCGATGCCCCCCCCATGAACATCGACGGCAAAGCCTGGCGCACCATTTGGCTGGAGGAGGGGGGACAGTCGGTGGGGGTGATCGACCAGACCCTGCTGCCCCATGAATTCCGCACCCGCTCCCTGCAGCACTGGCAGGAGGCGGCCGAAGCGATCCGCACCATGGTGGTGCGGGGGGCTCCATTGAT
Organism: Aphanothece sp.; assembly: GCA_040381675.1. Taxonomy (GTDB): domain Bacteria; phylum Cyanobacteriota; class Cyanobacteriia; order PCC-6307; family Cyanobiaceae; genus Cyanobium. The sequence goes on from JBEIGX010000116.1 coordinate 6,746, forward strand.
TGGCGTCACCGGGGCCTATGGGCTGATGCTGGCTCTGCAGGCCGATCCCGGCGATGGGGCGCTGGAGGAGGCCTTCGCCGGGCTCAACGCCACACGCCCCACGGCGATCAACCTGCGCTGGGCCCTGGAGCGGGTGCGGGCCCGGGTGCGGGCCCTGCCGGAGAGCGAACGGGCCGCCGCTGCCCAGGCGGAGGCGGGGGCCATTGCAGAAGAGGACGTGGCCATGTGCGAGGCGATTGGCGACCACGGCCTGCAGATCTTTCAGCAGCTGGCCGCCGCCAGGCCAAAGGAGCGCCAGGGGGAGCCCTTCCGGGTGCTCACCCACTGCAATGCGGGCTGGCTGGCCACGGTCGATTGGGGCACGGCCCTGGCACCGATCTACAAGGCCCACCGGGCTGGCCTGCCGATCCACGTATGGGTGGATGAAACCCGCCCCCGCAACCAGGGCGCCAGCCTCACCGCCTACGAGCTGGGCCAGGAGGGGGTGCCCCACACCGTGATCGTCGACAACGCCGGCGGCCACCTGATGCAGCACGGCCAGGTGGATGCGGTGATCGTGGGCACCGACCGCACCACCCGCCGCGGCGATGTGTGCAAC
>JBEIGX010000117.1:0-7300 GCA_040381675.1 Aphanothece sp.
GCGCTGCGGCGCAGCCGTTCCGGCAGGTCGGGGTTGGCCAGAAACGCCGTGCCGAAGGCCACCGCATCTGCGGCGCCAGCGGCGATGGCGGCGTCGGCCTCAGCGGCGGTGTAGCCCATGTTGGCCACCAGCACCCCCCGGTAGTGCTTGCGCACGGGGCCGACCACGTCCCCCTGCTGGCGGCCGAGGAAATCGGCGCGCATCAGGTGCAGATAGGCCAGGGGCAGGTCGTTGAGCCGCTGGGCCAGCCAGGTGATCAGACCGATCGGATCGCTGTCGGCAATGTCGTTGTAGCTGTTGAGGGGTGAGAGGCGCAGGCCCATCAGCGGCGTTTCGTCCGCCACCGCCGCCAGCACCTCCAGCAGCAGCCGGGCCCGGTGGTCGAGCGGGCCGCCGTAGGGGCCGCTGCGGCGGTTGGTGCCGTCACGCAGGAACTGGTCGAGCAAGTAGCCGTTGGCGCCATGCACCTCCACCCCATCGAAGCCGGCGGCCATGGCGTTGCGGGCCGCCTGGCGGAATCCTTCCACGATGGCCGGGATCTCCCCATCGGCCAGTTCGCGGGGCAGGGTGTAGGGCTGCCTGCCCTCTGGGGTGGCCACCTCCTCGCCGGTGATGGCGATGGCGCTGGGAGCCACCGGCAGGCGGCCGCCGTTCAGCAGGGGATGGCAGGCGCGGCCGCCGTGCCAGATCTGGAGCACGATCCGACCGCCGTGGCGGTGCACCGCCTCGGTGGTGAGACGCCAGCCGTCGATCTGGGCCTGGTTGTGGATGCCGGGCTCATGCCAGAAGGCGGAATTCCCCTCCACCACCATGGTGGCCTCGGCGATGATCAACCCCGCGCTGGCCCGCTGGGCGTAGTACTCCGCCATCAGGGGGCCGGGCACATGGTTGTCCTCCGCCCGGCAGCGCGTGAGGGGCGCCATCCAGATGCGATTCGGCAGCTCCAGGGGGCCCACGCGCAGGGGAGAGAACAGATCGGGCATGGGGCGGCGACGCTCAGTTGGCTCTTTGAATTCTGAGGCCCCAGCTTGAGGGGGATGGGCTGATGGGCCCATCCCCCTCAAGCGCCAACACCTCAAAGGATCGCTTCACCAGTTGGCTTGCCCTTGGCAATGGCCAGATGGGCGCCGAGATAGCCGCCGGCGATCGAACCTGCCAGCAGCATCGGCAGCCAGGCCCAGGCGATCTGGCCCTGTTGCCCCAGGGTGATAGATCCGGCCCCGTTCCAGAACAATCCCACCAGAATCAAGGTGTAAGCCACGGAGAGCCATTGAGCACGCCGATGGCAAACATCACTATCCCGCGGATCACAACCGGCCCTTCGTGAGTTCGCGCCCTGCACCAGTCCGGCGCCGCCACAAGGGGATCCGTTGGACTCATCGCCCTCGCTGGGGCAATGACCAGACCTCAGCTTCCAAACGCCACCTGGCAGGCCGCATTCAGCAACTCGGCCTGGGAGGCCAGGGCAGGTTCCCTGCCGTTGAGCTCCCCTTTCTGGCAGTCGCCCGTGGCTTCGAAGGGGGTGTCGCCCGTGGCGGCGGTGAAGCTGATGCTCTGGTCGCCGGTGGGTTCCACGCTGTTGTAATAGAGGGTGTAGCCCGCGTCCTGAACCACGATCGTGGGCTGACTGGCGGCGATCGCCTGGTTCACGGAGTTGGTGATCACGGCTGCCGTGGCCAACCTTCCCACCCCCCAGGCGACCGATCGGGCGCTCCACCAGCCCCAGGGCGGATTGATCGAGTTGCCATACCAGCCGTAGCCCCAGGGGCGGGCCAGTTGCCAGCCCGGCCGCGCCCAGCCCGGCCAGTCGTTGTCCCAGCGGCGGAGCCGATCGACCCTCCGATCCACAGCCCGCACGTTGTCGCGCCAGTCGTCGCGCCATTCCCGACGCACGTCATCCCGCACCCGGTCCCAGTTCTTGTCCACCCGATCAAAGCTGCGCTGCACCCGGTCGCGGTCGATCCGGCCCACCCCCTCACGCCACTGATCCCGGGCCCGGTCCCAGTCGCCCCGGTCCACGGAGCGCCGGATCCGGTCGCGATCCACGTTGCCCATCCGTTTGCCCATCTCGCTGCGGGCCCGATCAAAGTCGCGACGGCCTCGATCCCCGTCGCCGAGGCGCTTGCTCCACCCACCGGTGGGTTTGCGGTTGCCCCTGTCGAAGCTTCCCTGCCGGCGTCCCAGTCCGGTTCTCCCCCTGGAGCCCCCACCACCCCCCATGCGCCGTCCACCCCCACCGCCACCCCCTCCCCGACCTCGGGCCAGGAGCAGCGATGCGGTGTTGTGATCCCCGGATTGGGGATGGGCCGTCAGCCCGGCGGCAGGAAACGGCATCAGGCCCCCGGCATGGGCCGGGGGGAGAGCCAGGGCAAGGGCCAGAAGAGGGGCAAGCTGTCGCATGGCGCCTCAGGGTTTTTTGGTGATCTGGCCCCCATCGGGGCAGCCGGCGTCGTAGCAGCTGGCGTCAATGCGCCCGTCCTTGCCGAAGTGCACCTCCAGCACGCTCCGGCCATTCACGGCCCGCCCCAGGTCCTGGCGCACGCTGTTCAGGTAGTTGGGGTTGATGGCGCAGAAGCTCGTGCCATCCAGGCAGAGGGCATTCAGCTCAAAAAAGGCAGCGGCGTTGCGCGCACTGCGCCAGCTCTTGCGTTCGCCATCCCACAGCTCAATGCGGGTGTAGGGCGTGTCGCTCACCCGAAACCGCACCTCCTTGTTGCTCAGCCTGTGGAGGTATTCGGTGGCATCGCCACTGTTGATGGCCTCAATGCGGCAGGGCACTGCGTCTGTGCCGTTGACACTGCAGAAGCTCTCCAGGGTGTAGAGCGTTTCCGCCTGCAGAGCCCCTGGAAAGGCGAGCAGGGGAGCCGCCAGTAGGCCAGCAGTGGCGGCTAGACGGGATGTTCGGAGCTGCAGGGGCATACCCGGGCAGGTGAAGTCCAAACTCTCTCTAGCAAGAGGCGGGGATCCTGTCAGCAGATTGGGTGCCGAAGGGTGTGAGGCTTCGACCCTAGGAATTGGATGGAACCCGATCCCGCCGCTTGCTGTGGGCGCACCAAATCAAAAAATGATTGATGGCCTGCATATTGCGAATGATCATGGTTGGCACCTCCAACGACGTTCGTTGTTGCAAAGGGCTCAGGAACCTGCCAAACCTGGAAACACCATCAGATCGATATGACCACCGATGGGATGGCGCCACTCCCGAAATTCCTCAGCCAAGGCTTGATGCTCATGCACCTGGGCGTTGGCCTCGAGGTCCTGCAACCGTTGGTGCACAAGATCAAGGGTGTTGTCGATCAGCTGCGCGGCCTGTTCGGAAGTCATGATGCGGGAAGCGTGGAAAGAGGCTGGTGGTGTGAGAACGACGAACGTTTGAAGTTTGGATGTATGGGGTGGTTTTAACGGCGATTTCCTGGTGGGGCTGTAGCGCTGGACACGGCTTGCCCCCCTGTTCGCGGTTGCTCACGGCACGTCATGATGGCTGCGAGATACGGCATCGATCATGCAAGCGAGCTGGAATGGGGCCGTCATTGCCCGCAGCGACGACATTGTCACCGTGGAAGGGAATGCCTACTTCCCCCCTGAGGCCCTGCAGAAAGAGTGCTTCCGGCCCTCCAACCACCGCACGGTTTGCGGGTGGAAAGGCGAAGCCCATTACTACGATGTCGTCGTCGACGGTGAGGTGAATGCCAACGCCGCCTGGTTTTATCCCGAACCCAAAGCCGCCGCGAATGAGATCAAGGGTCGGGTGGCCTTCTGGAAGGGGGTGAAGGTCGCGAAGGAATGAGGAAACCTTTGCTGGTTGGTCGGGAAGCCTGCGGTTTCATTCCTTTTTGGCTTCATTTATCGTGATTGTCTGGTTAAGGTCTGGCGACCATTCCTCTTTTCGATGCGCACGGGCCTCAACGCTTCTTTTCTCGCCACCGGAGTACTGATCGTCGGGGTGTTTTCCAGTCCGCAGCCAGGTCAGGGCGCCCCCCATTGCCTCGATCCCGGTGGTTGTTTTGATCGCTCCCCTCTTGAGCTGGCCGCCATCCCCGATGGCGCTAGCCCCAGCCCACACGCCGGTCCCGATCCCGATTCCGAGGCGGTGCTGGAAGAGAAGGCTGGGGAGGGTGATACGGAATCCCTGGCCAAGCAGGCCCAGAACCCCGTCGCCAATCTGATCAGCTTTCCGATCCAGTGGAACAGCGTGCCGGGCACCCAGTGGGCTCCTCGGGCCATCGATCCCACGGCCCAACCCAACCGCACCTTCAACGTCTGGAATGTGCAGCCGGTGGTGCCGTTCCCCCTGAACGACAACCTCACCCTGATCAGCCGCACGATCGTGCCGGTGATCCATCGCCCATTGGTTGGGGAAACGGATGTGATCGGCATCGGCGACATCAACCCCACTCTCTTCTTGGTGCCCCGCACGGGAGGAAACCTGATGATGGGGTTTGGCCCCACGCTGGTCATTCCCTCCGCCACGGATGTGCAGCTGAGCAGTCAGCGCTGGAGTGCCGGTCCGGCGGGGGTGGCGGTTTACACCAAGGGTCCCTGGGTGGCAGGGGTGTTGGTCAACAACATCTGGTCGTTTGCCGGCAAGGGCGGCCAGGAGGTGAACGCCATGCTCATCCAACCCTTCCTCAACTACAACCTGCCCTCTGGCTGGTATCTCACCAGTTCCCCCATCCTCACGGCCGACTGGACCGTTGCCAATGGCAACGGCTGGACCGTTCCCATCGGTGGAGGCTTTGGACGGCTCTTTCGCGTGGGCACACAACCTTTCAACGCTTCCCTTCAGGCGTTCTGGAATGTGGCAAAACCCGAGGTGCTCGGCGAAGAGCTGCTCGGAGATGTGACGATTCGCCTCCAGGTTCAAGCCCTTTTCCCCACAAGTCGTTAGGGAAAGGATGAGGTCTTTTCTCCACCCCCCTGTGCATTGCCCCCTGAAGCGGCCTAGTGTTGGTTATCAGGCTGTGGGGCATGAAGACAGATCTCTACGTCTTTCAGTGGATTTCCGATATGGGGGGTGCTGATACCCGGCTCAAGGAGTTGTTAATCCTTCTCAAAGATCATTTCCGCATCACCTGCATCCCCAACGATGCTTTCCGCCTGCAGGAGAAGGAGAACACCGACTATCTCGATTCCCTCGGAGTGGCCTATTGCATGCCGGAAGCCCTTCCGGAGAGAATCGAGGGGTTTGCCTATGCCAACTGCAACTTCAGGATCTTCTCAGAGCGGGAGCGCATCGATTTCATCAAGGAGAAGGGACTGACCTTCCTCTGGTCGAACGACATGATGTGGCATACCGATGAGGAGTTGGAAGCGATCGGGGAAGGCAAGGTGGATTGCTGCCTCTTCACCTCGCCCTTTCACCGCAGCGCCCTGATTGATGAGGTGCTTGAAGCGAAGCACGACCAGAAAACGGCCATCCTGGAAAACTACTTTGATGGCACCAACTGGCCCTTTGTGGAGCGGATCGAGCGACCCTTCACAGTGTTTGGCAAGGTGAGCAGAGATGATTGGCTGAAGTTTTCCAAGAGGTTCCCCCTCTTCTACGAGGAGGTGAGCGAGGGCATGGAGGCCCGTTATCGGATCATGGGTTGGGGAGAAGAACAGGAGAACACCTACTCCTGGTTCAATTTCACCGATCGCTGGGAACTGCTTCGGCCTGGAGCGATCCTGACCCAGGAATTCCTCTGGTCGATCGATGTGTTCCTCTACAACTGCAACCGGGAATTCGTGGAAAATCAGAGCCGGGCCATCGTGGAAGCCCAGCTCATGGGCCTGCCTGTGGTGGCGCCCAACAAGTGGAACTTTCCCAACATGATCTGGTCGGAACGCACGGGCTTTCTCTGGGACGATCGGGAGGAAGCCCATGAGGCCTGTCTACGCCTGGCCGACTACAGCACCCGGCGCAAGATGGGCAAGCTGGCCAGCGAGTGTGCCCGCGACATCTGGTGTGATGCGGAGGCGGCCCGGCGCAAATGGTCGGCGGTGCTCAGCTATGCGCTCGGCGGCGGAGATTGAAGCCCGACCCACCCCATCCGCCTCCGGTGCCCCTCCTGATCGATGGTCCTGCCGATGCCCCGGCCACCCTGGTGCTGGCCCATGGGGCCGGGGCGCCGATGGACAGCCCCTTCATGGCGGCCATGGCTATCGGGCTGGCGGAGCGGGGGTGGCGGGTGCTGCGCTTCGAGTTTCCCTACATGGCCCGCCAGCGGCTCACGGGTCGGAAGGCTGCTCCGGATGGCCTGGCGAAGCTGCAGGATCATTTTCGTGCGGTAGTTGCTGAAGCTGAGGGCCAGGGACCGTTGATCATCGGCGGCAAGTCGCTGGGGGGGCGGGTGGCCAGCCTGTTGGTGGATGATCTTTCCCCCCAAGGGGTGCGGGGCTGCCTCTGCCTGGGGTATCCCTTCCACCCCCCAGGCCGGCCCAACCAGCTGCGCACCGACCACCTGGCTGCCTTGGCCACTCCCACCCTGATCCTTCAGGGGGAGCGCGACCCTTTTGGACGGCGGGAGGAGGTGTCAGCCTACCGGCTCTCGCCCCAGGTGCGGGTGGAGTGGATTCCCAGCGGCGACCACAGCTTCAAGCCCACCCGCGCCTCCGGCCGCATCGAGAACGACAACTGGCAGGAGGCCATCCGGCTGGTGGATGGCTTTGTGCAGGACCTCCTGGCGGGGGGCTAAGGGCCGCTGATCAGGCCACGCAGGATGCGTTGGACAACGTGGCGCCCATTCTCCCAGCGCTCTTCCAGAGCGGCCAGAAGATTGCTGATGGAGCGACGGAGCTTCAGCCAGGCCATCCAGACCCGAATCCCTGAGGGGGGAACGCGCTCAAACAATCGCTTCTCGTTCACCCCAAGTCGCCTCACTTCATTTGAAAGATACTCATATTTGCTCAACAAGAGATCTTCGGCGCAATGATGATTGTGATACTTGCGTTGAACGAAATATCGCAGGCTTCTTCTGCTGTAATCGGAGAGATAGGGACTTAGCTTGGCAGTGCTGTTGATTCGATGCAGAAGATACGTCTTGTAGTGAAACTCGTAATAGACAATTGGTGTTGTCAGGTCTGGAGCGTCGCCTTGTGCCTTGGCATTGTGATAGCCATGATCCAGAAACTTACAGCTTCCCTTGGCAAAAAAGGATTTGGCGCTGTGGGTGGAAATTTGATAACGGTTGCGATGCAGGGGGTTGGCCCAATACTTGTGGCTGATGCGCAAGGTAGAGGGGCTTTCCTTGAAAGGGCTTAGGGCGCGCTCAATGTCTCCTCGTTTCATGGATACGCCTTCTGGCGTCAGGCAGGCAAC
>JBEIGX010000118.1:0-7246 GCA_040381675.1 Aphanothece sp.
ACGCCACGGCCTGCTGCGCCCCCTGGCCCGAGAGGCGGTGCTCGCCCAGATCAGCCGGGAGGTGCCCTTGTCGGAGGAGGAAATGGGACAGATCCGGGAGGAGTCGCTCGTCGACCAGGTGCGACGGTACAAGTGGATGGAAGAGCACTATGGGCCCCAGGTGGAAGCCCGCTTCCTCGAACGCCGGCAGGATCTGGAGCGGGTAGTGTTCCGCACGCTCCGGCTCCGCCAACTGGGGTTGGCGGAGGAGTTGTATCTCCGCCTGCTCGACGAAGAGGAGAGCTTCGGCGATCTGGCCGCCTGCCACTCCCTCGGCGAGGAGCGCTTCACCCGCGGATTGATGGGCCCCATGCCCATCAGCCAGCCCCATCCTAACGTTCGCGCCGTGTTGGCGGGGATGGAGATCGGCGACCTCTCCCCGCCCTTCACGGTGGATCAAACCCTCCTGATCCTGCGCCTGGAGCACCGGATTCCCGCCGCTCTGGATGAGGCCATGCGGCAGCACCTCCTCCAGGACCTGATGCAACCCGACCTGGAGGCCGCCGTGGACAACCTGCTCACCCGATGGAGAGAGACCCATCCCGCATGACCGATCCGATCCAGCTGGAACCGCTGCTGCGGTGCTTCGCCCTGCTCGCCGATCTGCCAGCGGAGATCCTCGCCCGCCTCGCCCGCCAGGCCCACCTGGTGCGGGTGGAGCAGGGACAGGCCCTCTGCCGAGCCGGCCAGGTGAGCCCCTCCGTGTTCTTCCTGGTGGAGGGCACCGCCCGGTCGGTGGCCTTCTCGCCCCGGTTGCCCTCGGGCGTGCAAACCCTGCAGAGGCTCCCTCCAGGGGCGGTGCTGGGGCTCACGGGCCTGGCCAGCGGACGCGGCTGGGAAACGCTGATGGCCTCCACCGAACTGGTGCTGGTGGCCGTTCCCCAAGAGGCGTTGCGGGAGGCGATGGCCGCCTCACCGGCCCTCGGACAACGGATGCGCGCGTCGGTGGCGCCGGAGGAACTCTTCGGCGTGCTGGAGGCCCATTTCAAGGAGGATCCCCGGCCCCTCTCCCGCACCCTGGTGAAGGCCACCGTGGAACTGGCGAAGGCCACCGTGGCCCAAGCCTGGCCGGGGCCGAATGGCCACCCGCCGGAGCTGGCCCCCGATCGGCTCTGGCTGGTCGCCCAGGGGGCCGAGCCCCCGGGAACGCCCTTCGATCCGCTGCACTCTGGCTCTGATGCCGGATCCAGTCGGCTGCTGGGGATCCCGCGGGATGGGCTGGCGGCCCTCCTGGAGCCGGTGGCGACCGGCAACGGTGCGGCCACCCATGGGCTGCAGGGGGACGCCGCCCGACTGGAGTCCTGCTGGCAGCAAAACCGATCCGAACTGGATCCCCGCCAACTCCCGTTGGCCCCCACCCCAACAGGCTCGGGGCCTGAGGGGGAGAGCGATCCGGAGCGGCGGCCGGCCTCGGCCTATCCCTGGGTGAAGGGGGTGGGCCCCCTCGACTCTCCGATCGCCGCCTTTCGCATGCTCAGCGACCATCTGGGCCTGCCGTTCCGCCGGGAACTGCTCAAGCGCGTGTTCGGCGACCAGGTGCAGCGCCATGGGGAGGCCTCCCTACCCCTGGCGGGGGCCGTGGCCGAATCCATCGGTCTGCAAACCCAGCTGCTGGCGGTCACCGCAGACGCCCTGACGCGCCTCACCCCACCCCTGCTGATCCGCTGGGGCAATGGCCTGGCGCTGGTGTATCGCTGCGATCGCCACCATCTGGTGCTGGGAATCCCCGCCACTGGCAACACGGAGCTAGACCTCGCCAGCTTCAAGGAACAATGGGGAGAGAGCGGGGAGGTGCTCACCCTGCGGGTGAACGAGCTCACCCCGCGCCGGAAATTCAACTTCCGCTGGTTTCTGCCGGCCCTGAACAACCACCGCACCGCCCTGGTGGAGGTGCTGCTGGCCAGCTTCTTCGTGCAGCTCTTCGGCCTGGCCAATCCCCTCCTGATCCAGCAGGTGATCGACAAGGTGATCATCAACCAGAGCCCCGGCGCCCTGGGCATGCTCGGCCTGCTGCTGCTGGTGTTCGCCGTGTTCGAGGGGTTGCTGCTCTGCCTGCGCACCTTCCTGTTCGTCGACACCACCAACCGGATCGACCTCACCCTCGGCACCCAGATCATCGACCACCTCTTCCGGTTGCCCCTGGGCTACTTCGATCGCCGACCCGTCGGCGAGGTGAGCAGCCGCATCGCCGAACTGGAGAAGGTGCGGGGGTTCCTCACGGGAACGGCGCTGACCACCATCCTGGATGCGGTGTTCTCGATTTTGTATATCGGGGTCATGCTCATCTACAGCTGGCAGCTCACCCTGCTCACCCTGTCGGTGATTCCCCTGCTGGTGATCCTGATCCTCACCGTGTCGCCCCTCGTGCGCTATCGGCTGCAGAACCGGGCCGTGGCCAATGCCCGCACCCTCAGCCATCTGGTGGAGGTGCTGAGCAGCATGCTCACGGTGAAGGCCCAGAACATCGAGTTGCGCAGCCGCTGGAAATGGCAGGATCTCTACACCGACTACATCTCCGAGGGGTTCGACACCACCCTGCTGGAAACCACGGCCAACACCATCAGCGGTTTCCTCAACAAACTCTCGGGTCTGATCGTGATCTGGGCCGGAGCCATGCAGGTGATGAATGGCTCCATGACCCTCGGAGGCCTAATCGCCTTCCGCATCATCGCCGGCTATGTCACCGGGCCCCTGTTGCGGATGACCTCGATCTGGCAATCGGTGCAGGAAACGGCCCTCTCCCTGGAGCGGCTCAGCGATGTGATCGACCATCCCCAGGAAGCCCCGGCCGACAACGCCAGGCGATTGATCATGCCCCCCATCCAGGGGGACATCCGCTTTGAGAACATCCACTTCCGCTACAACAACTCCTCCCCCCTGCTGCTGAAGGGGCTGAATCTGGAGATTCCCCGCGGGGAATTCGTGGCGATCGTGGGCGCTAGCGGCTCCGGCAAGAGCACGCTCACCAAGCTGCTGGCGAGGCTCTACACACCCGAACAGGGCGTGGTGTTTCTCGATGGGTTGGACATCGCCAAGGTGGAGCTCTACTCCCTCCGCCGCCAGATCGGCATCGTTCCCCAGGACACGGTGCTGTTCGAGGGCTCGGTGGAGGAGAACATCACCCTCACCAATCCGGATGCGGAAACGGAGGAGATCATCGACGCCGCCAAGGTGGCCGACGCTCACGACTTCATCATGGCGCTGTCGGCCGCCTATTCCACCCAGGTGGGGGAACGGGGCAGCAACCTCTCCGGGGGCCAACGGCAACGCATCGCCATTGCCCGCACGATCCTGCAGCGCCCGCGGCTGCTGATCATGGATGAGGCCACCTCCGCCCTCGACTACCAGACCGAGCGGGTGGTGAGTGAAAACCTGATGCGAACGCTCAAGGGCTGCACTGTGCTGTTCATCACCCATCGGCTCACCTCAATCGTGAATGCAGACCGAATCGTGTGCATGGGCAACGGAAGCGTGCTGGAGGTGGGCCGCCATCCCGACCTGCTGGCCCGCCGCGGGGCCTACTACGCCCTCTTCCAGCAACAAAACCGCTCCCAGCCGGAGGGAGCATCCCTGGCCACTGCCACCCCAGCCGCCCTGCCATGACCACCACTCAGCCCCACGGCCTGCGAAACCAGCGACGCACCCACCTGCCAAGGAGCACGCGGGGCTGGAGCCGGGCCATCGCCTGGAGCCTGATGGGCCTCACCTGCTTCGGCGTGGGATTTGGCACGATCGCCCGAATCGACACCTCTATCTCGGCCACCGGCAAACTGCGGCCCGTGGAGGGCATTCGGGAGGTGAGCCCCCCCTTTGCGGCGCCGATCACCCGGGTGCAGGTGAGCGATGGTCAGCAGGTGCGGGCGGGGCAGGTGCTGGCCGAACTGGACGTGGAGGAATGGCGCCGGGAACGGCAGACCCTGCGCAACCTGATGGCCCTGTGGGAGAAAGATGCCTCCCAGGCGGCCCGGCAGCTGGGCCTACCGGCAGCCGGCCAGCCCGGCAGGGAGGAGAGCAGCAGCCTCCGCAACGATGTGCGCGACCTCCAGCTGCAACGGCGTACCGCCGACCAGCGCCGGCTGCGAACGACGGCGTCGGTGCGACAGCAGGAGCAACAACTGGAGGTGTTGCGACAGAAACATACCCTCAACGCCAGGATCCGCGGCCGCATGGAGAAGCTGTGGCAACAGGGTGCCATCTCCCAGCTGGAACTGGAACGGCACGATGAGCGGCAGATCGAGCTCCTGGGCTCCATCCGCAAAACCGAGCAGGAACTTGATGCCGCCCGACACTCCCTGACCGAGACGGAAACCGCCATGGAGCAGGTGGGCACCATCCATTTCAAATCCCTCTGGGAGCGCTACAACACCTCCCGCAAGCAGAGCCTGGAGCTGCGCGCTCGCTTGAATCAGGTGGACGAACGGCTCCAGCGCAGCACCTTGCTGGCGCCGGTGTCGGGGCGGGTGTTTGACCTCAAGGCAAAAACGGGGGAAACCAGCAGGGTTGGGGAGCCCCTGCTGAAGATCGTGCCCGAGCAGGCCCTGGAAGCCGCTCTATCGATCTCCAACCGTGACATCGGCTTTCTCAAACCCGGCATGCCGGTGGAGGTGAGGGTGACCTCCTTCCCCTTCACCGACTACGGCTCCCTCCAGGGCACCCTGCTCCGGGTGGGGGTGGATGCCATGCCCCCCAATCCCCAGCATCCCCAGGAGTATTTCGCGGCCGTGGCCCGACTTGATCGCAACAGCCTGGTGCGCCACGGGGAGGGAGGAACCCACCCCCTCCGCTCCGGCATGGAGGTGAGCGCCCTGATCCACACCGGATCCCGCCCCCTGATCTCCCTGCTCAACGACAAGGTGGGCGCCTTCCTGGAGTCGGCCCGCTCCATCCGCTGAGCCCCTCCCGCTCAGATCCGCAGATCAGGCAGATCCACCAGAGAGTGGGTGCGACCGTCGCCGCGGATCATCATCAGCTCCCCGCCCCGGTCGGTGAGGGCAATGGCCAGCTGGTCGACACTGGCCCGGCCGGCCCGGATCCCCTCCAGCAACAGGCCGAGAGGGGCGATGGGAAGCAGGGAGGGGTTGCCGAGGCCCAGGCTGTCGGCGGGGGTGAGCTCCTCGATCGTCGCCCCTGACCAGCCAATGCGATCTGTCAGGCCGATCCCCCCCTCCCCATCGAGCGCCAGAGAGAGGTCCATGAGCTGGGGCTTCCACCCCAGCACCTCGGTGAAGGCGTCCGGACGGCTGAAGAGGAACAGATCCCGATCGGCGCCCCCGCTGATCTGCAGGGGTCCGGCAGCGGCAGCGCCAGCAGGAAAGGCAGAGGCAAGGCCCGTGGCCGGGGTCGGGGGAGCACCCCAGCCGAACAGGAAGCGATCCTCGCCCACGCCTCCATCGATCGAACCCCTGAAGAAGGGCGAAGCGAACTGCAGCGCATCGGCGCCTCCCCCCAGCCCCAAGTGGATCCAGGCGGGCCCGCCCGTGTCGAGGGTGAGGACATCCGCCAGGGAACCGAGCGCAACCGAGGTGGTCGACTCCGGGTGAAGCATGATCGCGGAATCCTGAACTCCCCCCTCCAACAGAATCCTGTTGTTGCCGCCACCAGGACGAATCGTGGAGCCGATCACGGCGCCCTCCACGGCCAGCAGATCATCTCCCTCCCCCAGATCCACGGTCGATCCCAGCAAGCCAATCGGACCGAGTCCCTCCAGGATTGGCATCGGGGTCGCCACCCACACCTGGTCGTCCCCCCCGCCCGTGGAGATCCGGCTGTTGGCAACGCCGACGGCGTTCAGGGAACCGCTGAGATCCAGGTTCCCTTCCGAGCTGCTGGTGCGCAGGCTTGTATAGCCACTGCTGATGGCCACCTGATTGGCATTGTCCCCCAGCATCACGTCACTGTCCTGGAGGGCCACAGTGTCGAACTGGAGGGAGAGTCCGGCCTGGTCAGGATGACCCTGCAGGTCGACGTCGAGATCCATCAGGGATCTCACAGAGAGGGTGTCTACCCCAGCATCGGCGCGAAGCGTGCTGTTCTCCATCGCAATAGTTTGTTGGCGGATCTGGGCCGTGGAGGGGGCCGCTCCGGCCAGGGCGAAGTGGAGATCATCCAAGCCTTCGATGCGGATGGACCGGATGGAGTCGCCGGCCCAGAGCTGGGCCTGCCTCGCCCCGATGGTTTCTCCGTCGAAGTCCAGCTCGGCGGCGCCCAGGGTGGAGGTGGCCAGGGAATGAAGCCGCCGGGACGACACCACCTCCATCCATTCCGTGGTGCCCTCCCGACCATCGATGGTCGTGCCCTCCAGGGCCACCTGGGACGAGCGGGCGCGAACGACGGCGGGCCCGGAAAAACTCCTGGCCACTACGGTTTCCTCCCCCACCACAGCCACAACGCTGGCGCGGGGAGGGGGGGAGATCTGGAGGGGCAGGGGGGAGGAGGGCACCCGGGCGATGGGAGCGCTGGGGGCTGGTGCGGGGGCGAGGTCGGGGGCGGGGTCCGTATCGATCGCCGGAGCGGTGATGGCCGCAGAGACCGGGGAGGCCTCCGCCCCATCGGAAACAGAGGTTGCCGGGCCACTGGCGGCCGCGAAGGACAGGGGAATGACGCCACCCCCTCCGAAGCCCCACCCGGCGGCGGACGCCTCAGGGGCAACGCCCAGGGCCGGTGGTGCTGGGAGCAGCGCGGTGGGGCGGTGGAGGGGAACCTGGGGCCCCTCCCCTCCCAGGGGTGGGCGGCGGCGCGTGGAGGTCCCGTCGCCCTTGGAGGCGAGGTCAGGCCCGGACTCCTCCTGCGACGCGTCCGCCAGATTCCCCATGGTGGAGGCTCCATCGGTGGGACGCCTGGGAGCAGACCGCTGAGCCCCCCGCATGGGGCGTGGGGGTGCCACACCTCCTGCCCCAGCGCTGCCGCCCTCGCCTGTGGCGGCTCCAGGGAGGGGCGAGGGACTCCAGGAGCTGGCCTCCGCCTGGTCGTTCAGCAGCAGGCTGGAGGCCAGCCAGACCGAGACCCCCGTCAGGAAGCCTTCCAGGGTGACGGAGGCCCGTCCATCCCGGGGAACGCGCAGCCTGCCGAAGAGTTGCCTGGCGTTCATGCGGAGCAGACGGAAACCATGGGTCCTGCTTACTCAGGACAACGGCCCCCGGATGGGCCGTGCGGCTGAGTGCTGCAGACCCGTCAATGTTCCTGACGCAAGAAGGTTGACGTAAGGTTC
>JBEIGX010000119.1:0-7210 GCA_040381675.1 Aphanothece sp.
CATGGCGCTGGCCAGATCCATCGGCCCATTCACCAGGGAAAACATTGCCTGCACGCCGATTGCGTACAGCGCCCCCGCTCCCGCCCCGATCTCCCCGGCGATCACCACCACCGGCACTCCAGCGGCGGCGGCGGCGCGGGCCACCCCATGGATGGTTTTGCCATGGGCCGTCTGGGCATCCACTCGCCCCTCACCCGTGAGCACCAGATCGGCCCCGTCCAACGCCGCCACGAAGCCGCTGGCCTCCAACACCAGCTCGATCCCCTGGCGAAACTTCCCACTGGTGAGCGCCAGCAGCATCGCTCCCATGCCTCCAGCGGCTCCCGCCCCTGGTCGGTCGCGCACCTGCCGGCCCGTGGCCGACTCCAGCAAGCCGATCAGGTGGGCCAGGCCCGCCTCCAGCTCCGCCGCGATGGCCGGGGTGGCTCCTTTCTGGGGGCCATACACCGCCGTGGCCCCATGGAGCCCGAGCAGGGGATTGTCCACATCGCAGGCCACCTCCAGGCGGCAGGTGGCCAGGGCCGGATGGAGCCCTGAGAGGTCGACGGCGGCCACCTCTTGAAGCAGCCCCCCGCTGAGCGGCTCCAGGATCGGCTGGCCATCGGCGCGCAGAAAGCGCACCCCCAGGGCCTGGGCCATGCCGGCCCCCAGATCGTTGGTGGCGGAGCCGCCGAGGCCCAGGATCAGGTGCTGCGCCCCGGCGTCCAGGGCGGCGGCGATCAGCTCCCCCGTGCCAAAGCTGGTGGTGCGGAGCGGGTTGCGCCGCCCGGGGCTCACCAGGGGCAACCCGGAGGCGCTGGCCATCTCCAGCACTGCCCGGCCTTCGCCCAGCCAGCCCAGCTGGGCCTCCACCTGCCTGCGCTCCTGGGGCAGCGGTCCTGTCACCCCCACGGTCTGGATCCAGCCGCCGGTGGCGGCCACCAGCGCCTCGGTGGTGCCCTCCCCCCCATCCGCCAGCGGGATGGCGCGGATCTCCGTGTCTGGCGCCACCCGCCGAATCCCCTCGGCCATGGCTGCGCAGGCCTGGGCGGCGCCTAGGGCGCCCTTGAAGGAATCCGGCGCCAGCAGGACTCGCATGGGTTCTAGTGCGCTCCGTGTTGATGGTTGTGCGCCTGCACCGGATCGGCGGCCACCCGGGAGGCGGCGGCAGCCTTTCGGGCATCGATCCGGTCGCGGCCCAGGCGATAGATGCTGCGGCCATCCTTGATGGTCTCCACCACCCGGATGGTCCCGATGGCGCCGGGGTCCACCTTCAGCGGATTGCGTTCAAGGATCACCAGATCGGCCCGCTTGCCCGGCTCCAGGGTGCCCTTGCTGGCCTCCTCGAAATACTGATAAGCCGCCCAGTCGGTGATGGCCTTGAGAGCCACGTAGGGCGACACCCGTTCCTTGGGCCCCAGCACAAAGCCGCTGCGGGTGGTGCGATTCACGGCGGTGTGGGTGAGGCGGAGCATGTCGGGGGGCACCACCGGAGCGTCGTTGTGGTTGGTGAAGCGCAGCCCCTTGCTGTGGGCGAAGGCCAGGGGGCTGATGCCCGCGGCCCTTGTTTCCCCGAGCATCTTGCGGTGCCAGTCGCCCCAGAAGAAGGTGTGGGCGGAGAAGAAGCTCGGCACGATGCCCAGGGCGGCCATGCGGTCCACCTGGTCGTGGCGGGCCAGCTGGGAGTGGATGGACACGGGGCGCAGATCCTTGGCGCCGTAGCGGGCCCGAGCCCGGCTCACTGCCGTGATCAACTGCTCCACTGCCGCATCGCCATTGCTGTGGGTGATGACAGGGATGTCGTTGCGCCAGGCCAGGGCGACCCAGGTGTCCACCTCCTGCTGGCTCATCACCGGATAGGCCCGATAATTGGCTGGCTGGCCCGGCGGTGGGGTGGTGTAGGGCTGGCTCAGGTAGGCCGTGCGCCCCTGGGGGGAGCCATCGCCCACGAGCTTGATCCCGCCGATCTTGAGGTGGTTCTCGTAGACACCCACCCGGAGCTTGCGTGGCGTGCTTCCGGTCGCCCGGGTCGGGTCGGCTGGTCTCCCTTTGGCGGTGCTGGAAAACTCCTGGCCCCCGTTGGCGGCCATGGAGCCCAGGGGCCAGAACGCCGCAGCAGGCTTCACGATGTCCACCTCCTTCAATTTCGGCTCCAGCTGGGCCGGATCCCCGAGCACTTTGAAGAAGGGAAAGGCCACCACATCCAACAGCATTCGCCCCTGCCGGCCCGCCTCCCGGAACAGCTCCAGATTGGCGGGATTGCTCAGACCGTCCTGGGCGGTGGTGAGGCCAAAGCTGGCCCACCAGCGCTGCACCTCGTCGAGCTTGTCGACCTTTTCGGCGAGGGTGGGCTGGGGGATCAGGGGCATGAAGGGAAAGCCCGCGGCCTCTTCCAGTACCCCATTGGGGTCTCCGGTGGTGGGATCGCGCTGGATGTGGCCACCCGGTGGATCGGGGGTGGTGCGATCGATCTTCACCAGGGCCAGGGCAGGGCTGTTGGCGACCACCAGGTGGCCGGAGGCATGCATGAGCAGGATCGGCACCGTGGCGCTCACCGCATCCAGATCGGCCCGGGTGGGATGGCGCCGCTCGGCTAGCAGGCTGTCGTCGTAGCCCGTGAAAAACACCAGCTGGCCCGCTGGGGCGGGGTGTTCAGCCAGCCAGCGGCGCACCACCGCCTGGATGTCGGCCACGCTCTTCACCGTGCCCACCGGTGGCGGGCTCAGGTCGGGCCGGCCCCAGGTGGTGACGTAGTCGGGCAGGTGGCCATGGGCATCGATGAAGCCCGGCAGCAGGGTGCGGCCGGCCAGATTCACCTGTCGAGCTCCTGGTCCCGCGAGGCGCAGGGCCTCCGCCAAGGGCCCCACCTGCACAATCCGGCCGCCCCGCTCCACCAGAGCCTCGGCGTAGGTGGGCCGATCGCCCGCCATCGTGAGGATGTCGCCGCCGCTGTACACCGTGGCGAGCGGGGCCGGGTTGCCCTGCGGTGCTCCGGCGAGGGCGGCTGGCCCTCCCATCCAGGTGCCCCCCAGCAGCAGAGCCGCAACGGGGCCCATGGCCCTTCTCGGCTGACGCTGCGTTTGGGGCGAGGGTGGGCGCCACCGGAGGAATGGGCGCACTCCGCAGGGCCATGGGCCGGGCAAAGGCAGGATCATGAACTGGGTAGGTAGACCCCTTCAGGATGACCAGCCCCCTGCGCTTTGGCAGGCTGTTCAGGCGGACCCATTCCCCATGACCCATCCGGTGTGGCCTCGCTCGTTTCTCCCTGCCCTGCTGCTGCCAGCCCTTCCGGCGTTGGTGGGCACCCCACTCCCCGGGGGTGAGGCCCCCAAGGGCTTCTCTCCCCAGGCCATCGTGGGCCGGGCTGAGACCCGGCACGTGGGGGGCGTCACGGTGAGCGTGGCCAGCCTCAGTGATGGGGAAGCTCGCCAGCTGGTGGGGTTTGATCTGACGAGGGCCCAGATCCAGCCCGTGTGGATCCGGGTGCGCAACGGGGAAGACACCCGCTACTACATCCCCCCGATCACGATCGACAGCGAGTATTTCTCCCCCCTGGAGGTGGCCTGGCAGGGGCACCGCCTGCTGGATCCAGCAGGCAATGCACGCATCGATGCTCGCCTGCGGCGGATGGAGCTGCCGGAGGCGGTGGATCCGGGCCAGACGATCAGCGGCTATGTGTTCACCAACCGGGATGAGGGCATCAAATATGCCGATGTGGAGCTGGTGGCCCCGGGCCGCCGGCGGGTGCGGCGCCTCTCCTTTCTCACCCGGGTGCCAGGGCTGCGCACGGATTTTCAGCGGGTGAACTGGGACCACCTACAGGCGCCTGGCCGCATGACCGTGCTGACGGAGGCCCAGCTCAAGACCTGGCTGAAATCCCTGCCCTGCTGCACCCTCGGTGGCGATCGCCGCACTCCCGCCGATCCCCTCAACATCGTGCTGATCGGCAGCGCTGAGGCGGTGTTCCCCGCCCTGGCCCGGCGTGGATGGCATGTCACCCAGAGCCTTTCCGCCGATTCGGCCTGGCAGACGATCACCTCCTCCCTGTTTGGCCATCGCTACCGCTATGCGCCGGTGTCGCCCCTGTATGTGTTCGGCCGGCCCCAGGATCTGGCCCTGCAGAAGGGCCGCAGCGATGTGGACCAGCGCAATCACATGCGCCTCTGGCTGGCGCCCGTCACGGTGACGGGCACGCCGGTGTGGGTGGGCCAGATCAGCCGCGACATCGGCGTGCGCCTCACCCGCAAGACCATCACCACCCACAAGATCGATCCTTCGGTGGATGAGACCCGCTGGTATCTGATGCAGGACCTTTACTTCTCTGAGGGGCTGGAGCGCTTCGGCTTCGTGGAGGGGGTGGGGGCCGCTCCGCCCGAGAAGCCCCGTTTTAACTACACCGGCGACCCCTACGAAACCGATGGCCTGCGGGCCGTGCTCTGGCTCACGGCCCAGCCCGTGAGCTACCACCGGGTGGCCACCCAATGGCCACCTCCCCAGGGGCCTGTGCCGGGCCCTCGCCTCGCTCCAGGTTCCCCACCCCCCTAGGTTTAGATGGGCTGCAGGGCCACGGAGGGTCTGGTTGGCCTGGTCGTTCGGGCCCTCATTCGGCGTGCACCTTCGTGAAAAAAATAGGGGGAAGGCCGTGCAGGACCCAGCTTGAAGCTACAAAAGCCTGGCCTCCCCGCTGGCCTTCTGTTCCGCAGCTGCCTTCTCAGTGGGGGCCTCAGCCGGCGCATGGGCTGCGACAAGGCCCTGCTCACCCACCCTCACGGAGTCACCTGGCTGGAGGCCACCCTCGCGCTCCTGCTGGAGCTGGAGCGGCCGCTGACCCTGCTCAGTGGTCACCCCACCCATCACACCCTCGCCCAGGAATGGCTGGCGGCCAGGGCGTCGGCAGGACGTTCCGACCCCCCCATTGCGTTCTTTCTGGAGCCTTCCCCCCAGGAGGGTCCCCTGATGGCCCTCGGCAGGCTCATGGAGCACCATCCGGGGGAGCGGCTCCTCCTCTGCCCGGTAGACATGCCCTGGTTGGATCTCGCCACCCTGCGGGCCCTCCTCGTCGCCGCGGAGAGCGATTCGCGCCCTGACCGGATCCATCTGGCCCATGACGGCGCGCGCCTCCAGCCCCTGTTGGCCCTGGTGCCCGCCCCGGTCGACCGACGCCGGCGGCTGGCGTTGGCTCTTGAGGCGGGGGAGCGGGGGCTACAGCGCTGGTTGGCGGGGGAAGCCTGGCGCGCCGTGGCGTTGCCCCCCGGTCCTCTGCGCAACGCCAACCGGCCTGAGGACCTGGGCCCTAGCGTTTTTCCTTCCCCCGCTCCAGGCCCCTGAGCCCCCGCGACCGTCCACTCGACCGCCACGGCCGGCCCCTTGGTGTGCTGCGGCTCTCGCTCACAGCCCGCTGCAACCTGTCCTGTCCCTATTGCCTGCCCGATGGCACGGAGCCTCCGGGCCTGCTCAACCAGGCCCAGCGCCTGGCGGTGGTGGCGGCGGCGGTGGAGCTGGGGGTGCGCCAGCTGAGGCTCACTGGCGGTGAGCCCCTGCTCCATCCCGGCCTGGAATACCTCATCGCTGCTGTGGCTCCCCTGCGCATGGGGGACGGTCTGCAGGAGGTGAGCCTCACCAGCAACGGGGCCCTACTGACCGCCGAGCGGGCCCGGGCCCTGCGGACGGCCGGGCTGGACCGGCTCACCCTCAGCCTGGATGGGGCCAGCGGGGAAGTGGTGGCCGCCATGGCGGGCCTCAGGGGCGGGCCCGCCGCCGGTGAAGCCCTTCTGGCGAGGGTTCTGGCCGCGATCGACCATGCCCGGGCGGCCGGCTTTGATCCAGCCCTTGGCGCCCTCAAGCTCAACGCCGTGATCCAGCGGGGTCGCAATGAGGATCAGCTGCTGCCCCTGGCGGCCCTGGCCCGGGAGCGGGGGGTGGAGCTGCGGCTGATCGAGTTCATGGATGTGGGCAACCGCAACGGTTGGCGGCCTGAGGCGGTGCTCAGCGCCGTCGAGATGGTGGAGCGGATTGGCCGCCAGTGGCCCCTGGAATCCCTAGGCCGCGGCGCCCATGGCACCGCTAGCCGCTGGAGCTACCGCGATGGGGGCGGCCACCTGGCGGTAGTGGCCTCGGTGAGCGCCCCCTTCTGCGGCGATTGCAATCGCCTGCGGGTCACCGCCGATGGCATCGCCTACACCTGCCTTTTTGCTGCCCCCGCCAGCGGTCTCGACCTGCGCCCCTGGCTGAAGCCCTCCACGCCGGCGGGGAAGTTGCGCGAGGCGATCCGCGGGCTCTGGCAGGGCCGTGCTGACCGCTGGAGCGAAGAGCGCCTGGCTGCCTGGAGCGCGGGGGCGGGCGTGGATCATGTGGCCATGGCCACCCTGGGGGGCTAAGGCGATCACAACCAGTGCTGGGGATAGGGCAAGGCTCCAGGCACCCAGCGGCTAAATAGCGCGGCGATCAAGACCAGCAGTAGCGAGCCGCTGAGCACCGGCGTAAGCACATAGGGCGGCGTGGCCCCCAGAGCTACTCCCAGAAACGCCAGGCCACCGGCGGGGGGATGGAGACAGCGCATCAGTTGACCTAGCAGGACAGTGAGGGCCACGGCCAAGGCAATCACCAGGGGCCCCTGGCCTAGCCAGGCCACGGCCGCCACACTCACCAGGGCCCCCAGCAAGTTGCCGAGCACGATGTTGCGGGGTTGGGCCAGGGGGCTGGCGGGATAGCCAAACAGCAGCACGGAAGACGCCCCCAGCGGCGCTGCCAGCAGCATCATGCCGCTCCAGGCACTCAAAAAACCGAGGGCGGCTAGCGCCAGCAGCGCTCCCAGCCAGGTCACCGATACCTGCCGGCGCCGGAAGCGGGGTTGGTAGGCCCGTCCGCGCCGCCGCTGCTCCGCCAGCCAGCCCCGCACGGTCAACACCAGTGCACCAGCACGTGGCCCACCACGGTGGCGGTTGTGGGTGCATCGATGAGCTGGACGGAGGCCATCGGCGATCAGAACAACCGATTTAACTCTCGGTGGTCGCCGTGCCTCCGCCGGTGACGATGGCTACGGGTGTGCCATCCGAGGACGGCGCCATACTCGGGATAACCACTGTCTGCTCCATGGATCTGACCAACCCCGGCACCCAGGCCAACCTTGAAGCCGCCTTCGGGGGCGAGAGCATGGCCAACCGCAAGTATCTGTTCTTTGCGGAGGTGGCCAAGCAGCTGGGCAATCCGGATCTGGCGCGCCTCTTCCGCG
>JBEIGX010000120.1:0-7153 GCA_040381675.1 Aphanothece sp.
GGGCTGGCCTCAAAGGCCGCCAGCCAGCCCTTCAGCCCCTCCAGGCCTTCCGCCTCCCCGAACCCCCCCGAATCGCTGCGCCGAAACTGACGCACAAACGGCAGCAGGGCCCATCCTAGGGGTTCCAACCACGGGGCCACCCCATCGGCTGCCCCTTCCTTTCCCTCCAGCCAGGCGCTCCAGCGGCGCAGGATGGCCAGGGCCTTCTGCCGGTGCCCCTCTTTCTCGCCGGCCTCCGCGGTGTGGGTGCCAGGGGTGGCAGCGCCGGTGGTGCCGTAGCGGAAGCCATCGAGGTGCTGTTTGAAGGGCCCATCGCATTCGGCGATGAGCGCCGCCACAGGCCCTTGCTCCAGGGCCGCAGCCGCCGGGCCGCCTTCCTCTCCCTGGCGCAGCGCCCAGAGCAGGATGGCCAGGCTCTCCTCCAGCACCTCCCCGCCCTGGAGCACCAGCACGGGCACCGTTCCTTTCAAGGAGGCCTCCAGCAGCTCCGGCGGCTTGGCCCGCAGCGCCACCTCCCGCACCTCCACCTCCACCCCCGCGGCCGCCAGGGCCAGGCGGGCCCGGATCGCATAGGGGCAGCGGCGGAAGCTGTAGAGAATCCCCGCGGGGCTCATGGCGAATCGGGGAGCGGGAAGATCTTGCCCAGGTGGAGCTCCCCGGAGGCCTCCGCCCGCTGCTGCTGCCGCTGCCGTTCGGCGTAGCGGGCCCGATCTTCGGCGCTGCGCTCCCCCTCGCAGTGGCGGCAGCCCACCCCGGCGATGTAGCTGGGGAGGGCCCGGTCTTCCGGCGACAGGGGCCGGCGGCAGCCGTGGCAGAGCACGTGGGTGCCAGGCTCCAGCTGGTGGTTGAGGGCGGTGCGGTGATCAAACACGAAGCACTCGCCCTGCCACAGGCTCTGCTCCTCGGGGATCGCTTCCAGGTAGCCCAGGATGCCGCCCTGCAGGTGATGCACTCCCTCAAACCCCTGCTGCAGCAGGTAGGCCGTGGCTTTCTCGCAGCGGATCCCGCCCGTGCAGAAGAGGGCCAGCCGCTCGCACTGGCGCTCGGCCATCACCTGGGGGAGCACCTCCTCCACCCAGCGGGGAAACTCCCGGAAATGGCTGGTGTCGGGATGGATGGCGCCCGCAAAGCTGCCGATCTCCACCTCGTAGGTGTTGCGGGTGTCCACCACCAGCGTTTTGGGATCGTTGATCAGGGCGTTCCATTCGGCGGGGGCCACATAGCGGCCCACCCCGGCTAGTGGATCCACCCCCTCCACCCCCAGGCTCACGATTTCCCGCTTGAGGCGCACCTTCAGGCGATAGAAGGGCGCCGTGGGCGCTGTGGAGCGGCGGATGGCCAGCTGGGTCAGCCGAGGGTCGGCCTGCAGCTGGTGGAGCACCCTCTCCACCCCGGCCTCCGGCCCGCACAGGCTGCCGTTGATCCCCTCCTCCGCCAGCAGCACCGTGCCCAGCACCCCCTCCGCCTGGCCCAGATCCAGCAGCCCCTGGCGCAGCGGCTCAAGCTCCTCCCGTGCCAGCCGGGCGAAGCCATAAAAGGAGGCCACCCGCATCGGGCTCAGGTGCCCATCCCCAGGCCGGCGGCGGCCAGGAGGGCCCGGTCGGCCTCCACCGCGGGGTTGGTGGTGGTGAGCAGGGTGTCGCCGTAGAAGAAGGAGTCGGCCCCCGCCAGGAGGCAGAGGATCTGGGCCTCCCGGCTGAGAAGCTCCCGACCCGCACTCAACCGCACCCGGCTGTGGGGCATGAGAATGCGGGCGGTGGCCACCATCCGCACCAGCTCCAGGGGGTCAATGGGGGGGAGGTCTTCCAGGGGCGTGCCCTCCACGGCCACCAGCGCATTGATGGGCACACTCTCCGGGTGGGGATCGAGGGTGGCGAGCACTTCCAGGAGGGCCGCCCGGTCGTCCAGCGATTCGCCCATCCCCAGGATGCCGCCGCAGCACAGCTGGATCCCCGCGCCCCGCACCCGCTGCAATGTGTCCAGCCGGTCCTGGTACGTGCGGGTGGAAATGATCTGGTCGTAGTGCTCCGGGGAGGTGTCCAGGTTGTGGTTGTAGGCGGTGAGGCCCGCCTCCGCCAGCCGGGCCGCCTGTTGGTCTGTCACCATTCCGGCGGTGACGCAGGCCTCCATGCCGAGCTCCCGCACGCCCCGCACCATCGCCAGCATGGCGTCAAACGGGGCTCCCTCCCGGATCTCCCGCCAGGCCCAGCCCATGCAGAAACGCTGCGCCCCCGCGGCTTGAGCCGCTTGGGCCCGGGCCAGCACGGCCTCCACATCCAGCTCGGGCCGTCCGGCCACATCGGCGCTGTGATGCATCGACTGGGGGCAATAGGCGCAGTCTTCCTCGCAGCCGCCGGTCTTGACGCTGAGGAGGGAGGCCAGGAGCACGCCCTGGTCGGGGTTGGCCGTGCGATGCACGCTCTGGGCTTGCCAGAGGAGATCCAGCAGGGGCAGTTGCAGGAGATCCAGAATCTCTGCTCGAGACCAGTCATGACGTGTGCTCATGGCGTGGGGTCCACCCCTCCAAAACGGCGTTGGCGGCCTTGGAAATCCCGGAGGGCGCCTTCCAGAGCCTGGGCGTCAAAATCGGGCCAGAGCACGTCGGTGAGATGGAGCTCTGCGTAGGCCAGTTGCCAGAGCAGGAAATTGCTCAGGCGTTGTTCCCCGCTGGTGCGGATCAACAGATCCGGATCCTCCTCCCCCGCTGTGTGGAGCTGGGCGGCGAAGGTGGCCTCCGTAATCTCCTGGGGCTTGAGCTCACCGGACGCCACCAGCTTGGCGAGCTTCTGGGCGGCACGCACCATCTCGCGGCGGCTCCCATAGTTGGTGCAAACGTTGAAGCGGATGCCGGTGTTGCCCGCCGTGCGGCTGGTGGCATCGGCGATCAGGTCTTGAAGGCCCCGGGGCAGCTCCTCCAGTTCGCCGAGGAACCGAATCCGCACCTGTTCCCGCTCCAGCCCCTCCAGCTCCCGGGCCAACACCCGCTCGAAGAGGGTCATCAGGAACGACACCTCTTCCCCGGGGCGGCTCCAGTTTTCGGTGGAGAAGGCGTAGGCGGTGAGGGAGCCCACCCCCCAGTCACTGCAGAGGCGCAAGGTGCGCTTGAGGGCCTCCACCCCGGCCCGGTGCCCCATCATTCTTGGCAGCCCCCGCTGGCGGGCCCAGCGGCCGTTGCCGTCCATGATCACCGCCACGTGGCGGGGCATCCGCAGGGGATCCAGACCAGCAGGGAGTGCCCGAGGACCTGGTTTGTAGGTGGTCGCCAGGGCGCGACTCATCCGCGTGATTCCGGCTGAACCCCCACCACGCTACGACCTGCCGGCCCCGTTGCCAGGGCTTCCGTCAGCAGATCGTGCAGGCGACTGCTGGTAATGGGCCGCTCCAGCCGTCCCTGGCGAGCCAGGGACAGGGTGCCCGTTTCTTCCGACACCACCACACAGAGGCAGCGATCGTGGCGCTCCGTGAGCCCGAGGGCGGCCAGGTGGCGTGTGCCATAGCGGTAGAGCCCCTGGCGAGAGAGGGGAAGAATCACCCCGGCCGAGAGGATGCGGTTGTTCTGCACCAGCACGGCACCGTCATGGAGCGGGGTGTCGGTGGCAAACACGTTCATCAGCAGTTCCACCGTCAGGCGGGCATCCAGATGGATCCCCGGGTTGAGAAAGTCTTCCGGCCGCAGGTCGCTGCCCAGATCCAGCACGATCAGGGCACCCCGCCGGGCCTGGGAGAGCCGGCCCGCCGCCTCCGTGAGCACGGCCACGGAGCCACTCACCAATTGGTTGCGGCTGCGATCGGCGAACAGCACCCCCAGGTCCCCTGTGCCCAGGAGTTCCATCAGGCGCCGGAGCTCTCCCTGCCAGAGGATGGCCAGGGCCAGGCTGCAGGCCAGCACCAGGGCGTCTACCAGCTTGGTGGTGAGGGGCAGGGGCACAAACCGCTGCACGAACCAGGCGAGAGACACCAGCAGCAGATACCCGCGCAACAGCCAGAGGGTGCGGCTGTCTTTCAGACGCCCCAAAAGCAGGACGCCGAGAAGGGAGGCAAAAAGGAGATCTAGGAGGAAGAGAACGAGATCCCAGTGATCAACCCAAAACTGCACGGCCCTGTCAGATCACCGGAGCTCGTTGCTAACAAATCCTCCTTTCTGACCCTTCACAAAAGCGTGAAGAAGAACGAAAGAAGGCAAAGAAAGCAACCCTAAAAACATATCTCAGCGCAGTCTTTCTGGCAGGAGGTCGTAGCGCAGTAGGTCTTCCGGCTCCTCTCTCTGTTGCACCAGCTCGGCCCTGCCTTCATGCACAAGAATCGTGGCGGGCTTCGGGATCCGGTTGTAGTTGGAGCCCATTGAGGCGTTGTAGGCACCGGTGCTCAGCACCGCGATCACATCGCCTTGGCGGGGTTGGGGCAAGGTCAGATGGGGCAGAAGCACATCCCCGGATTCGCAATGTTTGCCCGCCAGGGTGACGGACACCTGCTCCGCCTCGGGGCCGGGCAGGGGATGATCCGCCAGCAGAGCTGTGTAGGCGGAGTTGTAAGTGATTGGCCGGGGGTTGTCGCTCATCCCTCCATCCACGGAGAGATAAGTGCGCAGGCCCGGAATCACCTTTTGGCTGCCCACCGTGTAGAGGGTCAGTCCCGCAGTCCCGATGAGGGATCGGCCCGGTTCGCACAGCAGGCGTGGCAGCTCCAGTCCGCGGGCTTCGCACGCTTTGGCCACAGACCCTGCCACAGCCTCCACCCACTCCTGGATGGTCGGCGGGTCGTCCGACGCCACGTAGCGGATGCCCAAGCCACCCCCCACGTTCAGATCCCGGCAGGGGTGGCCCAGGGAGCGGGCCAGGGCCAGGGCATCCGCCATCACCCCGGCCAGGTCGCGATGGGGTTCGAGCTCGAAGATCTGGGAGCCGATGTGGGCGTGCAGGCCATCCACCCAGGCCCAGGGGCAACCGCTGAGGTGCTGCAGCACCGTCTCCAGCTGGTCGGGATCAAACCCGAATTTGCTGTCTAGATGTCCGGTGCGGATGTACTCGTGGGTGTGACACTCGATGCCCGGCGTGAAGCGCACCAGCAGCCGGACCGGCGTGGGCCGCGAGGGGGCGAGGGCGCTGAGGTGCTCCAGATCGAGCCAGTTGTCCACCACCACCGTCACGCCGTGCTCAATCGCCAGGGCGATTTCCTCCCGGGCCTTGTTGTTGCCATGCAGCACCATCCTGTCCGCCGGCATTCCCCCCCCCAGGGCGGTCAGCAGTTCGCCGGCCGATACCGCATCCAGCCCCAGGCCCTCGGAGGCCACCAGAGCCGTGATCGCCAGGGAGCTGTTGGCCTTGGAGGCGTACACAGCCAGGGAAGGGCCGGGGTAGGACTGGGCCAGGGCGTCCCGATAGGCCCGGCAGGCGGCCCGCACCGTGTCCTCGTCGATCACATAGAGAGGGGTGCCATAGGTGTGGGCCAACTCGCTCAGCAGGCAGCCTCCCACCACCAGCCGTTGCTCCCCATCGAGGCTGCTGGTGATGGGCGCCAGATTGCAGTTCGGGCTCCCCAGAACAACGCCCTGCTCGAATGGGGTGAGCGCAGGACGGTCTGCCACGGACCCAGGGCTCTCCCCTTCCATCGCCGTGGTTGCAGGAATCGCTGGCATGAAGCCCTTACAGAATGTTGGCTTGCCTCATGGTAGGCAGGCTCTGGGCAACAGCCAGCCAACCCTCTCGCTCCCCCCTTCTTACATCTGTCTTCTCCCGATCTGCTCCCTGAAGGGCCCTCCCCGGCCCAGGTGATCCCCCTCGGTTCGGTCGACCTGGCCGATTGCCTCAGCCTGGATCACCTGGCCCTCGGTGGACTTTGGACGGAGGAGCAGTGGCGGGTGGAGCTCGTGGAGCCCCGGCGGCCCGTGATGGGTTGGCGCCATCCCCGGGGAAACCTGCTGGCCCTGGCCAGTGGCTGGTTGGTGGTGGATGAGTTGCACATCACCGCTGTGGCCGTTCACCCCGACCATCGCCGCCAAGGCTTGGCCCGCTGTGTGCTCAACGCCTTGCTCGCCACAGCCCATACAGCGGGGGCCGAAATGGCTACGTTGGAAGTGTCCAGCGCCAATGGCCCCGCCAGAGGGCTCTATGCCTCCTTGGGCTTTGCCGAAGTGGCCGTCCGTCGCGGTTACTACCGCAACGGGGAGGACGCTCTGATTCAATTGAAAAAACTAAACCAATAGGAAATAGCTTCGATAGGTTAAATATTGAATGTCATGATTCCGCCGTTGACCGTCGGCATGCTGGCAGGGATTACAAGTCGTTTGTTCTGAGAAATGCTCCCGTTTCTTTTCTCTTCTTCCCATCGGCGTGGCCTGTTGTCCGTTGACGGAAGCCAGATCAGCCAAGCGATCTCGGCGTTTGTTCGGTAAACCGAAACTGGGGAAGGGTTACCCGGTTCACGAGTCGGGTTCTGAAACACCGCGGATCCCCCGCCAACCCTGATAAGTTAGTCACACTTGCTGAGGACGCCGCCCCATGTTCGAGCGGTTTACTGAAAAGGCCATCAAGGTGATCATGCTGGCCCAAGAGGAAGCCAGACGCCTTGGACACAATTTTGTTGGCACCGAGCAGATCCTGCTCGGCCTGATCGGTGAGGGCACCGGCGTGGCGGCAAAGGTTCTCAAGTCCATGGGGGTCAACCTCAAGGACGCCCGCGTGGAAGTGGAAAAGATCATTGGACGCGGTTCGGGTTTCGTCGCGGTCGAAATCCCCTTCACCCCCCGTGCCAAGAGGGTTCTGGAGCTCTCCCTGGAGGAGGCTCGCCAGCTCGGCCACAACTACATCGGAACGGAGCACCTCCTGCTGGGCTTGATCCGGGAAGGAGAGGGAGTCGCTGCTCGGGTTCTCGAAAATCTCGGTGTCGACCTGGCCAAGGTGCGCACCCAGGTGATCCGCATGCTGGGCGAAACAGCGGAGGTGGCCGCTGGCGGCGGCAGCAAGGGGTCGACCAAAACCCCCACCCTGGACGAATTCGGCAGCAACCTCACCCAGCTGGCCGCGGAATCCAAGCTTGATCCCGTTGTGGGTCGGCATAACGAAATTGATCGGGTGATTCAGATTCTCGGTCGCCGCACCAAGAACAACCCCGTGCTGATCGGTGAGCCGGGTGTGGGCAAAACGGCCATCGCTGA
>JBEIGX010000121.1:0-7134 GCA_040381675.1 Aphanothece sp.
ACGGCAGACGATCGGGCCCGCTACCGAGCCGAGCTGGTGCGTTGGCTGGAGGCTCACCTGGAGGATCTGGATCCCGATTCCCAGGCTCGGGTGCACAGCAATCCCCTGAGGGTGCTGGATTCCAAGGACGCCGCCACCCAGGCGCTGCTGGCCGGGGCCCCCCAGCTGGGGGATGCCCTGGGGGGGGAGAGCCATGAGCGCTTTTCCCAGGTGCGGCAGGGTCTGGAGTCGCTCGGCATCCCCTTCCGCCTCAATCCCCGCCTGGTGCGCGGGCTGGATTACTACAGCCATACCGCCTTTGAAATCACCAGCACCCACTTGGGTGCCCAGGCCACGGTGTGCGGCGGCGGGCGCTACGACGGCCTGGTGGAGCAGCTCGGTGGGCCCGCCACCCCTGCGGTGGGCTGGGCCCTGGGTCTGGAGCGGTTGGTGTTGCTTTTGGCTCAGCAGCCGGGGGGCTCTACGGCGCCGCCGCCCGATCTCTATGTGGTGAATCGGGGAGAGGCTGCTGGGCGCTGGGCCCTGGCTCTCACCCGACGCTGGCGCTTGGCGGGTCTGGCGGTGGAGCTTGATTTGAGTGGAGCTGCTTTCGGCAAGCAGTTCAAGCGGGCTGATCGCAGCGGCGCCCTTTGGGCTGCGGTGATCGGCGACAGCGAGGCGGCTGAGGGAGTGGTGGTGCTGAAGGACCTACGCGGGGAGGAGGGGGAGGACCGGCGGCTGGTGCCGGAGACTGTGGTCGCGGCGGTTCTGGAACCAGCCATTGGCAGGCATAAGAAATCTTCCATGGGAGTTCATTAGTTCATCAATGAGAATTCCATCTATCAACGACGCTCTTTCCTTGCCGTAACACTCGATATGGGAAAAACCTGGCGGCCCAAATTCTGGAACGGTTGATTAATGTATTGACAAGCAGCAACATTTGTCTTTTTATGCTTTTTGCGTGATCATCCCGCTTTTTAATATATTGAATATGGCACAATTCTAACTCTTCTTGTGCTTGCTGGGCAGCCAAAAAGTTAGTATCAAGAAGGTCTGTCAACTCATTAAGTTTATCATCACGTAATTGAATTTGCTCCTTAAGTTGTTGAACCTCTTGGTGCATTATGTCGAGCTCCTCATGAGCTTGTCGCAATTGAAGCCTAATCAGATCTGATTGATGAAATTTTGCTGTTGCATCTGAAAGGTTAGAATTGAGTTGCTCTATTTTTTGCTTGAGAAGAGTCTTCTCCGCCTCCCACGTTTGAAGACGGCTTTCGCTAATTTCCCGCAGTTCGCGGTAGCGATTCTCTAAAGTTGAAAGATTCCGCTGGAGGGTTAGATGATCCATGAGTCTACCATTCTTTAGTATTCTACAGTAGGGCAAATACTGGTGAAGCTGCTATCAGGCATCTTCAACCGGCTGTTTGAGGAACTATTTTCCTAATGTATTCAATTTGCTGCGAAGGGGAAGTTTCTAATATCTGAAGTCTATTGAGAGGGCTAAAACCTGTAAACACTGGTTCTACAGATGGGTTGGATGCAAAGACAAACCCATCAAACGAAGTTGTTTCTGAATCGAAATCTGAAGATATTTCAACTCTATAGCCAAACTCAGAAAGTTTGCGAACAACTGTATGGTGAAGCATTTGCGAGTGAGTAGAAATAAATATATATTTTACGCGTTGTTCTCCAAGTGACGCTGACGCACCCTGCAGCATTTCTAGCTCATACCCTTGAATGTCTGAGTGAAGAATGTCAAGGATGCTCAAATTCTGTTTGCGAAGATATTTGTCTACTTCAAAACAGCCATTGCCAACAAATTCCTCAAGAAAGATGCCTTCCAAATTGTTTCTTGCAAAATTTTCCCTTCCGGCCCTTATATTCAATGATTCGGGTTCAACCATATGTACTGATGCTTTGGGATGAGTTACTTTCAGCCACATCGAGTAATGACCCCAATATGCGCCAAGCTCAAGCATGGCTGGATTTGGTGATATAACCTTCAGAACTTCCTGGAACACATATTCTTCTAAGGGCTCATGAACTCCTCGGTTAATAACAAGAATTTGACTAAAGTCACCATAATATGCAGTCTCTCCAAATGCTGGTACTCTGATGCCATTGTGGAGAATGACATAATCACCCTCAATAAATCCTGCCAGAGGGTGTCTTTTGATTGCTAGATTCAGAGGATCGGAAACAATCTCTCGATACCTACCTAGAAAATCATCTGCATCCGCCTTTGCTGCAGAGATGGAAACATGGTTCATTGCCCGAGCCTCGATCGGCTATGTCATCCTACCGACTTGCATGACCGTGTTTTGCCGCAGCGAGCGATCAGCCGCGGTCGTGGTTTAAAATAGAAATTCGCTTGAGAAAAGGTTGCCCAATCGATTGATAGGGCTAATTTTCGCCCAGGGCTCTTCTCGCATTTTTGTCGCCACATGGCATTCACCTCAACACTTGCTCAGCAGCTTGCGCTTCTGGGGGTGCACCTGCCAACTTGGCCTGAAGAGAATATCGATAACTGGATCAAGCGTGGAAAAAGCTATGCGGAAGGTTTGCGATTTTGGAGGGCTCATCTTCAAAATGCTTCCCCAAGTGAAAGAAGAGTTGTAGGCCACTTTTTAAGTCATCTAAAATGTCAGGAAGAGATCAGTCCTTGGGACCAGTGGCTGGCTTCCACTATTCTCCACGATGTATCGGATCCATTCGATCTTGATCGCTGGAGCGAAAGCACTAGGCTGATCCTTTCCATCCCTCTCTCGCCGGCGCAACTCTTCGGTGCTTCGCTGTCTTTGGCAGAAGCTCATCAGCTTTCTGGTGCCATCAAGGGTATCCAGCGCTTACTCAGTGACGCCTCCCTCACGGGCGAAATAGCACTTGCAATTTGCTCGAGCTTCGTTGCTGCTGCTGATACATCCTGGCGGCTATCTGAGGCTCATCATTCTTCCGAAGCATGGCAACAAGCCTTGGGAATTCATTATGAGTGGCTTTGCTTGCTTCAAGGAGCTCTTGAATGGTCTATAAGCAATGTCCCGGAGGTTGTTAAAGCGAGTAGGTCTGCTGTGATGAATTCTCTCGATAGATCGCTCAGCCTTCTCGGAGACGGAGATAGATGGGCCACGCTACCTTTTTCTCAAGCGAGGAAACTGCTCCTGGGAGGGGAATGCGATTCGGCGATAGAGCTCTTGCAATCCAGCTTTCCCGCCAGTTTGCCAACGGCTAGGCGCAAAGCCACAGCACGCTTGTTTGCCTCTCAGCTTCTTGCCAGGGAGGGAAAATGGCAAGACGCCACCGCACTTCATGAAGCAGGTGTTTCAGAGTTAATGAATGATGAAATGACCAATAATGCTCATCAGGCTCAGCTTGAGATTCTTCGAAGTGAGACAAACTTGCTTTCCCATGAGCTCAGCATTGCCCTTCAAGTTGGCTCGCTCACCCTGGCTCAACCTTCCCTCAGCCCTAAAGATCTGCAGGTTGTTGGAGAAAACAAAGACTATTGGCAAAGCCGCTCTCGCTCACAGTTGGGCCAAGACCTATGGGTGCTGGAAAAGCTGAATTGGAAGCAAGGAGGTTTCTTTGTTGAATTTGGTGCTACAGACGGAGTGTTACTCAGCAACACTTGGCTTCTTGAAAAGTCTTTTCAATGGGAAGGAATATGTGCTGAACCTAATCCGATGTTCTTTGAGAAATTGCAGAAGAATCGCAATTGCCACTTAAGCCCTGCTTGCGTCCATCGTATCAGTGGCGAGAAGATGCAGTTTGTGCTTGCTGATGTTTATGGAGGTCTTGTGGCCCATGCCAGGGACGACGAACATTTGGCTAAACGTACTGCCTATCAAGCGAATGGAGAGGTGATGCAGGTTGAAACAATTTCACTGATGGACCTTTTAGATCAATACAACGCACCTCGAAATATTGACTATTTAAGCATCGATACAGAAGGCAGTGAATTTACGATTTTGGAGGGAATCGATTGGGCGCGCTACCAGTTCAGGTGCATTACCGTCGAGCACAATTTTACGGCCCAGCGGCAACAAATTTGCACATTGCTGATGGCGAACGGCTACGAGTTGCACGAGGCTCAATGGGATGACTGGTATTTCAAGACATTGGACTAATGCCAGACGCCACAAAAAAACGGGTCCGAAGACCCGTTGTTCCTTCGATGAGAGGCTTTTTTGTGGATCAGGCCGAACCCACGGCCACGTAGGACCCATAGAAGAACAGGCCCACTACGAAGATGACGGCCATCCCTCCAGCGGTGGCCACCAGCCATAGGGGAAGCACGCCTTCGGTCCAGCGGCTTTTCCAGGCCACGGCCGGGCGTCCATCGGGAAGCCTGTCGGGGATCCGACCATCAGGGAGGGCAGATTTCTTGCTGCTCATGGCTCAGGAGGCGTCAGTTGAAGAAGTAGCTCGTGAACAACACACCGGTGACAAAAACCAGCAGCAGCCCCAGATAGAGGCTGGTGCGGTTGAGTTCCACCGGGAGATTGTTGGGGTTGGGATTGCGTTGGAGGCCCATGGTTTAACGGCGCACGAATTGCATGGCAGCCAAGGCTCCCAGGAAAAACACCGTGGGGATGCCGAGGGCGTGAACAGACAGCCAGCGCACCGTGAAAATCGGGTAATTGCGCGGCGTGGTGGGAGCGGTGGATTGGGTCATGGCTTATTTCAAGCGCAGGTCAAGGGACGTTTTGGCGTCGTAACGCTGGCTCACCACGGGAGCCTTCTCTTCCTGAGCTTGGAAGTAGGCATCTGGACGGGGGGTTCCAAAGGCGTCGTAGGCCAGGCCTGTGGACACGAAAAGGAAACCGGCCAAGAAGATGGCAGGGAGTGTGACCGCATGGATGACCCAATAGCGGATGCTCGTAATGATCTCGAAAAACGGGCGTTCACCCGTAGAGCCGGCAGCCATAGCAGCAAGCATTCAGCTGGTCGATCCTAGGGGTCTGCTGAAGCCAACCGAGTCCCCCTGCGAGCGATGGTTACAGAGGGATGCAGTTCGGACCTAGCCCACCCAGCGCAGCAAGCTCCCCCGTTCGCCGAGAACGAAGGCCTTGCCATCGGGAAGCATGGCGATCCGGGTGAGATTGCTGGGCTGTTGCGCCCCCTCGGGATCCTTGTTCCAGGTTTCCCCACCGTCCGAGCTGGTCAGCAGGGTGCCGCTGCCGCCGCCGGTCCAGAGGTTTCCTTTGGGATCCCAGGCCAGATCCAGATAACCGAAGCCGTTGGTGATGGGGATGATCGCCGGCCCCCAGGCTTCCACGTTGGCGGCATCGTCGTTGAAGCGCAGCTGGGCCCCCCGGGCGAGCATCCAGAGATTGCCGTTCGGTTGGAACCCCATGGCCTGCAGCCGTTGGCTGCTCACCCGCTGGTGCACCTGCCAGTTGGGGAGGCCTGGCTCCCAGGTGGCGAAGAAGTTGCCGAGGCTGCTCACGCTCACGTAGTGGCCATCAGGGCTGCGCCGCAGGTCGCGTACCGCCCCGGCCGCATCGCCCACCAGGGCCTGCCAGCTCTTGCCGCCATCCTGGGTGCGGTAGATCGCTCCCACACTGGTGGCCAGTTCCGCCGTGTTGGCTCCGAGGGCGGTCACCAGGTAGGGCTCACCGGGGAGCTTGGTGTCCAGGAACAAGCGATTCCAGTTTTTGCCGTTGTCCGTGCTGCGCAACAGCAAGCCCGGCTGTCCGACGATCCAGCCTTCTTTTCCGTTGAAATCGATGCTGATCAGCCGGAAGTTCTCTTCCTCCGGCAACGTCAGACTTCTCTCTTCCCAGCTGGCGCCGCCATCGTTGGTTTCCATGATTAGGCGGTTGCTCCCCACGAGGAAGCCGTGGTCCCGATCCGTGAAGGACACATCCAGCGGATTGGCCTTGGTGTCCAGGGGCACGATCTGCCAGGGACTGCTGGTGGCCAGGGGCAGGCCAGTGGTGACGCACCCCGGGAGAGCCACACCCACCAGAACGGCCATCACTAGCGACAACAGGGAAGAGGCCAGGCGGTCCGGCCAGCGGTGGGAGGGGGAAGGGCAGGATCGATCCATCAGCGCAGGGAATAGAGGGAAAGGAAGAAGGCGATGGCCAGGGCGAAGCCTCCGAAGATCAGAACGTTCTTCTGACCGGGTGTGAGCCGGTTGACGCCCAGACCGTAATTGAGATTTTCCTCGAAGCCGCTTGGCTTCTCCCGGGGGCCGATGTCGCGGAAGGCTCCCACCTTGCTGCGGCACACCGGACAGCGGAAGCTGGCCCCATCAAGGTCGATAAAGGCCGTGCCGGAAACGATGCCCAGCTTGCGCACCCCCTCCGCCGGGTCATACACGTAACCGCAGCTGCGGCACTCGAACCGATGCTGGGAGGTGTCCTCCTCCACCGCTTCCTCCTGGGCCCCAGCCACGACATCGATCGCGGCCCCATCGGGGTGCGGAGGGGAGGTCACGTCCTCGGAAGCTGGGGGGGGGGCAGGCATCGGGGCGGGACCCTCGGAGCTGGTTGGGGTGCTCATGGCGAGGCCGTTGGAGTCCGTGGACTGTAGGCAGCCCCAAGGTTGGGCCGTAGATGCCAGACTGCGCCCCAACGTTGGGGCTGAACCATGTTCGTGCTCTCCGGCTATGACGCCTTTCTGGGCTTCCTGCTCATCGCGGCAGCCGTGCCGGTGCTGGCTCTGGTGACCAACAAGCTTCTGGCCCCGAAAAGCCAGCGGGGCGAGAGGGAACTCACCTATGAATCGGGGATGGAACCGATCGGTGGGGCCTGGATTCAGTTCAATATCCGCTATTACATGTTCGCCCTGGTCTTCGTCGTCTTTGACGTCGAGACCGTGTTCCTCTATCCCTGGGCCGTGGCGTTCCACCGCCTGGGCCTGCTGGCTTTTATCGAAGCCCTCGTTTTCATTGCCATCCTTTTGGTGGCTCTGGCCTACGCCTGGCGCAAGGGCGCCCTTGAATGGAGTTAATCCCATGACTGCCACCCCTCCTTCCTCCGTCACTGCCGGCCTTGCCGAGGCCCTCTCCGTGGCGGCCCTGCGCGACCAGCGATCGGCCAGCTGCGCCCCGGTGGGAGCACCCACCGTCACCACCGAGCTGTCGGAGAACATCATCCTCACGAGCCTGGATGATCTTCACAACTGGGCGCGCCTGAGCAGCCTCTGGCC
>JBEIGX010000122.1:0-7128 GCA_040381675.1 Aphanothece sp.
CCTCAACCCAGGGTCTGCCCCGAGCCCAGCTCCCCCAGCCAGCGGCGAAGCAGGGGAAGGCTGAGGCCGATCACGCTCGAGAAACAGCCCTCGATCCGCTCCACCACCTGCCCGCCCCGACCCTCCAGGGCGAAGCCCCCTGCGCACTGCAGCGGCTCGCCGCTGGCCACATAGGCGCTGATCTCCGCCTCGCTGAGGGGGGCGAACTGCACCCGGGTGGTCACCGTGCTGAGCCACTCCCTGGACGCGCCGGGCCAGCTCAGCAGGCAATGGCCCGTGTGAAGCTCTGCCCACCCCCCCGCCATGCGGCGCCAGCGGGCCATGGCTTCAGCCGGATCACCCGGCTTGCCGAACACCTCGCCGTCAAACACAAGCAAGGAATCGCACCCCAGTACCGCCTTCACATCCCCATCGCCAGCACCCAGCGTGTGCTGCACGGCCTGGGCCTTGGCCTGGGCCAGGCGCTGCACCAACCGCATCGGATCGGGATCCTGAATCGCCTCCTCATCCACCCCGCTCACCTTCACCCGATGGGGCACCCCGGCCTGCTCCAGCAGGCGGCGGCGGGCGGGAGACGCCGAGGCGAGCAGCAACATGGAGGGAGGCAGTAGCGGTCTCACCCTGGCATGGGCCGATTCCCATCGGCATCCAGCCGCCAGGGGGAGCCATCGGGCCGCTGAATCGCGAGCCGCTGGGCCCGCAGCCGGTAGCCCCCGTCCCCCGGCAGGGCGTCAGCCCGGGCGTGCCCCCCCGGCAAATAGAGGGGATCCCCCAGCAGGGGGGCGCCAATGGCGGCGCAGTGGATACGGATCTGATGGGGGCGTCCCGTAGCAATGGTGATCTCCACCCGATCGCCCTCGGCGCCGCGCTCCAGGAGCCGGAGGGTGCTGCGCGCCGACAGATCCCCGGGCCGGCCCTCCCGGGCCGCACACCAGATCCGCCCCAGCCGGGGATGGGGCCGGCGGCCGATGGGCGTCTCGATGGTAAGGAGCTCTCCAAGGGCCAGGGCCGGCGGCAGCCCTCCAGGCACCAGGATGGCCTGGTAGACCTTCTCGCACCCCAACGCCCCATCCTGGAGCCCCGTGCTCTCCCGCAGCCTGGCACTGAGCCAGCGGCGGCTCTCAGGGCGGCGCGCGCACACCAGCAGGCCGCTGGTGAACCGCCCCAGCCGGTGCACGGGCCGGGGCACGCCCGCGGGATCGCCAGGGTGGCGCCGTTCGAGCAGACGCAGGGCCGTGTGTTCCAGCCACCCACCCGCAGGCAGCACGGGCAGGCCCGAGGGTTTGTCGATCACCAGCAGGTCGCCGTCGTCGTGCACCACCCCCCAGGCAGCCGGCACCGCCCCCTCCCACCAGGGAGGGCGATGCCACACCAACCGGTCGCCGGCCTCCAGACCCCCATCCGATTCCAGAGGCTCGCCATTGCGATGGATTTCACCCGCCCCCAACCGCGCCTGCCAATCCGTCAGGGAGCTGTGGGGATAGCGGGAGGCATAGAAGGCCGCCGCGCTGGCCCAGGGGGCCTCCACCCGGTCGGGGTAGGCCCAACCCTGGTTGAGGGTGGGGGGAAGCCAGCCGATCTCAGTCGACGAGACCATGCTCAAGGGCATAGCGCACCAGCTCGGTACGGCTGGAGGTGCCCGTCTTGATGAAGAGCCGGCTCACATATTTCTCCACGTTGCGGATGGAGGTGTCGAGCTGGCGGGCGATTTCCTTGTTCATCATCCCCTCCGCCACCAGCTGGAGCACGCTCGCTTCCCGGGGAGTGAAGTCGAAAGCCATGGCGGGCGCCTGCTTCTTCACGCCGCCGGTGCCCAGCATGGAGCGGATCTCCGTGATCTGCTTGGCCATCTGGCCGATGTCCGCATCAGCAAAGCGGGCCGCCTCCGCCAACAGCCGCTCCTGGCGACGCACCACATTGCGCAGGCGGGCCACCAGCTCCTCCGGATCGAAGGGTTTGGGGATGTAGTCGTCCGCGCCGGCCGTGAAGCCTGCAATGCGGTCGGCCGTCATGCCCTTCGCCGTGAGAAAGATCACAGGGGTGCCCCCCAGCCGCTCATCGGCCCGCAGCCGCTTGAGCAGCCCGAAGCCGTCACAGCGGGGCATCATCACGTCGGTGATGACCACATCGGGCATCAGCTGCTGGGCCTGGGTCCAGCCGTCCTCCCCGTCGTTGGCCGTGGTCACCTCAAAGCCCTCATCCTCCAGAAAGGCCTTCACAGCGGCACGCAGGCCGGGTTCGTCGTCTACCAACAGCAGCCGCACCGGGGCCCGCTCCGCTTCCGGGATCGCCGTTTCGGGGACGGACTCGGGCCCGGTGGGGGAGCCGTTGGGGCCAGCGGGGGTGGTGGAAGCCATGACAGAGCGCGACAGAACCAGCCTAGGTGCTGCTGCAAAACCCATCCAGGCCTCCGGCCACAATGGCCCGATGAACCGCTCCGCCGACTGGCTCCATGCCCAGGTGACCGAGTGGGCGGAACGGGTGGCGGGGGAGCACCAGGCCTGGAACGGGTCGGCGTGTTTGGCAGCTATGGCCGTGGCGAGGCCAGCGTTGGCAGCGATCTGGATCTGCTGCTCATTGATCAACAGGCCAGGGGCCATCCCTGAGCTGCGATGCCCTGGTGCTCACCGCGACAGCCGCTGGCTGTGGCAGCGCCGCAACTAGCGGCGCTGCTCCTAGCGACGACGAAATCCTGGCACCACCTGCTCCTGTTCCACCAGGGTGCCGCTGTAGCCCAGCCGGCGGGCCTCCGCCGCCAGGGCGGCGGGATCCTTACCGGCCTGCTCAGGGAAACAGGCAGCCCACCAGATCTGGTGATCCAGCCGATTGGAGGGGGTGATCGGGCCGCCAGGATTGAGCTCCCGCAGGATTAGCCGACCAGGGCCATCGGCGCTGCCCCCGGTGATGCGCATCGGCTGCCTGGGGCTGCAATCAAGCACGTCGGTGGAGATGAAAAGGCGATCCAGGGTCTGCTCCCACAGCTTGAGGCGCCACACCTGAGGCTGGGTGGGATCGGCCTGGCGATCGAACACCCCCAGCCGGTAACGCCCCTTGATGCCCACCTTGTCGACCAGCACCACCAGATCAGGGGGCGGAGGAGGCATGTCGGTGGGGGAGTCCCCTTCTGTTGCAGGGTCAGGTGCCGGAGTGGGCGTGGGCGTGGGGGTACCGGCCAGGGCCAGCTGAGTCGCCCAGAGGGGAAGGACAAGACCGACCGCACCAGCCGTCAGCACCCAGCCCCGGCGCCAGCCTGCCCTGATCCCAGAAGGTTTTGACAGCATGGAGCCATGCTGACCTACCTGGACCACCACGCCACCACCCCCTGTGCCACCGCCGTGGTGGACGCCATGGCGCCCTGGTGGCACGAGCAGTTCGCCAATCCCTCCAGCCGCCTCTACCGGCCGGCCCTGGAGGCTTCCGCCGCGGTGGAGCATGCCCGCAGCCAGGTGGGGCAGGCCCTGGGCATGGCGGAGGAGACGGTGGTGTTCACCAGCGGTGCCACGGAAGCCAACAACCTGGCCCTCCGCGGAGCCGTGGAAGCCGCCCGGGCCAGTGGCCAGCCGCGCCGGGCCCTGGTCACCCTGGCCACGGAGCACCGGGCCGTGCTCGACCCCCTCGCCGCCCTGGCCCGCCAGGGAGCTCCCCTCACCGTGCTGCCGGTGGAGCCCGATGGGCGGGTGGATCTGGAGCGGCTGGAGGCGGCTCTGGGGGATGACACCCTGCTGCTCTCGGTGATGGCGGCCAACAACGAAATCGGGGTGCTCCAACCCCTGGAGGCGATCGCGGCCCTCTGCCGCCGCAAGGGGGTGCTGCTGCACTGCGACGCGGCCCAGGCGGTGGGCCATATCCCCCTCAACATGGCCGAGCTGGGGGTGGATCTGCTCACCCTCAGCGCCCACAAGTTCTACGGGCCCAAGGGCATCGGCGCCCTGCTGATCCGCCCGGGGGTGGCCATCGCTGCCCAGCAGCTGGGGGGCGGCCAGGAGCGGGGGCTGCGGGCCGGCACCCTGCCGGTGCCGTTGATCATTGGCCTGGCCGCCGCCCTGCGGCTGGCCCTGGCCGACCGGGAGGAGCGGGCGGCCAGGCTGGGAGCCCTGCGGGACCAGCTGTGGAGCCAGCTGGATGCCCTGGGGGGGATGAGGCGCAATGGCTCTGCCCGCCACGTGCTGCCCCACAACCTCAACGTGAACGTTGTCGGGGTGGACGGCACCCGGCTTCACCAGGAGC
Organism: Aphanothece sp.; assembly: GCA_040381675.1. GTDB lineage: Bacteria > Cyanobacteriota > Cyanobacteriia > PCC-6307 > Cyanobiaceae > Cyanobium. The sequence goes on from JBEIGX010000122.1 coordinate 4,228, forward strand.
TGCGGCGTCAGCTGGCGGTGAGCAGCGGCTCGGCCTGCAGCCAGGGCAGCCCTTCCCATGTGCTGGCGGCCCTGGGGCGCAGCCGGCAGGAGGCTGCCGCCTCCATCCGTTTCGGACTGGGACGCGGAACGGAAGACAAGGATGTGGCCACAGCGGCGGGCGCCGTGCGGGAGACCGTGCTCAAATTACGCAATTCCATTTAATTAGCGACGGTTTTGAGCGGGCCAATGCTGATGAATCCAACGCAAACGGTTTCCCGACTGAATGTGAGCTTGGCCCTGCGAGAGGGCTGGCAAGCCTTCAGGCGGGCCCCCTTTTGGTTTGTGGGGTTCTCCCTGCTGCTCACCGCCCTGCAGCTGCTCCTGGCGGCGCTCCAGCCCTCGTACTCAACGGACAACCTTCCCGATCCCATCGATCCGGCGATGGCCTTCGACCGCTTGGAAGCCCTGATGCCCTGGCTGCGCTACAGCACGGTGAGCGTTTGCCTCCTGGCGCTCAACGTGCTGGCGGGCATCGTGCTCAACCTCTGGGGCACCAGCGGGCTGGTGCGGGGGGCCTGGCTGGCCCTCAAGGGCGGGAGACCCACCATGGCCACCTTCACCCACTGGGATCCGCGTGCTCTGCTGCGTCTTTATTTGCCGGGCTTCCTGCTGGGTTGCGGGATCGTCGCCGCGGTGACGATGCTGCTCTTGCTGGCGGTGGTGTTGAGCCAGGTCAACGCCCTGCTGGCCCTGCTTCCGGCCCTCCTCCTGCTGGCAGGAGCCATCTACCTCACCGTGAGCCAGGCCTTCCTGCCCCAGTTGGCCCTGCTCCATGACGACCACCCTTTTGCGGCCCTGGCCCGAGGGCCGCAGGTGGTGGATGGAGCCTGGGTCCAGGTGGTGCAGCTCATGCTGCTGTCCTTCGGGCTGTTGGTGCTGGGCCTGCTGGCCGCAGGGGTGGGGTTCTTCGTGGCCTGGCCCGTCGTGGTCTGCATGGTGACGGCCGGCTACAGGCAACTCTTTGGCACCACCGACCACACCGGTTTCACCCGCGCCCTGAAGTAATCAGCACAAAGCCCAACACCCCCACCACGGCCAGAAGGCATTGGGCCAGCCGGCTCACCAACATCCCCGCCACCACCGCCAGCCCCACCAGGAGCGAGCGGCGCAGGCGCAACAACCCAAAGGGCCCCAGAGAGGTGGGTGCCGTGAGTAGTTCGCCGATGGCGGCCCCCAGCAGGGGACCCACCAGGGCTCCGATCAAGGGGCCGCCCAAGGGTAGGGCCGGCAGGAAGCCGAACAAACCAGCCGCCAGGCCCAGGCCAGAGCCGATATAGGCCCAGCGGGTGGCCTGCATGCGCGCGGCCCCAAGCACCAGCCCCAGGGCGTCGGCGCCCCAGCCCAGCAAGAGGATCACACCGGCCAGCAGCAGGGCCGGCCAGCCTGCACTCCAGCCCACGGCCCACAGCCAGAGCAGGGCACCGAGGGGCAACAGGGCCAGGCCCGGCAGAACGGGCAAAAGGGTGCCGGGGATGGCCATCAGTTGCACCGCCAGGGCAGCCCACCAGAGCCAATCACTGCGGGTGAGGTGGGGCACCGAGAGCTGGGGGAGAAGCTGCGGGAGATCCAACGCGGAGCCGAGCAAACAACGAACTTTTGGGCCTTTCAGCCCGCAAACCCATGCTAGGGGGAGGGTTGTGGTTGGCCTCAGGAGCTCCCGCTGCGCGGCAACTGCCAACTCAGCCCCCGCCAGCCGAGCAGCACCACGTTGCCTCCGATCAGCACGGGCCCGGGGGGTTCGCCATCGCAGCGGTAGGCCTCCGGGCTGGGAGAGTCATCGGCGCGGGCGGCTTGGGGGCTGAAGAAGGAGCAGCAGCCACATGATCCACGACAGGCGCCATTCCGACCTTGGCGAGGAACAGCTGCTCGGTGGTGCTTCGTGTTGAGGTGGGGTCACCCCTCAATGAGCTCAACGCAACAGCGCAGCCCCGGGGCCCTGGCAAGGCGGGCATCGGCGGTGAGCAGGGGTGCATCGAGCTGCTCGGCCAGGGCCACATAGAGAGCGTCGTAGGCGGAAAGGTTGGTGCGCAGCTCCCAGGCCCGGGGCCAGAGGGCACGGCTCGAGTGCCGGCGCAGACCCAGCCGGTTGGCCGCGGCCAATGACTCGAGGGCGTGGCTCTCCAGGAGATGGCCCGCAAGCACAAGCCGCCGGAGCACCGAAAGCAATTCGGCATCGATCAACTCCGGAGCGTGCAAGCTATCGGTAGCCAGGCGACCCCTAGCTGGACCAGCCACCAGCAGGGCCTCCACCAGGGCAGAGGTATCGATCACCACCATCAGCGCTCGTCTCTGCTTTCCGTCAGGGCCTTCAGGATGCTGGCCCGCTCGATCGGGGCCGAGGGCAGGGCTTGGAGCAGGTCTGCGTTGTCAGCACGGCGGGCGGCCTCGCTGAGCTCCTGCAGGGCGAACGTGCTCAAGGGCAGACCAGCCTGGGCAGCGAGCTTCTCCAGCCTTGCGGCCACCTCATCGGGCACATGGCGGATGTAGAGGGTGCGCATGGGCAGGCTGCTTGCTCACTGCTAGCAGGTTAGCTGGCTCAGCTTTTCAGAACTAAAGCCTCAAGCTGCGTCGTGATCCTCCGGGTGGCCATCCGCCTGCAGCAGCTGCAGCGTGAGGCCCTCTGGCTCAAACTGGCGAAAATCCTGATCGAGGCTGATCAGGGGAAGGCCGACGATGATCGCGAAGGCGGCCAGAGCGCCCCATTTCAGGCGGCTCATCGATCACATCCACCTGCGGCAGAGCCAGGAACGCCTGCAGTGCGGCCCAGGCATCGCCGTTGGTGGCCTTGGGCACGCCGTACGCCTGGGTGATCACGGGCGTGGAGGCCAGACGCAGAAAACTCTGCTGGGTGGCGCGGCAC
>JBEIGX010000123.1:0-7024 GCA_040381675.1 Aphanothece sp.
TGCTCCAGCAGGAGGCGATTGCGGATCGGACCTGCAGCGCGGCCATGGCGGCGCCAATCAGCGGCGAGGGACTGGACCCGCCAGCCGAGCTGATGGGCGGCACGGCCGATGGAGCGATCAGCGCCACGGGCCCCGCCATGCAGCAGCAGATGGACAGGCCGGCCATCGCTGCGCTGGAGCAGGGCGGAGGCGATGCGCTCCTGGGGCCAGACGAGATCACGGCCACCAGCGGCGACGATGACGACCGAGCGATGGGCCAACGCCGTCGGCGGCAGGAGGCCAAGGGAAGACAATGCAGCGGCCAGGGCCACTGCAGCAGAGGACAAGCTCATGGGCTACAGAGCAAACGAACGAGGCAAGTTGTCCGAGGATTTCGTTGCCGCAGGCGATGGGCTCGTGGCCTTTGGCGCAGCCCTTATTCTACCAGTACAAACGCACTGAGCGGCTGGCAGAGCGGCTGCAGGGCAATGGATCTACGTAAACCAAAGTCATCCGCTTATGGATCGGATGGCTGATAAGTAAGACCGCCAGATTCAGCGCTGAATGCCCAGCTGGCCGCGCAGCCGCGCGAGGAAACCTGGGGGCTTCACCCCAGCCCCATCGATGCGAGTGAGGGCCCGGCCACCGCAGCCGCGGGAGAGCGGCCCTGCCCCGCCACCCCAACACCGGCCCCGGAGCGGAGGGCGGCGGCGGCTGGCCGATGCACGCCCAGGGCGCAGCCGTGGCACGCTGAAGGACGGCCGCCGCCGACTGGAGCCCTGCGGTGCCCCCCAGAGATATGCGACATCGCCGTCCAGAGTCTCTGAAGTTGGACAAACAGAGAGGACTGCACCTCCCCTGAATAACGCGCCCGTCGACCAACAGCGTGTCTCGCGCGTCCCACTGCTGTCTCAGCCGCTATGTGTGCGGTGTACTGGCTCTTCGGTTCTCCAGGTCGCCTGGCTGCTTTCAAGGGCAAAACATCTCACCAAACATCTCACATGGGGCTTTTCTGCTGTTGAGAAGACAGCTCTAGCAGTGAGACTGGGCGATTTATGGCTCAGCCTTCCAAGCTGATCGCCCAGCAGGTGGGTGTGTCTTCTGAGGCGATCGAGCGGTTGCTGACGCCGGCTGCTCCAGAGGCCTGAGAGAGCAGACGGCAGCGCCCGTGAACAGGCCCTGGCCCTGGCCCTGCTGGAGGAGCGGCTGCTGCCATGAACCCCAACGCTGACACCGCGATTAAGGTTGAGGGAACGTCCATGCAGACGGAGAGAGCCGCTGCCGTCATGACCCCAGCCGATCAAGCCATTCAGGAGTCGGAAGCTCCCTTCTCCATTCGCCGCCGCCAGCGCGGCGGCAGACGGATCGTGGCGGTGAGCACCTCGGTGAGCGCCATGGATGCCCTGCGGGCCCGTATCCGTGCCCAGAGCAAAACGGTGGCCGATCACATCGCGGCTGATCCTGAAGCCCAACGGTTCATCGACGACTGGGCCACCCCTGATCCCATCACCCGCTGACGACCAGCGTGGAGCTCAAGGCTGGGCAGATCGTCACCGTTGACTGGCGCAAGGATCCAGAGCAACCCGCCCAGGATCCCCAGCCACCAGAGCCAAACAAGCTCAGGCCAGCTGTGGTGGTGCAGGACACCGAACTGTTTGACCCGGGCTACCCCACGGTTCTGGTGGTGCCGATGACAGGCGACCCTGCTCTGGCCATCCCCGACCTAACGGTGGTGCTGCAGCCCAGTCCCAGCAACGGCTGCAAGAAGGTGAGCTACCTGCTCCCGCAGAACCTGACCTGCGTCGCCAAGACACGGATCACTGCCGCCACCAAGTCACAGATCACCCCAACCGAACTGCAGCAGCTACGCCAGTTGGTGGTGTTGAGCATCGGCGGTCTGAGCTGACGCATCCTGAGCCGATGACGGCGAACCGCGACACGCTGGAGAAACTGGGCCGCTTCCTGCTGCGCGGCCTGCGCATCGGCGCCAGCACGGTGGCGGTGGTGGATCTCCTGCGCAACGACTGGACCGGCGGCATCAGCGCCGGTGTGGCTTGGCTGGTGTTCCTGCAGGTGGAACGGCGACTGCCGCCCCTCAGCCCGGATCCTGAGGACTGACTCGGAAGGAACGGGGCTGGTATCGGCCTAAGTTCAGGTTCTGCTGATGGGTCCAGCAGCCCCGCTCGCATGGCACCGTCCACCCTCTGGGCCGCTGCGACGTGAGCAGATTGATGCACTCCTGGAGGAGTTGCGTGACCCGGCCCTTGCCCGTCAATTCTTGATGGACGCTGGTCTGATCGATGCCGATGGCCAGCTCACCGCTCCCTACCGCAGTCAGGATGCCGGGACGGCCTGGGAACAGCCTGGGCCCTTTGGTTCTGTTTGACGGCCGGGTGAATATCACCCCAACAGGAAGGCGCCCCGTGGGGGGCGCATTAGCACCGGTTGCGGCGGTCATGTCCTCACACCAGGAGCTGCCGGTCGGGTGTCTGTGGTTCACGCATGACCTGTCTGGGGCCTGGCAGGGAAGGAATGGAGATCACGTCTGGGAGAAGAGATGCTCGGAGCTTGACCTTCTCGATTGTGATCCCGGCCCGGGCACTGCAGCCCGGGGTTTCAACTCGCGGGAATCAGAAGTGGCGTATGGCTCACGCCTCAACGGTGGCGTACGCGCTGCGCCATCGCGTTCACCTGGTTGTTCAGCAACCATTCGATGCACTCGCACCTCCGTGATGCGCACCGGCTCGGGTGTTCCCTGGCCGGACTCTGTTGGAGGGTGAGGGTCGGGTTGGCTCCCGGGCCTCCCCTCAACTTCAATGTAAGGCTCCTGGGCGTTGGTGGGGGCTCCAGGAGGTTCCTGTTCCCGTACCTCAAGGAATCCAGTCATCGCAGGGACTCACAGGCTTCCCCATCCCCATTGCTGTCGAGATAGCTGTGCCCCTGGCGCAGCAGCTCCTGGGCACGGGCATAGTAGCCGATCTCCTTGCAGCGGTAGCGGCGCTGGAGCGGTTCTAGCCGGTGCCGACTTGACTGGAGCAAATCTCAGAGGATCCAACTTTGGAATGGCCTGTACGTCAAACGAGACAAATATAATCATCTGCCGAAGTGTTACTCTCCTGGTTGTCAAGTTCAACGAAGCAAATCTTACTTTTACCAACTTCGAATCCGCGGAGCTCCTAGGGGCTGACTTAAGCGGAGCAGATCTTAGCGGCGCGAACTTGAAAAAATCAAATTTGAAATATATAAGATGGAACAAAGACACCAAGTGGCCAGCTCGAAGTAGTTTTGCAGGAGTCAGAGATGTCCCAGAAGCACTGAAGAAATAGCATGGCCTCTAAGCAAAACGCTTAGAGGCCATGCCGATTTTGTAGTAGTTTTGTCTACTTCGTATTGCTGCTTCTGGCTGAATTTCTGAGCCTCGTGAGGCCCTGATCGCGCACATGGGGCCGGCCCATTGCACGGTGCGCGTTCGCGTGCGCCGCGGCACCAGTGCTGCCGTCAGCAGCATCCGGCCAGTGGCCCGCCCAGCGCCCCTCTGCCGTTGAGCTGGGATGCCTGAGCACCCCTGTTGGTTAAGCGATTCACCATGGACGAGGCTGAACCACCAGGGAGTGCAAAAGACCATTGAATCTAGAGAGTCTTCTAGGGGTCTTCGTGTTTCTCCTGCCGGCGGGATGCCTGCCTGTCTGGATGCGTTGCTCCGCTCAGGCAAACACCGTACCCACTGCCACCACACCCACGGGAGGGAGGCCGGGAAGAGAACCGCCCAGCTTGATCAGGAGATCATCCTGATCTGAGCGACCCGCTGTGGCGTTGTTGATCAACAGGTAGGTGCCGGCGATCGCTGGGTTGGTGGCTTGCACCAACGCTGCGCCGTTGGCGGTCAGGACTTGGTTGCCAGGAAGGGCCCCATTGGCATCGGCAAACACCGCCGCTGCCAACGCTCCCACCGTTTTGGCCGTGCTGTTGCTCGCGGCCCGGGAGATGCTCCTTGGGGCGCCCAATGCGCCGCCTGTGGGGGAGAACAGATCAATCTTGTCGACCCCAAAGGAAAAATCCGTGATGGTATCTGGTGTGGTGAGGCGCGATTCGCTAAAGCGAAAGGCAAAGGTATCGCCAGCACCACCACCGGTGAGAATGTCGCCCGTGGTGCCATTCTCCCGACCATCCACCCAATCGGGCAGGTTGCCACCTCTGAGGGTGTTGGGGTTCTGATCACCGATCTGATCGTCGTTGCGGATGGTTGCAGCGGCAACAACCGTGGGTCCGAGGATGGCCCCAGTTGGGGTCGAGAGCCGTACAGCGAAGGTTTCTTCTCTCTCCTGGCGGAGATCACCTGCGACGTTGATGGTGAGGAGGCGGCTGGCCTGGCCGGCGGCAAAGGAGAGGGTGCCGCTGGTGGCACCGGTGAAATCGGCGGCATCGGTGGGATTGGATCCAGAGCCCGCCACCGTCCAGCGCACGCTGCCCGCTGCAGCCGCGCTCCCCAGACGGCTCACCGTGAAGGTGAAGGGCGTGGGGCCGCTGCGGCCCTCGCCCTTGTTTGAGGCCAGGGGTGCAATGGCAAAGGCGCTGTCGTCGTTGACGATGGTGCCAGTTGAGGTCAATGTGGCCCCTATGGCATATCCAGGACCTGGGGACAGGGTGAGCTCAACAGTTTCATTGGGCTCGATGGAGGAATCGGCAATGGGATCGATCGTGACGGCGGTGGTGCTGGAGCCAGCGGCGAAAGTCACGGTGGCTGCGGTTGCCGAAAAGGTCTTGGCTCCCGTCTGGATGTAATCGGTTCCAAAGGTGGCTGATCCGCCAACTTTAACGTTGATGGTGAGAGCCGTGCTGATGCTGCCCGTCCGGATGAAGCTGTAGACAAGATTGGAAAGGCTGTCTTCCTTGACGACGCTGGGCACGACAATCAGGGTCGTGATCGGTGGCAGGGCCGGAATGCCGTCGTCGTTGCTGATGGTGCCCGTGACGGCGGAGGCGGTGCCGATGGTGTATCCAGACCCCGGGGAGAGGGTGAGTTGAACGGTCTCGTGGGATTCAATGATGGAGTCGCCTTTGGGGTCGATGGTGACCGTCGCGGTGGCAGCCCCGGCGGCAAAGGTCACTCGCGCGGTCGTGGCACTGAAGGATGTGGCGCCCGTCTGGGTGAAATCATTGGCCAGGCTGGCGGTGCCCCCTACGCTGACGTTGACGGCCAAAACAGAGGTGGTAGCACCTGTACGGGTGAAGGTGTACACCAGGTTGCTGCTGCCATTTTCCGTGACAACCGATGGTGAGACGGCCAACGTGATGATGGGCAGGGACGATGGAGCTGTATCAAGAGCCCATAATTCTCTGCCAGTGGTGCCATCATTAGCCACGAAATAGAGCGTGTTGCCGACAACTGTCAGTTCACTGGGATTGGAGCCCAAAAAGGGGCGGAGATCAGCGACGCGTGCCGTGCCTGCAGTGGTACCATCCGTTTTCCAGAGCTCACTGCCGATAGTATTTTCCGTGCCATCATTAGCCGTGAAATAGAGCATGTTCCCCACCACTGTGAGGTTGGATGGGTTCGCCCGACTCGGGCTGGAGTTGTCTGGATTGATGTTGGCTACCCGGGTGGTAGTAATTCCATCGCTTTTCCAGATCTCCCTACCGGTGCTGCCATCGTCGGCAGTGAAATACAGCGTGCTTCCGAGCACAGTGAAATCTGCTGGATCGGAACTGGATAAGCCCGGCTTGATGTCGGCTACACGCGTTGTGCCTGCACTTGTGCCATCGCTTTTCCAGAGTTCACGACCTGCAACGCCATCATTGGCGGTGAAGAAGAGGGTGTTGCCGACCGCTGTGAGGTAGGCCGGGCTAGAGCTGGCAAATCGGCTTCCAGGCACGATATCGGCGACAAGAGTGGAAGTGGTGCCGTCGGTTTTCCAGAGCTCCCCACCGGTGGTGCCGTCATCGGCCGAATAGAAAAGCGTGGAGCCAACGGCGACCAGCGGGGATGGAGAGGATCCATAGGGCGCTGAACGAATGTCGATCCGGGTGGTGACCACACCGTTGGTTTTCCAGAGCGATCCAACATTGATTGAGTTGTTGACTCTCAAAAAAAGCGAGCCGCCAAATGCTGTCGGCTTCTGGGGGATGGAGAAGCCACCATTTGGAGAGAAATCACCGAAGCGGCTGGCGGTGACGCCATCGGTTTTCCAGAGCTGCAAGCCTGACCAGAAAAACAGGGTGTTGCCGACCACGGTGAGATTGAATGGGCTCGCACTGGCGATGCCTGGATTGAGGTTGGCCACGCGGGTCGTGCCCGCGCTGGACCCATCTGATTTCCAGAGTTCGTAGCCGTTGATGCCGTTACTGGCTCCGAAGTAGAGCGTGTTGCCCACCGCCACGCCACGGCTGGAGGGCCCAATGGGTCTGGAGCCCGCGGGGCCCGGGTTGATGTCGGCGACACGCACGGTACCGGCGCTGGTGCCATCGCTCTTCCAGAGCTCGCTGTCGCTAAGTGTCTGGGAGGCCCTGAAGAACAGGGTGTTGCCCACAGCCACAAGAAAATCCGGAGATGAGCCGGTGACGGCGGCTGGATTGATGTCGGCAACGCGGCGGGGCAGGCTCATGGCAGGAAATGCGTTGTCACTTCGCGAAGGACAGGGGTTAACTCGGGATGAGGATGCTTCAACGAAGAGACACCAATAACTTCTTGAGTACAGTTTAAGCTGTAAGAAATGCGACTCTGCTCACAACCTCTTAGTTCTTTGGGGCTTGCTCAGGCGTGCCTGGCTGATGCCGCCGGCCTTCTGGGCCAAGGCCGCCTGAGGCTTACGTGCAGCCGCCGATCGAAGCGCTTCACGATCAGGCAGCCCTGATCTGCTCCCGGGAGGGCATGGGGCATCTTGGATTCTTCATCGGCCACCACCAGTGCGCCTTTCTCGATCACGGCGCCGTAGGTCTTGAGAAGGGATAGCACCAGCGTGCAGATCGCCTCGGACAGGACGTTCAAGCAGCGCACCTGTAAAACGCTGGGGCCATCGGCACCGCTGAGGATCAGCATCGTGCCGAA
>JBEIGX010000124.1:0-7019 GCA_040381675.1 Aphanothece sp.
CACTGCGGCGTCCGCTTTCTTCAGCGAGGACGGCAAAGCCTGGAGTGGCTTCGGCCAATAGGGCCAGCACAGCCCGTTCAGAGGCCAGATCGGCCTCGGTCACGAGGTTGCCGGCCTGCCCTTTCTGCTTCACCCCCTCCAAATGTCCGAACATCTCTTTCAGGGGTCGGGCTCCAGCCAAAGCGGCGGAGCGGGCCACGTTGAGAAGGGCTTGCAAACGGTCCGCCGACAGGCCGCTGGCCTGGAGGGCCGTATCAGAAAGCGATGGGGGAGGGCCAGAGTGTGTCATGGTCAATCCTCGTCCAAGGGAAGGCCAGAGCGCACGCGACCCCGGCTGAAGTGGCGACCGAATTGCAGGTCGTACACCTCATCTTCATCCTGCGTTTCCGCTTCCAGGGGAGCAATCGCCCGGGCCACGCAGAGCAGCCCGTAGCCCCGCTGCCGCAACTCCTGGGAGAGGCCGAGGGCCTCGCGGTGGTCGATCTGGCCCGAGAGCACCCGAACGGCACAGGCCGTGCAACACCCCTGGCGGCAACTGAAGGGAAGGGGGTCTCCCTGGGCCTCGAAACTGCGCAGGATGTAGTCCCCTTCCCGAACCTCATGGGTGATCACCCGGCCAGCCTGACGCCAGTACACCGTGATCGGGAAGGTGCGCGTCATGGGAGTTTGGTCGGCGAAGGCTTGCTGCTAGATTGACACTTGCTCAACACTTCCACTGGAGAGGTGGCCGAGTGGTCGAAGGCGCAGCACTGGAAATGCTGTATAGGGGCAACTCTATCGAGGGTTCGAATCCCTCCCTCTCCGTTATCACCGGCCTCAGGCCGGTTTTTTTGTTGATCGACCCTCACCAAGTCTTCATTCAGGACGCTGCAATCAACCAAAACGCCCACTGACATAGTCCAGGGTTGCCTGCTGAGCCGGGGCATTGAAGATTTTTTCCGTGGCACTGAATTCCACGAGGTACCCGATCTTTCCAGTTCCTCCCTCCACGGCCTCAGCGTTGTAAAACGCGGTCATGTCGGCCACGCGAACGGCTTGCTGCATGTTGTGGGTCACAATCACAATGGTGTAACTCCGCTTGAGATCGTGCATGGTTTCCTCAATCTTCAATGTGGAGATGGGATCGAGAGCGGAGCAGGGTTCATCCATCAGAATCACCTCTGGCTCGGTGGCAATGGCGCGGGCAATGCAAAGGCGCTGTTGCTGACCGCCCGAGAGGGAAAGGCCGCTTTCCTTTAATTTATCTTTGCACTCTTCCCAGACCGCAGCCTTTCGCAAAGAGCGCTCAACCAACTCATCCATGTTTCCCCGATAGCCATTGATGCGAGCACCGAAAGCAATGTTTTCGTAGATGCTTTTTGGGAAGGGATTGGGCTTCTGAAACACCATGCCAATTCGTCGTCTCACCTCCACCGGGTCCACCCGTTTGTCATACAGATCGAGGCCGTCAAACATCACCCGCCCCTTGAGCGTGCATCCCGGGATGAGATCATTCATTCGATTCAAAGACCGCAGAACTGTCGACTTGCCACAGCCTGAAGGCCCGATGAACGCCGTTACGCCCTTGCGGGGAATATCCAGGAAAACATTGCGTACCGCCTCAAAGCTGCCGTAGGAGATGGAGACTTTCTGCAGAGAGATGCAAATGTCCTCTTGTTTGGAGGATGGGTTGGTGGATGGCATGGAGGAGAGGGTCATGACAGATGGTCAAGATGGAGGACTGGTGAAAGCGTTCAATTTCTTTTGAGATTGGCCAGCCAACGGGAAAAGAGATTGGCAAAAAGAATCATGACCACCAGAATAAAGGAAGCCGCCCACGCGAGTTGGTTCTGTGGATCGTATGGCATGATCGCAAAATTAAAAATCAAAACCGACATCGTTGCAATCGGATTGAAGATGCCTTCGGGCCAGAAGGGAGAAAACAAAGCCGTGAAGATTAAAGGAGCCGTCTCACCTGCAGCTCTGGCAATGGCCAGGACCGTTCCCGTGGCAATGGGTGTGAATGCCGCTGGAAGCGTCACCTGGGTGATCGTCACGAAGCGTGAGGCCCCCACTCCAAAGGAACCCAGCCGCAAATCGTTGGGGACGAGTCTCAATCCTTCGTCTGTGGTTTTGATCACCGTGGGCAACATCAATACGGAAAGTGCAATCGCACCCGCCATTGCGCTGTAGCTTTGGCCAAAGAACAGACGGGTCGCCACGATGGCCCCATAGACAAAAACCCCGCTGACGATGGATGGCACACCAGCCAACACATCATTGCCGAACCGAACAAAATGGGCAAACCAACCCTTGCGTGAGTATTCCGCCAGATAGACACCACCGCCAATCCCCACTGGGATGGCGATCATGGAGGCGAGAATCGTCACAACCAGTGTGCCGAGAATGGCATTGCCAATGCCTCCCCCCTCACTGCCTGGAGCTGGGGGCAACTCGGTGAACAGACTGGGCTTGATCAGGCTGCCCCCCTTGAACAACACGTAGGCCAGCACCAGAATCAGAGGAAGAACCGATGCGGAGGCAAACAAACCGGCAATGGCCGTGCAGAACCCGTTGAATCGGTTACGACGAAGTGCAGCATTGAAATACAGACTATTCTTACTGAATTCCGAAATAGGAGCCATCCGGAGGTCTGGGGTGGAAGTCATGACGAACTCAGTAGCGAAGACTTAATTTTTTGACGATTAACTGGGCCAAAATATTCACCACGAACGTAAGCAGCATGAGCACGAGAGCCGCATACATCAGAGCAGAAACCTGAATGCCATCTGCTTCACCAAACTGGTTTGCCAGCATCGAAGAAATCGTATTGGCTGGGGCCAGCAGGGAAGGGCTGAACTTCATGGAATTTCCGATGATCATGGTGACGGCCATCGTCTCCCCCATGGCTCTCCCCAAGGCCAGCATCACCCCACCTGTGATGGCGGAAATGGCCGCCGGCAAAATGATGTTGAAGATCGCACCCCAGCGGGTCGTGCCAACCCCGTAGGCCCCCTGGCGCAACTCCAAGGGCACCTGATTGAGGGCATCTCTGGATATGGCCGTGATGATCGGCAGCACCATCACCACCAGAATCAATACAGCCGGAGCCATCCCGGGCCCCTGCGGGACGCTTCCAAAAAGGGGAAACCAACCCAGGGTGTTGTGCAGAAACTGAAGGAAGGGGCGGATGGCTGGCTCCATCACAAAAATCGCCCAGAGGCCCAACACCACCGAAGGGATGGCTGCCAGGAGTTCAACCATCCCGCCGATCACGTTGCGAAAGGGGGCCGGAAGCAGATCCTCCGTAATGAAAATGGCCGTTCCCACCCCCAGAGGAACCGCAAAAAGCAGGGCCAGCAAGGAGGACACCAGCGTGCCGTAGATCGCCGTGAAGGCTCCGTACTTTTCGGTCACTGGGTCCCAGGCCGACGTGGTGAGAAAACTGGCGCCGAATGTTCGGATCGCTTCCCAGGCGCCAGTGAGCACCGTGGCAAAAATGGCCAGCAACAGGAACGCCACCACGGCGGCCAGCAGCAGGGTGAGTTGCTGGAACCCGTTATCCACCAGCTTTTCACTGGCAGGCCGGCGCCGTAGGGTGAAGTCTTCTGATCTCGATTCGCCTGTCATGCAGCAGCTGCCGGGGATCGCTGGATCTCCCTGTGATCTTGACAGTCCCCAGAGCTGGGGGGTTTAAGGGGGGTTTAACCCACCAGGAGTAGCAGGTAGCGTTGGCCTTAAGACGGACGGATTGAATTCGGACATGGGGAGAATTGTGGGCATTGACCTGGGCACCACCAACTCCGTGGTGGCTGTGCTCGAGGGCGGCCGTCCCCAGGTCATCGCCAATGCGGAGGGGACCCGCACCACCCCATCCGTGGTGGGCTTTACCCGTGAACAGGAGCTCCTTGTGGGCCAAGCGGCCCGCCGCCAGCTTGTGCTCAACCCACGAAACACCTTTGCCAATCTGAAGCGGTTCATTGGTCGCCGCTGGGAGGAGCTGGACGACAACACCCTCTCCGTTCCCTACACGGTGAGGGCCAATGATGCGGGGCAGGTGCGAGTTGTGTGCCCCGCCACGGAGCGGGAATATGCCCCGGAAGAGCTGCAGGCCTGCATTTTGAGGAAGTTGGTGGACGATGCGTCCACCTATCTCGGGGAACCGGTGGAAGCCGCGGTGATCACCGTGCCCGCTTATTTCAACGATGCCCAGCGCCAGGCGACCCGTGATGCGGGGCGTTTGGCAGGCATCAGCGTGGAGCGGATTCTCAACGAACCCACAGCAGCAGCCCTGGCCTACGGATTCGATCGCAGTGCCGTCAAGCGTGTCCTGGTCTTTGATCTTGGTGGCGGCACGTTTGATGTCTCCGTTCTCCGCATCGCCAACGGTGTGTTTGATGTCAAAGCCACCAGTGGCGACACCCAGCTCGGTGGCAACGACTGGGATCAGAGCATCGTGGATTGGGTGGCGGAAACCTTCCTGAAGGAGCACGGCCTGGATCTCAGGCGGGATCGGCAAGCCCTGCAACGGCTGAGCGAGGCGGCGGAGAAGGCAAAGCAAGAACTCTCCGGTGTGGCGACCACCCCCCTCTCGCTCCCATTCATCGCCACGGGTCCGGAAGGGCCCCTCCACATCGAAACCACCCTGGAGCGCCGCACCTTTGAGGGGCTCTGTCCCGAGCTGCTGGATCGGCTGCTCCGCCCGGTGCAACGCGCACTTCGTGATGCCAACCTCAGTGCCGATTCCATCGACGATGTGGTGCTCGTGGGTGGGGGGACCCGGATGCCGATGGTCCAGGACATGGTGCGGACCTTGATTCCAAGAGATCCCTGCCAATCGGTGAACCCCGATGAGGTGGTGGCGATTGGTGCTGCTGTGCAGGCCGGAATCCTGACCGGAGAACTCAGGGATTTGATGCTCAACGATGTCACTCCCCTCTCGTTGGGATTGGAAACCATCGGTGGCTTGATGAAGGTGCTGATCCCGCGCAACATGCCAATCCCCGTGCGCAAGAGCGATGTTTTCAGCACCTCAGAACCCAACCAGAACTCCGTGGATATCCACGTGCTCCAGGGGGAACGGCAGATGGCCGCCGACAACAAATCCCTCGGCAGGTTCCGTCTGTCGGGAATTCCCCCTGCTCCACGCGGAGTCCCCCAGGTTCAGGTGTCCTTCGACATTGACGCCAATGGCCTGCTGCAGGTCTCGGCCACCGACCGCACAACAGGCCGGCAACAGAGTGTCTCGATCCAGGGGGGCTCCAATCTCAGTGAGGAAGAAATCCAGGCCCTTCTAGAAGAAGCGGAGCGCAAGGCGGGAGAAGATCGGCGTAAGCGCGCAGTGATCGATCGGCGAAACCGGGCCCTCACCCTGGTGTCGCAGGCTGAGCGGCGCCTTCGGGATGCCGCCCTGGAGCTGGGCCCCTACGGAGCCGAACGGCAGCAGAGGGGCGTGGAGCTGGCCGTCAGACAAGTTCAGGATCTGCTTGCCGATCAGAACACAGAAGACCCTGAACTGGAGTTGGCCGTCAGCCAATTGCAGGAGGCCCTGTTCGGGCTCAATCGCAGGCTCCTCAGTGAGCAACGAAGCGAGGGGGGGCCCCTTCAAGGCCTCAAGAACACTCTCGGCTCCCTGAAGGACGAACTCTTTGCGGAGGATGACTGGGATAGCTGGGAACCGCCCTACAGGGCCGACCGGGGAGATCGCTGGGAGCGCCCCGATCCCTGGGACGAGCGTCCCCAACGGATGGATCGTCTTCGGGAGCCCCCCTCGCCCCCATGGCGAGAGGAACGCAACCCATCCCAGCGGTCCTACGAATCCAGCAGGGGCCGCCCCCCTCGCTGGGAGAATGACGATGAGGATCCATGGGGTCCGCAGTGACACCCTGCGAATGAGCCCTCTTGGCACGACGGATTACTGGGAGGTGCTGGGGCTTGAACCTGGCGCCGATGCCGCTCGGCTGAAACGGGCCTTCAGGGAGCAGGCACGCCGCTGGCACCCCGACCTCAACGGCAACGACCCGGTGGCGGAAGAGCGCTTCAAGCGGGTGAACGAAGCCTATGCGGTGCTCTCGGATCCAAGGCGGCGGCAGGCCTGGGAAGTTGGAGAGGAGAGCGGTGCGGGAGGATCCGGCCGTTCCAACGACCCCTTTGCCCAGGGGTTCCCCCCGTTTGAGACCTACCTCGAAGCGCTGTTCGGCGTGACTGAGGGCCCCTCACCAGACGCCGTGGAACCTCCTGAAGACAGGGGAGAAGCCCGGGTCACCGCCTCGCCTCCCCCACCTCCCCCTATCCGTGCAACCACGGCGGAGGAAACCCTGGTGGAGCTCCTGCCCGATCAGGCCCTTTCCGGTGATCGGGTGGAGCTGGAGCTCCGCGATGGAACGGTGGTGGAAGTGTGGACGCCCCCCCTGGCTGGCGACGGATGGCGCCTGCGGTTGCAAGGGGTGGCTCCTGGAGGTGCGGACCATTTCCTCCATCTTCGGGTCCGCACCCAGGAAGGATTGCGGATTGATGGATTGCGGGTGCTCTACACCCTCGACCTCACGCCGGCTGAGGCAGTGCTGGGTTGCCACCAGCAGGTGCCAACTCTCAATGGTCCGGTCCGGCTTCGCATTCCAGCCGGGTCCTCCAGCGGCAGGCTTCTACGGCTCCGGGGGCGGGGTCTTCGCCTCGACGAGCAGGTGGGAGACCAGATCGTGGAGCTGCGCATCGTGGTGCCTTCAGAGCTGGGTGAAGCGGAGGAAGCCCTCTACCGCCGGCTCCAGGAACTGGCCGACACCGACCCCGGGTGAGACACTGGCGTTGCGTCGCTCCTCGTGCCTTTGGCCCCTCGTGATGCCACGGCCATGCCCGTGCACGTGCTCCTCTTCGATGCCGGCAGTGACGACGAGGGCATTCACTCCATCGAGCTGGGGGGCCGCACCGTGGTGCTGCTCTTCGAGGATGCGGATGACGCGGAGCGCTATGCAGGCTTGCTGGAAGCCCAGGATTTCCCCTTGCCCAGCGTGGAGCGCATCCAGCGGGAGGACGTGGAGCTC
>JBEIGX010000125.1:0-7017 GCA_040381675.1 Aphanothece sp.
CTCGATCGCATAGGACAGCATCTCGCCGGCGATGCCGAGCCGCAGCCGTGCCCCCTCCCGCCGCTGCCCCCCCTGCACCGGCTGCTCGCCGCGGCGCATCGCCGCCGTGGTGCGCTCAGGGCCGGCCCAGAACACCGCCGGAAGGCCCCCCTCAGCGGCCAGGGCGGCCACCAGATCGCCGCGGGCAGCGGCAGCCACCAGGCCGAGGGAGCGGTAGAGATTACTCTTGCCACAGCCATTGGCACCGCACACCAGAGTGAGCCCCCCGAGGGGCAGGGTGAGCTGCTGCAAGGAGCGGTACCCCGCCACGGCCAGGTGGGTGAGGGTGGCCAAAGGCAACTCAACCATGATGAAAGACAATCATCCCAAAAACTCCATCCAAACGGGATGGCCAGCTCCATGACGACCTTCAGAGACGTTGCTCAACACTTCGGCGAAGCGATCGCCGCAAACAACTACCCCGCCGCCTTCGAGCTGCTCACGCCTGAAGCGAGGGAGCTTTGGTAAAACCACAGGAGGGAGGATGGACCCCCACACTCGACACCGAGGATTTCAGCTGCTGGGAAGCCGCTGTGGCCTCCACGCTGGGCCATCACCACAGCGAGCTTCTTTCCGCCGACCAGCCCTTTCAAGCCCGCTTACGAAGCAGCCAAGTTGGGGCTTACACCGTGCTGCAGATCCAGGGACAAGGCCGACTGCGCCTGTCCCGTGAGCAATGCCTTCACAGCGTGCTGTGGCTGCCCTTGCGGGGAATGACGCAGGAGGCCATCAATGGCGAAACTGTGTTGGCAGAACCGGGCACGGGCCTGATGTTTGTGCCTGGAGATCGGATGGCGGGTGAAACGAGCCAGGAGCTGGAAGGCCTCTCGATCCTCATTCCTGAGGAGATCAATCCCCATCCTGCCTATCCCTCCCAGCGGCTGCTGTCCCAGGGCCCCCTCCAGCAATCGCTGCTGACCTGTGCGCGGCAGCTGGCTGCAGCTGCCGCGAAGCAGTGCCTGGGGGCTGCGCACGCGGCCGATGCGTTCACCGATGCCCTACTGGCCTGGGCCACCTGGCAAGAACAGCCCACCCCATGGCAGCGCATCACCTCCCGGCGGCGGCGGGACACGGTGCATCAGGCTTGCCAATGGATGGCCTCCCGCCTGGAGGATCGCTTCACAGTGGCGGATCTGAGCAAAGCGATGGGGATGTCGCCCAGGCAGTTGCAATACAGCTTCCTTCAGGAGATGGGCCGCTCCCCGATGGCGGAAGCCAAGCGCCTGCGCCTGCAGCATTTGCGATCCCTCCTGCTCGATTCCGCCCAGAACCCCCACAGCATTGGTCAACTGATGGCGGCGTCGGGCCTGACTGCCTCCGGCGCCACCTCGGCGGACTATCGCCATTGGTGTGGGGAAAGTCCTCGGAACACGCGCTTAAGACATCGATGAAACAAGCCCCGATGCCTCAACAGGGCCTGTGGTTGCTGGTCCATCTCGGGCTTGGTCTGGCCTGGATTGGGCTCCTCGCCAGCCGTGCACCCTCGGAACCGCACCTCGGAGCCAGTGGAATTCAGGTGTTCCAGATGCTGGCGCTCGCCGGTTGGCTGCCATCGGTGGCCCTGGCCTGCTGGCAAGTGCGCCACCGCCGCTGGCGATCCTTGCTGGCCTCCGATCTGGTGGGTGGGGGGTGCTTGGTGTTGCTTGCCTTCACGGCCTACCTGCCCTTGTTCTTCTTCAATGTGGCCTGGTTTCTCCCCCTGGCCCTGCTGCCGAGGGGGCTGCTGAGCGAGTTGGTGGTGAGGGTGATCTCCGCCCGAAAACCCTGAAGGCCAACCTGCATAAGCTGACAACAAACGCCGCGGCGTCACCACCCCAATCCTTCCGCCATGGCCGTTCCACCGGTGGGTTCTGATCTGGAGGCCCGTGCGCGTGCCCTGCTGGTCCAGCTCTCCACCGCGGAGAAGATGGCCCTACTGGATGGCGACACCCCCTTCTGGGCAGGCATGGCCGACATCGCCCTGCACGACGCCTCCCACCGCCACCCCTGGCCCGCAGGTCAGGTGACCAGGCTGGGGCTGAAGGGCCTCCACTTCGTGGATGGGCCCCGGGGAGTGGTGCTGGAGGGCGGCGCCACCACCTTTCCGGTGCCGATGGCCCGCGGAGCCAGCTGGAATCCCGAGCTGGAGGAGCACATCGGGGAGGCGATCGCCAAGGAAGCGCGCTCTTTTGGGGCCAACTGGGTGGCAGCGGTGTGCATCAACCTGCTGCGCCACCCCGGCTGGGGCCGGGCCCAGGAAACCTACGGCGAAGACCCGGTGCAGGTGGGCGCCCTCGGCGCCGCCTTGACTCGGGGGATCGAGCGGCACGCCATCGCCTGCGTGAAACACTTCGCCCTCAACTCGATCGACAGCTCCCGCTTCCTGGTGGATGTGCAGGCCAGCCCCCGGGTGCTCCATGAGCTCTACCTTCCCCACTTCCGCGACTGCGTGGAGGCCGGCGCCGGATCCGTCATGAGCGCCTACAACATGGTGAATGGCCGTTGGTGCGGCGAACACCCCGAGCTGCTGGAGGCAATCCTCAAACGCCGCTGGGGTTTTCAGGGCCTTGTGGTGACCGACTTCATCTTCGGCCTTCACGACGGGGTGGCCGGTCTGCTGGCGGGCCTGGACCTGGAGATGCCCTTCCGCATGATCCTGCAGGGCAGCCTCCCGGCGGCCCTGGCCCAGGGCCGGCTGCCGATGGAGCGGATCGACGATGCGGTGCTGCGCCAGCTGCGGGTGCAACTGCGGGTACCCGCCGGCACCTACCCCGCCGCCTTGCGCCGCTGCCCGAAGCACCTGGCCCTGGCCCGGGAATCGGCGCGGCAGGCGATCGTGCTCTTGCGCAATGAGCAGGCCGTGTTGCCGCTGCGGGAGCTGGAGTCCCTCGCGGTGATCGGAGCCCTGGCGGCCACCGCCAACCTGGGCGATCGGGGCTCTTCCGACACCCGGCCGCCTGCAGGGGCGGTGGTGACGCCATTGGAGGGCCTGCGGGCGGCCCGGCCCGATCTGCCGATTCACCACGCCGATGGAGACGATCGAGAGGCGGCAGCGACGCTGGCGGCGCGCTGCGACGCGGCGGTGGTGGTGGTGGGGCTCGACTGGCGGCTGGAGGGAGAGCACATCCACCCCGGCGACATCGCCCCGATCCTCGAGCAGATCCCGCCCCCCGATTGGCTGCGGCAGGCGAGCACATGGCCCCGGCTCGGACCGCTCTGGCGGCGGTTTTCAGGCCTGATCGCCTGGCTCACCAGCTACGCCTCCGCCCGCCAGGGGGGCGACTTCGCCGCCGGCGATCGCACCGAGCTCCACCTGCCCCAAGACCAAGTGCACCTGATCCGCACCGTGGCCGCCGCCAACCCCCGCACCGTCGTGGTGCTCATGGGCGGTGGCGGGATTCTTTGTCGCGAATGGGATCAGCTGGTGCCGGGCCTGCTGCTGCTCTGGTATCCAGGGGAGCAGGGGGGCCATGCCCTGGCCGATGTGCTCTTCGGCCAGGTGTCGCCCTCGGGCCGGCTGCCCTTTGCCATTCCCTCCAGCGCAGACCCCCTGCCCCCGTTTGAGCCCCGGGCACCCCGGGTGGTTTACGACCTCTGGCACGGCTACCGGCGCCTGCAACGGCTGGGCCAGGGGGCGGCCTATCCCTTCGGCTTCGGGCTCTCCTACAGCTCCTTTGCCTGCAGCGATGTGCTGGCTGTTGTGCATGGCGAGGCGGGCGAGCGGGGGTGGGTGGAGCTGGCCGTGGACGTGCGGCACACCGGCGGAATGGCCGCTGCGGAAGTGGTGCAGGTGTATCTGGAGCCACCAGGGCAGCTGCTGGAGCGGCCCCGGCGCAGCCTGGTGGCCTTCCAGCGGGTGAGCCTGCAGCCAGGCGAATCGCAACGCCTCCACCTTTCCATCCCCCTGCGGCGCCTGGCCTACTTCGATGTCGACCGGGATCGTTTCGCACTGGAGGCAGGCCCGCATCGCCTGGTGGTGGCGCCCCACGCCGATGCCCCGGGCTTGGCGGTGGGCCTGGAGCTGGAGGCTAGCGATCTAGGACCCTGAAGAGCTCCGGCTTGCAGGAGCCCTGCGGGCCAGGCAGCGCTGCAGGCGGCTGCGGTTGAAGCGCTGCAGCAACAGGCAGGGCAGATTAAAGAAGGTGGCGAACACCAGATTCACCAGCACCCCCGCAGGCGGCAGCCACAGGGCGGTGAGCAAGCCAGCGAGCCAGAGGGCCCAGTGCACCAGCTCGGCTCGGCGGGTTTCCACCACCAGCCGCTGCAACGCCGCCGGATCTCGCCGCACCAGGCTGGCCTTGGGCACCCCGCCGGGAAGGGCGCCGCCGGCATCAGGAATCCAACGCTTCCAGATCCGGATGCCAGGAGCCCAGGCCCCAGCTGATCGGCCCCGCCCATGAGCGGAGGAGGGGAACGGCCCCGGCTCACGACTGCCAAGCCACCGGGCGGGCACCTGGTTGGCCAGGAGCCCCACCAGCAGAGCCGAACCCACCCAGAAGGCCGCCGAACTGAACAGGGGGAGCAGGGCCTGGGCGTTCATCAGCGGGTGCGGAAAGTCTCAGGGCTGTTCAGGGGCGCAGGAGCTCTTTGGCCAGAGGTTTGATGGCCGCCGAATCCCGCATCAGTTGGGGGTGGGTGGGCACCGGCAACATGCTCACGGCCCCCACCGGCAGCACGGCCCGCCAGCCCGGCAACACCACCAGATCGAGGGGGGAGTAGTAGCTGTGGCATTCAATTCGCCTCAGCGGATCAAGATCGCCATTGAGCATCTGCAGGAGGGTGCTGCCCCACTTCAGATCGGCGATGCCACCAAAAAGCCAGCCGGGCCAGGGCTGGGCGGTGAGGGTGCCCTGCTGGGGGCTGCCCACACTGAGAAAACGCCGGGTACGGCGATACCCCCCCAGCCTCTGGATCCAATAGCGGGCAATCACGCCACCCATGGAAAAGCCCAGCACATCGAGGGGTTGCTCCCGCCCGAAGGCTGCCTCGATGGCACGACCCAGCCGCTCTGCTCCCTCCTCCACCGACGTGCGCCCCAGTCGCATCGGCAGGTCGGGGATCAAGAGGGGATCCCGGCGACCACCAAGTTCCCGTTGCAGAGCGTCGAACACCGCGGAGGTGTCAAGCAGCCCGTGCACGAGAACGAGGGGGGGAGGGGTCATGGGGAGTGTGATGTGTTGATCATGGCGTGGGTGTGGACGCCCAGCGGAGGGGGCTTCCCGCCAGCCCTGCGAAGATCCTCTGGTTGCCCCCTTGTTGCTCTTGCCGTGACGGCCCTGATCGATGCCCTCGGCTACGCGGCCGCCACCCTCACCACGGTGAGCTTTCTGCCCCAAGCGGCCAAAACCCTGCGCACAGGCGACACCAGTGGCATTTCCCTGCGCATGTATCTGCTTTTCACCGGTGGCGTGGCTCTCTGGGGCCTCTATGGATTGCTGCTGGGCGATGGCCCCCTGATCGTGGCCAATGCCATCACCCTGGTGAGCGCGGGGCTGATCCTGGAGAGGAAATTGCGGGCGGTGCTGGCGGGACGCCGGTAACGCCTGAGCCATTCACCACTCCCCCCTGACAAACGACCACTGATGCAGTTCCGAAGCCCCTGGCTCTCCACCGTTTGTTTCCTTGCCTGGGCAACCCTCCATGGCATGGCCTGGGCGGATCCACGAGCCCATTCGGGCCAACCGCCACCACAGATCCCCCGTGATCAGTGGAAGGATTGCGAATTCAACCTGCAGGTGATCGGTTGCATCGACGAGCATCGGCCCGATGGACTACGCATCCTCTGGAAAGATGGCCTGAAGATGGATTATCAAACAACGCAAAAAGGGCAAGACGGTATGGATGACATCCTCAAAGATCGTCTGGGAGGACTCTGGCGGCGGGAGGTGATGATCCAAGGCAATATCACCCTCACCCATCGAGGCAACGGCAACAGGATCATGATCCCGCTCCGCCTGACGTGCCGTCCGCCTTTGAAAGGCTATGTCGGATATTGCTCGTACTAGCGACCGACACTAACGGGCTAAAACCAAGAGCTTTCAGGGAACATCTCTGGGATGTTTCCCGATCAGTTCTCCCAGGGCCCGCTCGGCCAGCAGTTGATGAAAAGCGCTGGTGAGGTGACCCCACTCATCCCACCACAAAACCCCTCCTGCATCGGGAATTCCGTGCGTCCCCGCCGTCAATGCCGGCCGCCTCACCTCCTGGAAGCCCCAGGCTCCCGGGTTCCCCTGCACCTCCAGAAGCAGTCCATGAAAATCGGGCTGCACCACCACCAGCCCCCGATGGGCCGCCAGCTGCTGGAGGGCCTGCTGCAGCGCCCCGTTCTGCTGTCTGATCAGCCCGTTGAGCGCATCGCGCTCCGGTTCCCCAAAGCCGGGAAGGTCGATGGGGCTGGAGCCCCAGGGCAATTCATGGGGCACCAGGAACCGGCGCAGGCCCTGATCGCCGAGGAGCCGGACAGCCTCCAGCAGGTGGGCGTTCACGGTCTCCCCCACCGCAGGGCCAGGGGGCGCGTCGAGATAGTCGTTCGCTCCGGCGCGGAGCACTACCAGGGTGCTGGAGGACGCCCCCCCAGCCCCCACGGCCGCCCGATCACGGGAAAACTCCTCCACCTGGGTGAGCAGGTTAGGCGCGCCCTTCGGCGAGAAGCCCGAGCCGGAGCGGGCGCCCCCAAAGGCGTGGTTGGTGCCGCCCGCCAGGGAGGGCACCAGGGGCGCAAGGCCCAGGCCCGCCGCCAAGGCCTCCACCCAGAGGGGGCCGTTGCAGCGCCGATTGGCCCAGTGGGGGGGGCTGGGAAAGGCCCCGTCGCCCAAGAGAGCCCGGGCGTTGCCCCCATCACAGAGGCTGTCGCCGAAGACGAGCAAAGCAGTCACCACGGCAACGTCCGCCAGGCCATGACCCACCGTTACCATTCCCTCCAGCCAGGACGCTTGCGGGTGCCACCGTTTCAAAGGATTCCCGTGGGCTGGAGCCGAATGCTGGGGGCCCTGGGTGGGC
>JBEIGX010000126.1:0-6939 GCA_040381675.1 Aphanothece sp.
CCGCTGGGGAGGCCGGGCGCCAGGCCCTGCGCCAGTGGCTGGGAACCCTCTCGGGCAACAGGCTGGTGGTGGTGGACGCCGAGCGGCCGGACCACCTGGCCCTCTTCGGCTCCCTGGTGTGTGAGCTGGCGGCCCCCCACCCCGCCGCTGGAGCGCGGCCCCGGCGGTTTCTCTTCCAATCGGCCGCCAGCCTTCTCAATGGCCTGGCTCCCCTGCCCCCCCAACCCCTGGGGGCCGCCGGCCTGGCAGCCCTGCGGCGCCGCGGCCCCGGCGGCACCCCCCTGGGGGGGCTGGTGCTGGTGGGCTCCCACGTGCCTTTGGCCGATGCCCAGCTGGAGGGGCTTCTGGCCCAGGAGGGCTGTGAGGGGGTGGAAGTGCCCGTCGCTCGGGTCCACCGGGTTCTGGAGGGTCCGCTGCCGGATCGGCTCCTCCCCTCGCTGGAAACCGCCTGGATCAGGCAGGCCGAGGCCGTGATGGCCCGGGGCCGCACCCCCGTGCTGCACACCAGCCGCGGGGAACTGCGCTGCCGCCATGCGGCGGAGCGGCGGGCCCTGGGCCTGGCCCTGGCTGCCTCGATGGCCCGGGTGGCGGCGGCCCTCGCTCCCCGCTTGGGCTACGTGATCAGCAAGGGGGGCATCACCACCCACACCCTCCTGGCCGATGGGCTGGGGCTCGACTGGGTGGCCCTGCAGGGGCAGCTGCTGCCGGGCCTGTCTTTGGTGCTTGTGCCCGAAAGCCCCAGCTCCCAGGCGGGCGGCCTGACGGGCCTGCCCGTGCTCACCTTTCCCGGCAACCTGGGCGATGCCCACACCCTGGAGGCCGCCTGGCGGGAGATGGAGGGGGGCTGATCGGCGCCGGCCGGTTCAGGCCAGGCCGGCTGAGCGGGCCAGAAGCTCCATCGGGTGGGCCACCGGCAGGGGCCGGCTGGCTTCGCCCAGGTGGCGCCGCAGCTGGAGGGTGCAGCCGATGTTGGCGCTCACCGCCAGCTCGGCTCCAGTGGCGCCGAGATCTTCCGCCTTCAGCCGTCCCAGGGCTTCCGCTTCGTCCGGTTGGACCAGGTTGTAGATGCCGGCGCTGCCGCAGCACACCCCGGCCTCCGTGGCCTCCAGCACCTGCACATGGGGGATCCGGCGCAAGAGGGCCCTGGGCTGTTCCCCCAGACCCTGGCCGTGGAGCATGTGGCAGGCATCGTGGTAGGCCAGCTTCAGGGGGCGTTCGGCGCTGGCGGTCTGGCCGTCCGGGTGGGTGAGGGGCTGGAGCTGGCACTGGAAGGAGTCGCGCAGACCCACCCGCTCAAGAAATTCCTGAATGTCGGCCACTTTGGCGGCGAAGGCCGTGGCGGCGGGGTCGGCGCTCTCCTCCACGGATCCTTCCGCTACCAGCCGGCCGTAGGCCTTGAGGGTGTGGCCGCAACCGGAGGCCGTCACCAGCACCGCATCCAGGGGCTCGGGGCCGGCGGGCTTGCCGGGCCCCGCCACCCCCTGGAAGCTGGCCATCAGGGCAAGGGCATGGCCCCGGGTGAGTTCCCCTTCCCCCTGGTGATGGGTCACCGCCCCGCAGCAGCCCTGGTCGGGAGGGATGACCACCTCGATCCCGTTGGCGCTCAGCACCTGGATCGCCGCCTGGCTCACGGCCGGATCAAACAGCCGCTGCACACAGCCCAGCAGGAGCCCCACGCGATAGCGCCGCTCCCCTTGGGCGGGCACCACCACAGGGAGGTCGTCGCGGAAGGTCTGGGGTGGCAGGGCGGGCAGGAGGTGCTCCATGGCCGCGATCTGAGGGCCCAGCAGCCGGGGCAGGCCGGTGCGTCGCACAAAGGTTTGCAGGGGCGTGCCCGCATAGGCCCGCAGGGGCTGCAGCAGGGGCCTCAATCGCTGGGGATAGGGGAGCAGGGCATAGAGCAGGCGCCGGAAGGCGTTCTGGGCCGGGCTGCGCAGCTCGGGGGCGTTGAGTTTGGGCCGGGTGGCTTCGATCAGGGTGTCGTAGCGCACCCCGGAGGGACAGGCGCTGACGCAGGCGAAGCAGCCCAGGCAACTGTCGAAATGGGAGGCCACCGTGGCATCCAGGGTGAGCTCACCGGCGTCGAGGGCCTTGAGGGTGTGGATGCGGCCTCGGGGGGAATCCATCTCCGTGCCCAGCACCCGGTAGCTGGCGCAGGTGGGCAGGCAGAAGCCGCAGTGCACGCAGGGGTCGGTGGCGGAGATCAGGGCGGGGGAGTTGCTCATGGCCGTGGCTCAGGCGGCCTTGGTGAGGGGGGTGCCGGACAGGAAGCGGCTCACCAGCTGCAGATGGATGGTCACGCAGGGCACCATGTCGATGTAGCGAAACAGCCCGCAGCGGCCGATGAAGGTTTTGTTGGCCTCCTGCTCGGCCAGGCTGCGGTAGCGCTCATACAGGGCCAGGCTGTCCGCATTGCGCACCGGGTAGTAGCACTCATTGTTGTTGTCGCTGGCGTCGCAGGGGATTTCCCGGGTGATGGTGTGCCGACCATCGCTGCGGCGCCCGGAGTTGGGGATCAGGTCCCATTGGGTGCAGCGGGTGTAGATCCCGGTGTCGGTGTAGTTCACCACCGTGGCGCTCTGTCCCTCGGCGGCCTGGTCGGATTCAAAGCGGATCGAGCGGTAGGGGAGGCGTCCGAATTGGAAGTGGAAGTATTCGTCGATTGGCAGGCTCAGAAACACGTGGTCGGCGTGGCTGTCATGCTCCGGCCCGTAGGACTCCCCCAGGGTCACCTCAATCCGGGGGTGGTCGAGGATGCGCTCAAACATGGCCGTGAAGCCCTCCTTGGGCATGGCCTGGAAGCTGTCGGTGAAATAGCGATCGTCGCGGTTGTAACGCACAGGCAGCCGTGCGCCCACCGCCGCCTCCAGCTGGGTGGGGCACACCCCCCACATCTTGCGGGTGTAGGGACGGAAGAACAGATCGGCCAGCTGGGGGCCAACGTTGGCCAGAAACACCTCATCGGTGTTGCTGGGCGTGAGGGTGGGCACTTGGGCGGCCAGGAACGCCCGGGCGTCTTCCTCGCCTGGCAGCTCCACCCCAAACACATCCTCCAGGGTGGATCGATTCACGGGGAGGGGGGTGGTGCGGCCATCGGCCAGCAGAGCCCGCACCCGGTGCTCGTAGGGCACCCATTCGGTGAACCGGCTCAACCAGCGGATCGCCACCGAATCCCTCTCCCCATGGAGCAGGTGGGGGCCATAGAGATGAATGCGTTCCCCGTGGCTGTTGATTGCATCGTGGGCGTTGCCGCCGATGTGGGGTCGGCGGTCGATCACATGCACGCTGTGGCCGGCCTCGGCACACTCCCTGGCCACCACTGCTCCGGCAAAGCCCGCGCCCACCACGAGCATCCGCAGGTTGGTCACCATTCCCGGCCAAAGTGAGCTGATCTTAGGGGGACCATACTGGTCAAGTCGAAAATTTGGTGCTCGTCGCGGGTGCAAGCAGCAGAGAGGAAAGACCCAGTTAACAGTTCAGGAACCAGATGTCATTTGCCTGTGAGAATCTGGATCTTAATAGCGTTTGCCAAACGCAGAGCTGCCTTCATTGTTAACTCCTTTGTGAATAAAAGCTAGAGAATGGTAGAAATGAAGTCCCGCGATATGTTTGTCGAAGTATGTGGGAATGTAATTTGTGCTCGGTGGAAATTCCTCATAATTTATGCCATCAATGAGTGATTTGAGGAGATTCATGCTCGTCGGAGCGCTCGGATGCATGGATCCACCCCAATCGGTATGGTCATCTGTTGAACCTAGTGACCAGTAGGAAGTTTGCAGATCTTCGATGACATAGATCCCATTAGGAGCAAGGAAGGGAAAAAGGGTCTGGAAAGTTTGGATAACATGTTCATTGATGTGACTGCCGTCATCGATGATGATGTCTGGTGCGCCAATTGTCTGAATCACATTCCCAAGAAACTCGGTATCTGCCTGGCTTCCTTGGAAGGTCTTAATCCGGCGGGTATTGTAGAAACTTTTATCTAAGATGTCGATTCCGTAAATCATGCTATTAGGAAAATATGCTTTCCAAGTATTTAATGATGCACCTCGTTCCACGCCAATTTCAAGAATTTTTAAGCGGCGATGACGGAGAGACGAGAAATGCAATGCGTAATGTTTTGTATAGTAGTGAGTTCCTTCCTTGTCTGTGCCCATTGCCAACGCCAAGGATGACAGGTTGTTGCTAAGGCGAACCCGCTTGTATAAATATGAGATATAGCGCGAAAATTTAGAGAGCCTGTATTTAAGGTAGTCTGTTTTGCCCGAGAGCCCTTGTGTGTTTGTAAATTTGTGCAATGTTTGTTGCATTGCGCCAATATCTTCTTCAACCTCTCGATAGCGGGCCTCCGCTAGTGATGGGACATCCCCCCGCACTAAAGCGGCGGCAGTAGGCGTGAGGGGTCTAGAGAGGGGCTTAAGGGCTGGCATGGTTCTGGGTTCAGCAGGTTCGAGGTTGGGGGTCCAAGTCGGTCAGGTGCACATCCTTTCCCTGCAGCTACAGCCAGCGGGCCAAGTGTACGGCGGTGGTGATATCCCAACGCCCCCTTTCTGATTGAGAACGGTGATCAGCAAGGCCTGATCTTTTTGAGTTACTGCACCGTTAATTAAGCAACCGCAGGGGATACGGTCAAGCCCGCAAGGGTTATCCTGCACTACGGGAGCCTGATTGCATCAAGGGAGAAAGCTCTGATCGATCAGCTGGTGGTGATCACACCGGCTACCACCGCAAATCGGTGCTGCGTGTCCTCAGCCGAAAGAGCATTCCCGCCGATGGTGATGGCGCTCTCTCCGAATCGTATCGGCACCACTGCTGCCGCTCTTGCCCGGAGGTGATAAAGCGCTGGTGCCGCTCTGTGACACGCCATGAACTTCGACCGGGCCTGAGTGGAGGTCGGTTGGCTTTCCGGAGCTAGCCGCCGAAGTGGCTCACCACGGCTTCGGCGAAGCCCGAGCAGGTCACCGGCTCCACCCGAGGTTCCATCAGGCGGGCCAGATCGTAGGTGACCTCTTTGTTAGCGATCGCTGCACTCAGGCCGGCGGTGATCAGATCGGCGGCCTCCTGCCAGCCCATGTACTCGAGCATCATCACGCCGCTGAGAATCACTGAGCCGGGGTTGATCCGATCCAGGCCGGCATGTTTGGGGGCCGTGCCGTGGGTGGCTTCAAAGATGGCCGCGGTGTCGCCAATGTTGGCCCCCGGGGCCATGCCCAGGCCTCCCACCACGGCGGCGGCGGCATCGCTCACGTAATCCCCGTTCAAGTTCAGGGTGGCCAGCACGGAGTATTCCTGTGGCCGCGTCTGGATCTGCTGGAAGATGCTGTCCGCGATCCGGTCGTCCACCATCACCATCTGCTTCCAGCGCCCTTCTCCATGGGTGGTGCCGATGGTCTCGAGCACATCCTTCACCTCGTTGGAGATCGCCGCCTGTTTCTCGGGGGTGAGCGCGTCGTAGCCGGGCTCGATCAAGCGCGCATTCCCCTCCAGGGTGAGGGAGGGATCGGAGTCCAGATTGTCGAGGATCCAGCTTTCGCGCTCGGTGACGCACACCTCCCGGAATTCACTGGTGGCCAGTTCATAGCCCCAGTCGCGGAAGGCTCCCTCCGTGAATTTCATGATGTTGCCCTTGTGCACCAGGGTCACGTGGCGCTTGTCGCCCTCCAGGCGGAGGGCATGTTGGATCGCCTTGCGGATGTGCCGCTGGCTGCCGAACTTGCTCACCGGCTTGATGCCGATGCCGGCACCGTCTGGAATGCGCCGTTTGCCGAGCTTGCCGTTGGCGGGGATCACGACGTCGTTGAGATGCTGGATCAGCTCGATGCACACCGGATCGCTCGCCTCCCTTTCGATCCCCATATAGATGTCTTCCGTGTTTTCCCGGTAGACGATCACGTCCAGATCCTGGGGCCGTTTGTGGGGGCTGGGGGTGCCCTCGTAGTACCGGCAGGGCCGGACGCAGCAGTAGAGATCGAAGATCTGCCTCAGGGCCACGTTGAGGGAACGGATCCCACCCCCGATCGGGGTGGTGAGGGGCCCTTTGATGGCCACGCCGTAGGTCCGGATCGCCGTGAGGGTGTCCTCGGGCAGATATTGATAGGTGCCGTACAGCTCACAGGCCTCGTCGCCGGCGTACACCTTGAACCAGGCGATCCGGCGGGAACCCCCGTAGGCCTTGGCCACGGCCGCATCCAGCACCCGCTGGGTGGCGGGCCAGATGTCCACCCCGGTGCCATCGCCACGGATGAAAGGAATGATGGGATCGTCCGGCACGATGGGTTGGCCCGCCTCATAGCGGATGGCGGTGCCGCTGGTGGGGGGGGTGAGCTTCTCGTAGGTGGCCATGCGGCTCGGGGACGGTCGCAGTGAGACTATGCCTGCAGGGGGGCGGGGAAAGGTTTGCCCAGATCAGCATCAGGGCACCCTTCTGTGCTCTGTTTCCGTTGGGGTGCCCACACCGTTGGGGCGAAAGCCAAGCGAAATCTGCAGGATGGGGGAATGAACGCATCCGAACAGGCCCGGAGTGTGGATCTGGCTCAGGCCATCGCTTCGGTGGTGAGCCTTTTCCGCCGCTTCTTTCCTGATGCCCGTGCCAACCTCACCCCTTGGCGGGATGACCCCCTCACCCGGCACTTCGACGAGCAGGAAAGTCTGGATCTGTCCTTTCACTTTCCCGGCTGGAGTCCCCGTCTTGAATGCCGTTCCCTTCTGGTGCAGCTTCGGCTCGAGCACTCTCCCCGGGGTTCCCAGGGCGGAAGGCCCCGGCTGCTGGGGGTTCTGCTGAGAGGTCTCACCTACGATTCGGAACGCTGGCGCCTGGCCACGGTGGGCGACTGGCAACCCTCGGGAACGCACCTGCCGTCGCCGGTCGTTGTAGAAGGGCTTCAGGAGCTCTGCCGGGAGCTCTTTGCCCTGTTCGATGGCGAGAACAGGAGGGCAGAC
>JBEIGX010000127.1:0-6904 GCA_040381675.1 Aphanothece sp.
AGGCCCCATTCCCCGCTGCCGGGAGACGGGCATCCTGATGTTGGCCGACGGGTGTGAAGCGGCCCTGAGAGCCTTGCCCACCGACACCAGCGAAGCTGAGGCCACCCGGACCGTTCGGCGCATCGTGGAAGCCAGGCAGGAGGATGGCCAGCTGGCGGCCAGCGGCATCAGCCGGGCGGAACTCGAGCTGATCATCCGGGCCTTTGTGCGGGTCTGGCGCCGCATGCGCCACCGGCGCATTGCCTATCCCCTCCCTGCGGGCAAAGGCTTCAGCGCCTGAACCCAGACCCCCATCCGGAGAAGGCTGACCGCCGTTGAAGCCTGCGATGGAGGGTGGCTCCGAGCTGAAGGGCACCGAGGCCCAAGGCCCCATCGCGGAGGATCTGCCCCAGCAGGACTCCCCATTGGCCCGCTTCCAGATGCCGCATCAGCTCAAGTATCCAGCTGCTGAACGTGGTGAGGGAGCTGGCAAAACCCACACCCACCAGCCATCGGCGACGACTGGAGGGAGAGTCCAACAGTCCGGCGGCCCCGAAGACAAAACAGCCCAGGGTGTTGGCCGCCACGGTGCTGGACAGCCCCCAGCGCAGCAGGGCTCCTGGGATGGCTCCCAGGGCCACCCACAGGAAGGGCATGCCCCACCCCTTCATGACTGATGCCTCGCCAGCGAGAGGCCGAGCTGGCAGGCCAGCAGCCCACCCAGCAGGGAGGCCGCCCCCAGGGCAAGGGTCTGGCGCCTGGCGCGCCGTTGCCAGGTGGTCACCAGCTCGGCCATAAGGGTGGAGAAGGTGCTCAGGCTGCCGAGAAAGCCCACCGCTCCAACCAGTTCCAGGCTGCCAGTAGAAGGGCTGGCGGGGTGGGCCGCCTGGCTGACGAGCAGGCCCATCAAGAAGCAAGCCACCATGTTCACACCCCAGGTTGTCCAGGGGCGCTGGGGCCAGTGGGCAGGACCCAGCTGGCTGGCGCCGTAGCGGATCCACGCCCCGAAGATGGCGGCCAGAGCCACCGCGAAGGCCACCCCGAGTGACGAGACCCCAGCCGTTCCAGGGATCCATGGGATCATCGTCAGCTGGCAGCAGAAGCACCAGGACTCTGCCTTCCCGCCGCCGGGGCATCAGGTGTGAGGAGGCCGGTCCATGAGGCCACCCAAACCGATCCCATCATTTGGATCAAAGTGCGTCACGATACGGAACAGGTAAGTGAAGAGCCATGCGAAACCCGCTTGATAGTTACGCCCCCGGGGATGAAAATGATTTACATCTGAGGCCACCTGTAGGCGACCGCTTCCGCTGGCTGCAATGGCTGCAGCTGGCGCTGACCACAGCCCTGCTGGTGATGTTCTTCAACCAACTGACCCAGTTGCAAGATGCGAACCGCAGGATTGCCCGCCTGTATGAGCGGATGGATGCCCTGGATCAAACGCGAATGCTGGGCGACTCCCCGGCGTTATCAGCCCAGCAGGCCCTGATCATCAAACGGCTGCAAACGCTGGAAACTCTGCTCCGCGATAGGGAATTAGAACGCATGGGCTCATCCGAATCCAACGATGCTCCCGCCGCCCTGCAACCGCCACCACGGCCCTGATTAAGCTGTGCAGAATCACCCCTTCACCGCATCCGCCGTAGCCGTCGGAAGGATTGTTTTCTGAAGCAGAAGGAACAAGGCCAGCACGGGGAGAATCGAAACGACGGAGCCAGCGGCAACCAGCCGCCAATCCAGAGAAAAACTAGAGGACAACTGCTGTAATCCAAGCGGTAATGTATAACTTTTTGGCTCATCGAGAATGATCAGGGGCCAAAGGAAATCGCTCCAGGTGCCAATGAAGGTGAGCATCCCCAGAGTGATGAGATCGGGGCGGGCGGCAGGAAGGAGCACATTCCACCACTCCCCGATGGGGCTGCAACCATCCATGCGCGCAGCTTCTTCCAGCTCCTTCGGCACGGCAAGAAAGCTCTGTCGCAGAAGAAAGATCCCAAAGGCTGTGGTGGCCTGGGGCAGCACGAGCGCCATCAAAGAGTTGCGCAAGCCCATCTTCACCATCAACACATACAGCGGGATCATCACCACCTGAAAGGGGATCAGCACCGTGGCCACCACAACAGCCAACACGATTCCCCGTCCCCGAAACTGAAGGCGGGCCAGGGGATAGGCCGCCAGCGAAGAAAAGAGCAGGTTGGCCACCACGGCCAATCCGCTCACCACCGTGCTGTTGAGCAGGTAGGTGCCCATGGGATTGTCACGGAACAATCGGCCATAGGCCTCCAGGCTGGGCTGGGCGGGCAACAACCCGGGGGGACTGGTGAAGATATCTTCACTGGGGCCCTTCAACGACGTGCTCACCAGCCAGAGCAGAGGGAGGAGGGTCAGCAGGGCCAGCAACAGCAACAACGCCATCTGGAGGACGGCGCTGAACGAAGAACGGCGGGTGGAACGGGGAGGGCTCATAGGCGGGGCAGCTCTGCCACGGGCAGGGGCGTTTTCTGGGGATGAAGGGGAGCGCGCTGCTCCCCGGCCATCAGACGGTTGAGAGCATTCACAAAGGCCTGGGCTGCCGCCACCACGATGTCCGTGTCAGCGGCATGGCCGGAATAGAGCACCCCATTGCGGCGCAGCCGGATGGTGACATCCCCCATGGCATCAATGCCTTCCGTCACACTCTTGACGGAGAACTCGACCAGTTCGTTGGGCACCTGGGCAAGTTGATTAAGGGCCTGGCACACCGCATCCACCGGCCCGGTGCCGATGGCCGCCTGGCTCCGCTCCCCACCCTCAAGGGTTTCGAGGGTGACGGTGGCCGTCGGCAGGAGCCCGGTGCCGCAACTCACCTGCACGCGCTTGAGCTGGAAGCAGGCCTCATCCTGCAGCTGCACCTGTTCGCTAACGATGGCCTCCAGATCCCGATCGCTCACTTCCCGCTTGCGATCGGCCAGCTCCTTGAAGCGGCTGAAGGCATCGTCCAGATCCTCCCGCTCCAGTTGGTAGCCCAGCTCCTCAAGCCGGGCTCGAAAGGCGCTGCGGCCAGAGAGCTTGCCCAGGGAGATGCGGTTGTCAGCTAACCCGACGGTGCGGGCGTCGATGATCTCGTAGGTGAGCCGGTGTTTGAGCACCCCGTCTTGATGGATGCCCGATTCGTGGGCGAAGGCATTGGCCCCCACGATGGCCTTGTTGGGTTGGACGGCCATCCCCGTGAGGTTCGACACCAACCGGGAGGTCTTGGTGATCTCTTCCGTGCGAACGGCCGTCAGCGGTGTGCCGCTCTCCGCCGGACGCCCCAGGAAGGGATTGAAGTAGCTGCGGCGAACGTGGAGGGCCATCACCAGCTCCTCCAGGGAGGCGTTGCCCGCCCGCTCCCCAATGCCGTTGATGGTGCATTCCAACTGACGGGCCCCATGTTTGATGGCCTCCAGGAAATTGGCCACCGCGAGTCCGAGGTCGTTGTGCCCATGGACGGAGATCACCGCCTGATCAATGTTGGGAACAGAGCGGTTGATGCCGGCGATGAGCTCGCCGAACTCCGTGGGAGTGGCATAACCCACCGTATCGGGGATGTTGATGGTGGTGGCCCCGGCCTCGATGGCCGCGGTGATCACCTCATGCATGTAGTCGGGATCGCTGCGGCCGGCGTCTTCGCAGGAAAATTCCACGTCGTCCACCAGGGATCGGGCATAGGCCACCATTTCCCGGGTAATGTCGAGCACCTCCGCCCGGCTCTTGCGCAACTTGTGCTCCAGGTGGATATCGCTGGTAGCGATGAAGGTGTGGATCCGGCGGTGGGCGGCAGGGGCAACCGCGTCGGCGCAGGCCTTGATGTCGCCCGAAGCGGCCCTCGCCAGGCCGCAGATCATGGGGCCCTCCGGCGTGCCCACGGTGGCGGCAATGCGCTGCACGGCGTTGAAGTCGCCCGTGCTGGCGAAGGGGAAGCCGGCCTCGATGATGTCCACCCCCAGGCGGGCCAACTGCTGGGCAATGGCGAGCTTTTCCTCCAGGTTGAGGCTGGCCCCGGGGGATTGCTCACCATCTCGGAGGGTGGTGTCAAAGATCAGAACTCTCCCGGGGTCTCGCGCCATCGATCCTTTCCGGCCTTATCCGGAGTGAGTATGAGTTGAAGCCATTGTAGGCGGGGGCGCCAGAGCGGACAGGCCGGCAGAGAGCACGGCAGAGAGCATGGCAGAGAGCATGGTGGGGCTCCGTCGTAGGGTGACTGGATCGCAGGATCTCCATGGCCGCAGGAGCTCTGGCCCTGGTGCTCCACGCTCACCTCCCCTACGTGCGGTCGGGAGAGCCCGGATCCCTAGAGGAAGACTGGTATTTCCAGGCTCTGCAGGAGTGCTATATCCCCCTGCTGCGCACCCTTGAGGCGGCCCAGGCCGATCCGGATCAGCGCCCTCGCCTCACCCTCGGCCTCTCTCCCACCCTGCTCTCCCTCCTGAGTGATGGGACGCTGAATCGTGGCTTTCTCCCCTGGTTGCAGGTGCGCCTGGGGTTGCTCGCGGAGGCTCCCGACGCGCTCCAGGACGCCGCTGAAGCCCTGGTCATCGAATTGGAAACCGTGGCCCGCGACTGGCAGGCCTGCAGCGGCCTGCTCCTGCCCCGTTTCCGCAGACTTCAGCAAGCAGGGGTGCTCGATCTGATCACCTGTGCAGCCACCCATGGCTATCTCCCCCTCCTGCGAGATTCCCCCGAGGCGGTGCGGGCCCAGCTGCTCGCCGCCGTACGGGAGCACCAACGGCTTCTCGGAGAGCGTCCCCTCGGCATCTGGTTGCCGGAATGCGCCTACTACGAAGGCCTGGATCAACAGCTGTTGGCCTGTGGTCTGCGCTACAGCATCCTCGATGGCCACGGACTTCTCCATGCCCAACCCCGGCCCCGCTATGGGGTGTATGCCCCGATCTGCTCGTCGGCCGGGGTGGCCTTCTTCGCCAGGGACAGTGCCTCCACGCTGCCGGTGTGGAGCGCCAGCCAGGGCTATCCAGGGGATGGGGCCTACCGGGAGTTTCATCGCGATCTAGGCTGGGATCTTCCTGAAGAACGGCTCCAGGAGATCGGAATCCGCTCCCGTCGCCCCCTTGGACTCAAGCTCCATCGGGTGACGGCCCAAGGCTGCCCCCTGGAGCACAAGCAGCCCTACGACCCTGCTCAGGCCCAGGTCCGCCTTCAGGACCACGCCACCGCCTACCTGCAGAGTCGGGTGGATCAGCTCCACGGGCTCACCAGCGCCATCGAGCGCCCTCCCCTCCTGGTGGCCCCCTTTGATGCGGAGCTCTTCGGCCATTGGTGGTTTGAGGGTCCGCGCTTCCTCGGCGAGCTCTTCCGCCAGGGACCAGGCGCCGAGCTGCAGTTCACCCATCTGCGCGACGAGCTGGCCCAAGGCCTTCCCCTGCAGGTCTGCCGGCCCTCCCCCTCCAGCTGGGGGCAGGGGGGCTACCACGATTACTGGCTGAACGACAGCAACGCCTGGGTGGTGCCCGAGTGGCAGCGAGCCTCCAGAGCCATGGTGCGGCGTGTCAATCGGGGGGTGGGCAGCGTGGAGCAGCGAAACCTCCTCACCCAGGCGGGTCGGGAGTTGTTGCTCGCCCAAAGCTCCGACTGGAGCTTCATTCTGCGGGCGGGCACCACCACCTCTCTGGCAAGGGAGCGCATCCATCGCCACCTGGATCGGTTCTGGCGACTGATGGATGCCATCGAAAACAGCACCCCCCTTCCTCCCGACTGGGTCCATGCCGTGGAGCGGGAGGACGGACTGTTTCCCACCCTGAACGCGGCGGATTGGACCACCAGGGCCTGAGCTGGGCCTGAACCTGTCGTTGGAGTGTGAACCCTCCGAGCGACAAAGCCTCCAGGGTGTGTAGCTTGCGCAATCCCTGCCCGCCCTCGCCAGGCATGCCATGAGTCCAGTTCTGTTGACCCAGTCGTCACTGTTTGGGATTGGCATTGCTTTCAGCCCCTTGCATATCGGTGTGGTGACCCTTCTCTTGCTGGGGAAGGCTCCCCTACGCCGTTCCTTCGCCTATGTGCTCGGTTGGACCTTGGCGAACGTGCTGGCGGTGGCCCTGTTAATGGTGCTGGGGCAGTTTTTTTCCATCAGCCTCAGCCATGGGGAGAGGGAACAGGTGCTGATTGATCTGCTGGGGGCTGGAGCCCTTCTCGCCCTTGGGCTCTACCAGCTCACCCCCCAGGCCCTCTTGGGGGAAGAAGGCATGGCCCTCAAGTTGATGAACCGCCTACCGGAGGTGGACACCTTCATGCTCATTGCCATTGGGGCTGCAGGGGCCCTGCTGACCCCGGAAAATCTGGTGTTCTACCTCAAGGAAGCGGGCCTCCTCCTCATCAATCACCCCGGGCTCTCCGCGGATCTGGAGGTGAGTGGTCTGTTTGCCCTGGCAGGCAGCTCCTTGCTGCTCCTGCCGCCTCTGGCCTGGATTGTGAGTGGCGGATCCATTCGCGACTCCATTGCCCGCCTGGAGGATTGGCTCCAGCACAAGGCGGAGTGGTTGGTGGGAGTGCTGGCGCTGGTGTTTGCGGCGTACCTCCTCTATGAGGGCCTCTATGGGCTGGAGACCATGATGGGGCGAGTGGGGTGAATTCCTTCTCTGGTGGCCGGGGTGCTCGACAGAACCTGAGTCTGGGGCTTCAGAGAATCTGATCCAGAAAGCGCCGGGTGCGTTCATGGCTGGGGTTGTGGAAAAAGATGCTGGGCACGGCCTCCTCCACCACCTCCCCTTCCGCCATCAGCACCACTCGGTGAGACACCTGTTCGGCGAACTTCACCTCATGGGTCACCACCACCATGGTGATGTCGTCGTCGGCAAGGTTGCGCATCACATCCAGCACTTCCCGCACCATCTCCGGATCCAGGGAGCTGGTGGGTTCATCAAAGAGAAGGATCCGGGGCTCCATGCAGAGG
>JBEIGX010000128.1:0-6859 GCA_040381675.1 Aphanothece sp.
ATCATGTTGGGCCTCCTCCTGCTTGCCCTGCTCGGCCCGGCTCACCCCCCGGGCCAGCCAGGTGATCGCCGCCTCCGGCTTCTCGCGCAAGGCCTCCCCAAACAATCGCTCGGCCTCCGGTTGGCGCCCCCCCAGGGCCGCCGCCACACCCGCATTGTGCAAGGCCGCATAACTCAGCACGCCGGAGTCGACCCCCTGGGCGCCCTGCCAATGGCTGCGCTCCAGGGCGCCGGAATCCAGTTGGGCGCCGCTGAGATCGCTTTGGCGCAAATCGGTGCCCAGCAGCTGGGCACCCCGCAGATCCGCCCCCCGCAGGGAGGCGCCCTGCAGGCTTGTGAAGCGCAGATCTGCCCCCCGCAGCACTGCCCCATCCAGACGGGCCTGGCTCAGGTTGGCCCGCTGCAACTTGGCGCCAGTGAGGTTGGCGTCCCGCAGATCCGCCCATACCAGATCCGCATCCTGCAGTCGGCAGCCCGGGCACTGGCGCCGCTCCAGGAGCTTCATCACGTCTGACTCTCCAGCCAGGGCGGAAGCCCCCCCCAGAGCCAACAGGCTGATCAGAGCCACGCCCAGAGCCTGTCTCAACGGTATGGGCCGGAATCAGCTGTTGCTGTCTACTGCCTCCTGCTCGCCGCGGCCCTGGGGGAGGGACTCTCCTGCAGGCGGCCGGGATTAATCTGAAGACATGAACCTGGCGTTGGCCACGGAAGACGACTGCGCCCTGGCGATCGGCTTCTACCCCCGCTTCCGGTACGACGGTCGGGGGGGAGGGGGTCTGGGCCAGGCCGGGGAGTTTCTGGGTGGGGGCTGGCAGTCGCTGGTGTTCGAGCCGGCCAGCCTGGCCATTCCACCCCTCAACAGCCGCACCACCCGTCTGCTGGGGTGGCCCCTGCCACCGGGGCTGGAGATCGCCATCCATCCCGAAAAGCTCCAGGGCCGCTGGCACCCCGGGAGTGGGGAGGTGGAACTGACCTTCCTGGCCCGCTTCGCCCTGCTGCTGGCCGCCCGGCCGGTGGCTCCGGATCTGATCGTGGCCACCCAACTGGCCACCCACGCCGTGCGAGGTCAACGCCATCAGGCCCAGGGAACGCCCCTCGATGACCAGGGCCGGGGAGTGCTGGTGGGAATCGCCACCGTGGCGCCCACCGGGGAAGGGTGGGTGGATCGGTTCCTCCAGCTGCCGGATGAGGCCCTGGCGGTGCTGCGCTGCCAGCTGGGCCCGCTGAAAGGAGCTGATTAACGCACGGTTTGCCTATTAGCGCAGGAGCAAAGTGCAGCCCTGTTTGGTTAGTGCAGACCCGAGAAGAAACATGCGTAGATTGCGCCATTCGCAGATAGATTCCCTACTGATTTTATGGAAGAACCGAGGTGGCCCTCTCCAACTCCGTTCCTGCCGTCTTCGCAGATGTGTCGCCAGGACTTGACAATCTCCATCACAGGGAAACAGAAGATTCTGCAGACATTCTGATCGCCTTGAGGGGAGATTCTCCGATCAGATCGTGTCGTCATCTGGTACCGGAAGCATTCAGTGTGAACCGAGTTGGTCAACTCAAGATCGGCCCATCTCTCCTGATCTCGGAGGCGGGCACACCCGCTGAGATCGTGATCGAAAACACGCCCATCTTCCATCTTTTGGTGATGGTCAAGGGCTCCCTCGCTGTGGAGACCGCCACCGGTCAGCTCAGCCTGGGCGAGGGGGATGTGGCGCTGCTGCCCCCAGGTCCGAGGACAGCCCGCTCAAGCCATTTCAGCCTGGCCTCCATGGCCATTCGGCCCCAGGCCCTAGCGGTGGCCGCCTCCACCATGGCGGGCACCCCCCGCCTTGGGGCCAAACCGTGCGAGTCCGAGGAATACCCCCCCCTGTCGCTGGCGCCAGAGCCCCAGGCCCAACTGATCCACCGGGTGCTGCGCACCATCGATGCCTCCCTCGCCCTTGGACGGTCGGTGGCCGCCCATCTGGCCCTCGATGACGTGCTCCACCGCATGGCAGCCACCCTTCTCCATCCCGAACTCCTCTGGGCGGAGCCCGCCGACCTCCAGCGTCACCGGGATGGGAGCGCCCCCCGCAATTTCGACATCCTGATCGACTACATCCTGGCGAACCTGGACCAACCCCTCACGCTCAGCGATCTCGAGGCACGCAGCCACTATTCCCGGCGCTCCCTGCAATACGCCTTCCAGGAGCGGCTGCATTGCAGCCCCAAGCAGTGGATCCGGGAGCAGCGGCTGACGGTGGCCATGCGGAAATTCCAGTGCGACGGCCAGCGCCCCACGGTGCAGGATGTGGCCCAGGCCTGCGGCTACGCGAACCTGAGCCATTTCAGCCGGGATTTCAAAACTCGCTTCGGCATCAATCCCTCCGCAGCCAAGCGGCTGTGAGAGAGAGAGAGAGAGAGAGAGAGAGAGAGAGAGAGAGGACCAGGACGTCAAGAAACAGACCAATCTCAAAGAGAAAACCCGATCCAGATCTTTATCGAAAAATTTTTATCGAAAAACGCAGGATCCCAGCAGATTATGCAAATCGCAACGGCCATCCACGCCCCCCGGATTAAATTCATCAATCAGGCGAGAC
This sequence comes from Aphanothece sp., assembly GCA_040381675.1. GTDB lineage: Bacteria > Cyanobacteriota > Cyanobacteriia > PCC-6307 > Cyanobiaceae > Cyanobium. The sequence goes on from JBEIGX010000128.1 coordinate 2,573, forward strand.
GGAGTGTTTCACTAATCTTGCTGAGTGAACATGGATGGGATTTTTGCAAAAGCTCTTCCCAATCTTTTCCATGCTGAAATCAAGCAGCCAGCAGATCTTTATACGGCTCTGAACAGAGCGGCACCGATCCGTTCGTTGCAAAGCCTTGTACCTGATGCGCAATTTCTCCACGAAGTGGGGTCTGTCGACATCGGCAAGGTGGGAGTGCTCTCCCAGACGGGCAGCGATACGGCGTTCCATGTGGAACACACCCCGAATCTCCATTTGGTGGTGGTGTACGGGGGCAGCCTGGTGGTGAAAACCGCCGGTGGCACCATTCAGCTTCGGAAGAATGAGGCCGCACTGTTGCCCCCTGGCTACCGGCAGTCTTCGGGCCGCCACAGCCTGGTGGCGATCACCCTGCCGCCCGCCGGGGTTGAGGGAGCCGCGGCGGCCATCACCGGCAGAGCCGGCACCCTGCGAATCCAGGAGGGTTTCGAGCTGCGGAGCCTGAAGGGCGGGCCGATGGCGGGGCTGGTGCAGAGCCTCCTGAGTTCTCTCGACGCTGTTCTCCCCCTGGGGGAAACCCTGGTGGGACAGCTGATGGGCGATGACGTGCTTCTGCGCACAGCGGCCGTGCTGCTGGATCCCAACCTTCTGAGCGAGGAGCCCACCGATCTGCTGCGCTTTCGGGAACGGCAGGGGCGTACGAGCTTCGACGAGCTCATCGACTTCATCCGGGCCAACCTGGACCAGCCCCTGCGCCTGAGCGATCTGGAGGTCCGCAGCCAGTTCTCCCGCTGGGCTTTGCAGGAGGCCTTTCGCAAGCGGCTGAACACCACGCCGATGGAATGGATCCGGGAGCAGCGGCTGCAGCGGGCGATGGAGCACCTTCAACGAGCCGAAGAGCGGTTGCCGCTGCGGGAGCTGGCCCTGCGCTGCGGCTATCTGCGCCTGAGCCACTTCAGCCGGGATTTCAAGAAACGCTTTGGCCTCCCCCCCTCCCGGGTCGAACGCCTCTGAAGCCCCAGCCGCCCCCAGCGGCGAGCTGCCCCCAGCGCCGCAGCAGCTGACGCCGGCTCCGGCGCAGCTCCACCAACCCCTCTCCCGCCATTGCCGGGGCAAAGCGCTGGGCTTCATAGCGCGCCACGAAGGCCCCGAGCTCCGGCTCCAGCTCGGGCCGGTGCTCGCGCATGCGTTCGGCCAGCTGGGGCAGGGTTTCTCCCGGGCGGGGCACCCAACCCCGGCGGGCAAAGGCCAGCAGGCACCGCTCCAGCTCCCGCCGCTGGGGATCCCCCACCCCACGCCGGCCCAGCCAGCCCAGCAGGGCCAGGCCCCCCGCCAGGGTGACCCCCACGGCCGCCAGCAGGAACAGCCCCAGCTGATCCTGTTGGTCGCCCAGCAGCCAGGCCAGCAAGGCCTCCTGGCTGCGGGCGTCGTAGCCCAGCCACCAGCGGGTCCAGGCCAGATCCAAGCCCCACCATTGGCGCACCAGCCAGCGCAGGGGATCGGCGGCGCCCGCGGGCTGGGGAGCCTGGGCGGCGCTGGCCTCCCCCACCCAGAGGCTGGGATCCACCGCCACCCATCCCGTGCCCTCGATCCACACTTCGCTCCAGGCGTGGGCATCGCTCTGGCGCAGATCCAGATAGCCCGGTCCACTCACGGGCTGCACCCAGCTGCCGCCCTGGTAGCCGCTCACCACCCGGGCTGGCAGCCCAGACGCCCGCAGCAGGGCGCTGGTGGCGCTGGCGAAATGGCCGCAGAAACCCTGGCGCCGCTCAAAGAGAAACACATCCAACGGCGCCTGTTTCGGCAACAGCCCCGGCTGGCGGGTGTAGCGGAAGGGCTGGCTTCGCATCCAGCGCTCCACCTGCTGCAACCGCTCCAGGGGGGGGACACTGGCCCAACCCCGACCGAGCGCCTCCAGGCGGGGGTTGGCGCCGATGGGCAGGGCCAGCAGCTCCGGGCCGGGCCGCTGCTGCTGCCAGGGCCGGGTGGGCTCACCGGCCGTGATGGCATAGGCCCGGCGCTGGCCCCGGGGGCCGCGGTGCACCAGCTCCCCCTGGGGCGTGGGGCGCAGCTGGCGGCTGCTCGGAGTGCCTGCTCCGCCCCAGGGCACCCGCTCCATGGGGCTGGGTTCACTCAGCCACACCTCCCGCACAGGCCCCGAGCCCTCCCGGGCCTGGCGCCAGCCCAGGAACTCCAGGCTGGGGTCTTCCCCTTGCACGGTCCACCGCTCCCCATCGAAACCCTCATGCACCAGCACCCGCCACTGGCGGCCCGCCAGTGGCGGTGGGGCGCCGTCTGCAAAGGTCACCCGGGCTGCCGGCGCCCCATTGGTGGCGAGGGTGGCGATGCTGCCGGGATCCAGGGTGTCGCTCAGGCCCGTCACCGCCGCTGCTCCCCACCCCCCCGGCAACATGCCGATGGGGGGCAGGCGGGGCACCAGGAGGAAGAGCACCAGGGCCAGGGGCAGGGCGGCCACCACCACCCCCGCGCTGCGCCGCAGCAACACGCCCCAGCGAAGCCCGGCCCCCACCTCCAGGGCCAGGAGCCCCGCCAGAGCCACCACCACCGCAGCCCCCTGCAGCAGGCTCGCGGCCAGATCGGTCTGCACCGCCCCCTGCACCCCGGCGCTGAGCAACTGGAGCAGGCACACCAGGCGCCGCTCCTCAGGCCGCCGCGCCTCCCAGAGCTTGAGGCCTGTGAGCAGGGTGAGCACCATGGCCAGGCTGCTGAGCAGATCCACCGGCCGCAAGGCCAGCAGACCCGCCCCCAGCAGGCCAAAAGCGAGCCACTGCAGAAACGGTGCGGCCAGCGCGCGGGTCATGGCCCCTCCGCCAGCAGGAGCAGGCACCGGTCGCGGTGAGCCAGGCCCTGCCCCGGACCCACCACCACGCCCTGCCAGAGCAGGCCATAGGCCCCCCCCTGCCGGTGGAGGCGGCAGAGGCGCTCACTGAGATGCTCCAGGGCCCGCTCTCTGGGGAGAGAGGGCTCAGGCGCCAGCACCAGCGACTGGGGAGCTGGGGCAGCAAACCGTTTCACCAGCTCGCCCCGGCCCTGGGCCAGCAGCTTCCAGGCCAGGCGACTGGGGCTGTCCTGGGGGCGCCGAGGCCGCAGATCCTGCCAGGCGTCCCCGTCCTCCCCCCGCTCAGCGCGGCCGGCCTCCTCCCCCAGGGGCACAGCCCCCACCAACTCCCGCACGGGGCCGGCCACCCGGGCCGGGGCGATCCGCTGGCGCTTGGGAGGGTGCCACACGGTCCAGCAGACGAATAACCCCAGGGGCGCCGTGCTCCAGAGCCGCAGCCGTCCAGGCTGCTGCTTCCCCCGGGCCTTCGGCCGCCAGGGAAGCTCCAGGCGATGCTCCCCTGGTCCGAGAGCTTCCACCGTCAAGGGGGGGCCTGCGGGGGCCTCGCTCCACTGGAGGTTCAGCCCCTCTGAACGCCCCCCGCAGCGGAGGGTGAAGGGATAGGGCACGGCGTCGCCGGCAAAGCCCCAATGGGGTGGGACGCTTGCCAGCTCCAGGCCGTGGAGATTGAAGTGGGTGAGGTGAAGCGCCAACAACCAGAGCCCCAGCATCAGAAAGGCCAGCAGCAAGGGGCCGTTGGTCTGGGTCTGCACCCCCACCAGCAGGAGCATGGCCAGCCCGGCCAACCAGAGCCAGCCCAGCCCCGTGGGCAGGATGTACAGGGTGCGCAGGCCCAGCTTCAGGCGGGTCTGGCGGCGAAGCGGCAGCCGGGGCTCCAGACGCTTCAGCAGGTCCATGGTCAGCGCAGGCCCTCTACCGAAGCCAGCAGGGCCGTGCTCAAGGCCGCCCCTTCCCCCAGGGCCTGGCCCCCATCGAGACGGTGCTCCGCCACCGCGGGCAGCACGGCCTGGACGTCGTCGGGGGTCACATGGCCCCGGCCCTCCAGCAACGACCAGGCCCGGGCCGCCCCCAACCGGGCCAGGCCCGCCCGGGGGGAGAGCGGATGCCCCTCCTGCACCGGCTGGCGGCTGCGGGCCAGCAGATCCAGCACGTAATCGAGGAGGGGCGGGCTGCAGTGCTGGCGTGGCACGGCCTCCTGCAGCGCCAGCAGGTCGTGGGGGCCCAGGCTGGAGGCGAGGGCTTCCGGGTGCAGGGCTCCCCCCTCCAGGAGCAACCGCTCGGCGTCACGGCTGGGGAATCCCAGGCTGAGGCGCATCAGGAAGCGATCCAGCTGGGATTCGGGCAGGGGATTGGTGCCCCCCTGGTCGAGGCCGTTCTGGGTGGCGATCACCAGGAAGGGCACGGGCAGGGGATGGCTCACCCCATCCACGCTCACCCGA
>JBEIGX010000129.1:0-6796 GCA_040381675.1 Aphanothece sp.
AGATCACCTTCACCGCCACCACCTCGGGAACCTATGTCCTCGATGCCGGGGCCTTCAGCAGTGGAACAGGCTCCTACACCCTCCTGGCAGCAGACATCACACCCACCGACGATTTTTCAGACAACACCTCCACCACAGGCTCCATCACCGTAGGGGGCAGCCGCTCAGGCGTGGTGAACATCGACGGGGATCGGGACTGGTTCCGCATCGCCCTCATCGGTGGGCAGACCTACCGCTTCAACCTCGACGGCACCACCCTCTCCGATCCCACCCTCGCCCTGCTCAACGCCAGCGGCAGCCGGCTGGCCTTCAACGACGACTTCAGCGGCCGCAACTCCCAGATCACGTTCACCGCCACCACCTCGGGCACCTATTTCCTTGATGCCGGCGCCTACAGCAGTGGAACGGGCTCTTACACACTGCTGGCCGCGAACACCACCCCCGTCAGAATCACAGATGATGTAAACGGCAACGCCTCCACCAGCGCCCGCATCACCGCCGGCGGCAGCCGCACCGGCGTGGTGAACTTCCATGGGGATCGCGACTGGTTCCGCATCGCGCTGACGGCTGGCCGCACCTATCGCTTCAACCTCAACGGCAACTCCCTCGCCGATCCCACCCTCGCCCTCCTCAGCGCCAGCGGCAGCCAGCTGGCCTTCAACGACGACTACAACGGCCGCAACCCCCAGATCACCTTCACCGCCGCCACCACAGGGACCTACTTCCTCGATGCAGGGGCCTTCAGCAGTGGAACGGGCTCTTACACCCTCCTGGCTGCAGACACCACCCCCGTCCGCACCACGGATGATGTGGCCGGCAACGCTGCCACCACCGCACAAATCGCCGTTGGTGGCAGCCGCTCCGGAGTGGTGAACTTCAATGCGGATCACGACTGGTTCCGAATTTCTCTAAGCGCTGGCCGTAGTTACACGTTCTCGGCGGTGGGCAGCAGCCTGCGCGACCCGACTGTGTCTCTACGAGATGCCAATGGCAATCAACGAGGATTTGCCGATGATTCCGGGGGGTCTCTGAATCCGATCCTTGGTTTCACGACCCAGGTCTCTGGGACTTACTACCTGGACGTTGGCTCCAAAAATAATGTGGGCTCTGGTGCCTATACCCTTTATGCCACAGATGTGCTCGCCAATGACGACTTTTCCGCCGACACCACAACCACCGGCAACATAACGGTTGGTGGCAGCCGCACAGGGTCGGTGAACTTCAACAGTGATCGCGACTGGTTCCGCATCTCCCTCACCGCGGGCCAGTCCTATCGCTTCACCCTGAACGGCACCTCCCTCGCCGATCCCACCCTGGCCCTCCTCAACGCCAGCGGCACCCAGCTCGCCTTCAACGACGACTTCAACGGCCGCAACTCCCAGATCACCTTCACTGCCAGCACCACTGGCACCTACTTCCTCAACGCAGGTGCTTACGGCAGCGGGACGGGTACCTATGCACTCCTTGCCGCTGCAACATCGTCAACGTCGGATGATTACCTCGCGGATCCCACCACAACGGGCAACGTTGTGGTGGGCCGTGAAGCCTCTGGAACCATTAACTTCAGTGGTGATCACGACTGGTTTCGCCTCAACCTTACGGCTGGACAGACCTATCGCATCAATCTAGATGGAACAACCCTCTCCGACCCAACCCTGACTCTTCGCGATAGCAGCGGGCGAAATAGTCTTGCTAGTAATGACAACTTTTCTCAAAGCCTCAGCTCCCAGATCACATACGCAGCAACCACCACAGGCACCTATTTTCTCGATGCTGCAGCTACGGGCTCTCTGACGGGGGCTTACACCCTCAGGGCAACAAATATCAGCAGCAACTCAGATCGCATCGCAGGAGTTGCAACGCCCGGGATACGGAGTTTCGTCAATACAGCGCTCCGGGACAATCTCTTTAGCCATGGAGAGCTTTCATCGCTCCTGCGTACAACAGGAACGAATGGCGTCAGCTTCCAGGAACTCTCGGATCTTCGAACGCTGGCCAACCAACTCAATCCCTACCTTTCTGCCACATCTCGCACCTACCACCAATACATCTACAATGCAGTGGTGAATGGCAATACGGCCAATCAATGGTGGAGTGGCGGGGCAAGCGCCCGCATCTCCCTGGGCAACCTGGCTGCAGGATCCACCCAGGGCCAGATGAATCGATTGGTCGAAAAGTGGTTCGGAGGCCTCGACCTCCCCACGAACTTCGTGCGTGGCGACACGGCGGCAGGGGCAAATAGCGTGACTTTCAGCTATCGACGCATGACGGGAAATCTCTTTGTGAATGACATCAGTTTTTCCGATGTCAACCAAGGGCGAGCAGGCACCTGTTATTTTCTGGCGGCCTGTGCTGGCCTTGCCAGCAACCAACGCCAACTAATTCGTGACATGTTCCGTGATAATGGCGACGGAACCTATGGCGTGCGGTTCTACGGATCGACAGGCAATGAACTCTGGGTCACCGTGGATCGCTCAGCGCCTGTGTTTTCTGGTAGCTCCTCCCTGGTGTTGGCTGGAAATACCTCTCGCTCTCTGGGTGGCGAGATGTGGGTGGCCCTGGCAGAAAAAGCCTATGCACAAGCGAATGAAATCGGCGCCTTTCATCGGGCCAATCAAGCCAACAGTTATCGGGATATCGAAGGGGGCTGGGAAGGCGTCCTGGAGCACATTGTCAATCGCAGCCCAGACACGTATTCGTCGTATTACACCAACTCTGGATGGAACTCAGCCTCTGGCAGTCTGAGTGCTTGGAACAGCTATCGGAATTCGGCCATTGCTGCCCTCAATGCCGGCAAATCGCTCTGGCTGGCAAGCCTGGGCAACAGCACAGATGGCTCCGGGAAACGCAATTTCGTGTCCTTTCACGCCTTTGCCATCACCGGCTACAACGCCAGCACCGGCCGGTTCACCATCAGCAATCCCTGGGGAGCCGGAAGCTCCACCTATGCCGGCGTGTTCCAGGCGTCCTGGCAGGACATCTTCAATGTGAAAGGGGTGGTGGCCTGGGTTTAGGGCATGAATGGCGGGACCGGGGGCCCGTTCGGGATCAGCCCAGCGCGGCGCGCAGCTGCTCCCGGGCCTGCTCCAAGGCCCCATCCAGGGCCGCCCCATCGCGTCCGCCCGCCTGGGCGAGGTTGGGGCGGCCTCCGCCGCCACCCCCGCAGGCCTTCGCCACCCCACCGATGAAGGCCCCCGCCTTGGGTCCGGCGGCAATCACCTCAGGGCCAAAGGCGGCCACCAGGATCACCTTGCCCAGATCCGCCGGCTCCGGCAGGCCACCCAGCACCACGGCCGCCCCTGCGCCCAACTGATCCGCCAGGCCCTGGGCCGCGCTCTGCAGGCCCGCTCCCTCCACCCCATCCAGGCGGGCCACCAACAGCCGATAGGGCCCGGCGCCAGGGGCCGCCGGCTGCACCGCTTCCGCCTTAGCCGCCAGGGCCGCCGCCTTGGCGAGGGCCAGCTCCTGCCTGGCAGCCGCCAACGCCTTCTGGCTGGCCTTGAGCTCCTCCTGGAGGGCCCCCACCCGCTCCAGAATCTCGGCGGGTTGGGCCTTGAAGCGATCGGAGAGGGCCCGCACCACCCCATCCCGCTCCTTCAGGTAGGCCAGCACAGCCGGCCCGGCCACGGCCTCGATGCGCCGGATGCCGGCCGCCACGCCCCCCTCCGCCACGATCTTGAACAGGCCGATCTCGGCGGTGTTGGCCACATGGGTGCCGCCGCAAAGCTCCATCGACACCCCAGGCACATCCACCACCCGCACCACCTCGGCATATTTCTCGCCGAACATCGCAACGGCACCGGCGGCCTTCGCCTGCTCGATCGCCATCTCCTGAACCTCCAGGGTGTGGGCCTCGGCGATCCAGCCATTGATCAGGGTCTCCACCTCCTGCACCTCCTCGGCGGTGAGGGCCCGGGGGCAATGGAAGTCGAAGCGGAGCCGGTCGAAATCCACCAGGGAGCCAGCCTGGCTGATGGAGGGATCCACCACCTGCTTGAGGGCCGCCTGCAGCAGGTGGGTGGCGGTGTGGTGGGCCTGGGCCCGGCGGCGGCAGCCCCGATCAACCCGGGCGGTGAGCACATCCCCCACGGCAACCCTTCCCCGCTCCACCTGGCCGCTATGCACGAACACGCTGCGGTTGCGGCTCACCCCATGGATCGCCACGATCGCCCCACCATCCGAGGTTTCGGGCCCGCCACCGCTGAGCGCACCCCGATCGCCCACCTGGCCGCCCCCTTCCCCATAGAACGGGGTGGAATCCAGCACGATCTGCACGTCATCTCCGGCCACCGCCCACTCGGCCGCTACGCCGTTCACCACCAGGGCCACCACACAGCTGGGCCGCTCGAGGGCCTCATAGCCGGTGAACGCCGTGCTCTCCAGGTCGGCCGCCACCTGCTCCAGGGCCCCCTGCAGGGTGAGATCGATGCTCACGGCCGCGGCTTTGGCCCGTTGCCGCTGCCCCTCCATGGCCGCCTCAAAGCCCGCCAGATCCACCGAAAGGCCGTGCTCTTCGGCGATCTCCTGGGTGAGTTCCAGGGGGAAGCCATAGGTGTCGTAGAGCTCGAAGGCCTGCTCACCGCTGATCTGGGTGGGCTGGGCCGCCAGCACGTCGGCCAGCAGCTTTTCCCCCCGCTCCAGGGTGGCCAGGAAACGGGCCTCCTCCCGCTCCAGCTCCGCGAGGATGAGCTGGCGCCGCTCGGGCAGCTGGGGATAGGCCGGCCCCATCAGGGCGATTGCCGCCTCGCCCAGCACGGGCAGGAAGGGCCCCTCGATGCCCAGGAGCCGGCCATGGCGCACCACACGCCGCAGCAGGCGCCGCAGGATGTAGCCCCGGCCCAGATTGGAGGCCGTGACCCCATCGGCGATGAGCTGGGTGATGGCCCGGCTGTGGTCGCCGATCACCTTGAAGCTGGTTTTCTGGCGGGCATCGGCACCCTGATAAGGAAAACCCGCCAGCGCGGCGGCGGCATCAATCAGGGGAAAGATGAGATCGGTTTCGTAGTTGTTGGACACCCCCTGCAGGATCTGGGCCATCCGCTCCAGGCCCATTCCTGTATCGATATTTTGATTGGCAAGGGGCGTCAAAGCCCCCTCCGCATCGCGATTATATTGCATGAAAACAAGATTATAAAATTCAATGAATCGGCTATCATCTTCCAGATCAATTCCCTGATCGCCCAGCTCAGGTTTGAAGTCGTAATAGATCTCCGAGCAGGGGCCGCAGGGGCCGGTGGGGCCAGAAGCCCAGAAATTATCAGCCTCATCCATGCGCACGATGCGCAAGGGATTCACCCCCACCTCATCGCGCCAGATCTGGGCCGCTTCGTCATCCTCGCGAAACACGCTCACCACCAGGCGCTGGGGATCCAGGCCAAACACTTCGGTGCTCAACTCCCAGGCCCAATGAATCGCCTGGGATTTGAAATAATCTCCGAAAGAAAAGTTTCCGAGCATTTCAAAAAACGTGTGGTGCCGCGCCGTGCGCCCCACGTTTTCAATGTCGTTGGTGCGGATGCACTTCTGGCTCGTGGTGGCCCGGGCCGCGGGCCGGGGGGCCTGCCCGAGAAACACGGGCTTGAAGGGGAGCATGCCCGCGATGGTGAGCAGCACCGTGGGGTCGTCCGGCACCAGGGAGGCGCTGGGAAGGCGCAGGTGCTCCCGCTCCTGGTAGAAGGCCAGGAACGCCTCCCGGATGGCGTCGCCGGACGAACTTGGGGAAGGGGCGCTCATCAATAACCAGGGGGGGCCGCAGGGCCATGATCGCCCAGGGCCGCCTGACCAGGGCTGCAGAACCTAGAGCCGGCCCGTGAGGGCCCGGGTGGTGCGGGTGAGGCCCGCCAACGTTTCCGGCAGAAGGGGCTTGCTGAGCAGGCCCCCGCCGATCCGCAGGAAAATCCCCGAGAGCACCAGATACACCGTTCCCAGGCCGAGCAGCACCGCCATCCAGCTGAGCTGGAAGGCCTGGCGCAGCCAGAGCACGAGCACGATCTGGCTGAACAGGAGGCCGAGCAAAAGCAGGCTCAGGCCCGCCCCCAGGATCACGGCGCCGGTGATCAGCCGGCGCTTCTCCTTATCGGCCTCCTGCAGGGCCATGCGCACATGCAGATCCACCACCGAGGTGAGCAGGCCGGAGAGGCGAGAGGCTCCCTTGACGTTCATGCCGAGCGGCGCCCAGGCGACAGGAGCAGCCCCAGCAGCAGGCCCACGCCCGCCGCCACCCCAAGCGCCATCAGGGGGCGCTCCCGCACGGGCTTCTCCAGCTTGGGCCGGAGGGTGCGGTTGAGGTCGTCCAGCAGCTGGTCGAGCTGGTCTTCGAGGGGCTTGAGGGAATCCCCCACCTGCTGGGCCTGGTGGGTGGTGGCCTCAATGAGGTCGAGCAGCTGCTCCTTCACCCGGGGGGTGGCCCCTCCGGTCTGGCGGCTGATCACCTCCACGAGCTGGTCGAAGCTGCCGCGGGTGGACTCCAGGGTGTGGCGAGCCACATCGGGCCATTCCCTCTGAATGGTGGGAAGCAGAGCCTCAAACCGCTCCCGGAAGGCGGTCTGCAACACCGTTGGGGTGCTCGACTGGCCGTTGGGGCTGGAGGCAGGCCCCTCAAGGGAGGGGCTGGAGGGCTGATCGAAGCTCATGGAAGGAAACGACGGCGTTTAGAGAAAGTCTGGCGACGGCTCGGAGCTTTCCTCAAGGTAGGGAAAGTTTTCCTCAACGTAGGGAAAGCCGGCGGGGTTGGCAGCCTGAAAACCTCCGCTAAATTTCGCGAGCTTGAGGGTCGAGCCGATTGGTATTCGTCAAG
>JBEIGX010000130.1:0-6785 GCA_040381675.1 Aphanothece sp.
CTTGCGGGCAATCTTGTCGATTTCATCGATATAAATGATGCCTCGTTGAGCCACATCCACATCAAGCTCTGCCTTCTGAAGCAAGCGGAGCAGGATATTTTCCACATCCTCACCCACGTAGCCCGCTTCCGTGAGGGTGGTTGCATCCGCCACGGCGAAGGGCACATCCAACAGTTCCGCCAACGACTGGGCCAGCAGGGTCTTTCCACATCCCGTCGGACCGATCAGCAGGATGTTGGATTTGTGAAGGCGCGTGGCGCTGCGGTCTGTTTCCCCTTGCCCATCTCCTTGCCAGGCCAATCGTTTGTAGTGGTTGTAGACCGCAACGGCCAGCACTTTCTTGGCTTCCTCTTGGCCCACCACCTGCTGATCGAGGAACGTCTTGATCTGCTGGGGTTTAGGGATGGAGGCCAGGGTCGGGGCAGGCTTGGGTGCCTTTTTCTGGGGTGTTTTCCGACTCGTTTCCGGGGATGGCCGACTGCTGTGACTCTGGCCCTCCACCAGCTCCTCATCCAGGATCTCGTTGCAGAGATCGATGCATTCATCGCAAATGTAAACCCCAGGCCCGGCAATCAGTTTGCGCACCTGATCCTGCGACTTACCGCAGAAGGAGCATTTGAGGTGAGCGTCGAACTTTGCCATGTCCTTGGTCGGGGGGGAGCGTACGGGGCGGCCCCGCTTTTAGGATGCCCTCAAGCGCCTGCAGGTCTGCGGTCCTTAAGGATCAAACCGGGCTGGGGGAGGGAATTCCCTCCACGACCCTATCTATCAATCCGTATTCAACCGCTTCTGGCGGAGAAAGGAAATAGTCCCGGTCCGTATCTTCGGCGATTTTTTCCAGTGGTTGCCCCGTGTGCTCGGCCAGGAGGCTGTTGAGCGTTTCCTTGAGGTACAGGATTTCCTTGGCCTGGATTTCAATGTCCACCGCCTGGCCCTGGGCGCCGCCCAAGGGCTGGTGAATCATGATGCGTGCATTGGGTAGGGCCAGACGCTTTCCCTTGGCTCCTCCAGAGAGCAAAAAGGCACCCATGCTGGCGGCTAGGCCGTAGCAAATCGTGACCACATCAGGGCTGACCTGTTGCATGGTGTCGTAGATCGCCAGGCCAGACGTCACTGAGCCACCGGGGGAATTGATATAGATCTGGATGTCTTTTTCCGGATCTTCGGCTTCCAAAAACAGCAGCTGGGCCACAAGGGAGTCGGCCACCTGGTCATCGATTCCTGTTCCCAGGAAGATGATGCGCTCGCGCAAGAGTCGGGAATAGATGTCAAAGGCCCGATCCCCCCGTCCGGACTGCTCCACCACAGTGGGCAGCACACCTGGTGAGGCTTCCGGGCCCATCCTGGCGGCCCAGGGTCGTGGTCCTTGCCAAAGACTGTGGACGGGGTGAGGAAAAACCTGGTTCACACGCAGGGGGCGGGGGTGTAAGGGGACGTTCTCTTCAATCTATGGGCAGCGAGCCCTCCACCGCCTAGGGGGTGGCCGTCTTGTCCTCTGCCTGGGTTGCTTCAGCCTTTTTGGCTTTCTTCCCTTTTTCTGGTTTTTCCACAGCCGGCTCCTCTTCCGCCGCCGGGGCGATTTCGCTGACCGTGGCATGGGCTTCCAGCCAGTCCAGGAGTTTTTCCTGGAGGAGGTCGTCGGCCACAGCGACGCGCAGCCGTTCCTCGTCGAGGTTGGGCTGGTTGCTCAGTTCGCGCCGCACCTCAGCCATCCGGGTGGCCACCTCTGGGGCGGGCACCTCGATCTTTTCTGCGACGGCAAGGGCCCGTAACGCCAGGCTGCGACGCAGGCGTTTTTCCGCCTCTGGCCTGGAGCTGTCCATCAGGGAGCGCACCACATCGGCGGTGAAGACTTTCTTCACATCCATGCCCTGTTGGGCAATCTGGCTGGCGGTCTGCTCCACCAGGTTGCGCATTTCCTGCTGGATCAGGGTTTCCGGGAGTTCCACCTCCAATTGCTCCACCAGGGCTTCCAGGAGCGCGTCGTGGCGATTGGCCCGGTGCCGCCTCTCCGCATCTTGCTTCAGGCGTTCCTCCAGATCGGCTCTGAGCTCCGCCAGGGTGGCTTTCTCGCTGGCTTGCTGGGCGAAGGCATCGTCGAGTTCGGGCAACTCCTGGGTTTTGAGGTCGATGAGGGTGATGCTGAACGTGGCCGGCCGCCCCGCGGCGTCCTCCTGGGGGTAGGACTCCGGGAAGGAGCAGCTGACATCTTGGCTGGCCCCAGCGTTCAGCCCCACGATGCCCTCCACGAAGCCGGGAATCATGCGGCCTTCCTCCATCTCCACGTCCATTCCGTCGCTGCTCCCCCCCTCAATGGCTTCGCCACTGTCGGCAAACACCCCGGAGAACCGGATCCTGGCCACATCCCCCATGGCCGCAGGCCGTCCTTCCACGGGCACCAGGGTGGCCAACTGGCGGCGCGACTGCTCCAGAAGCTCGTCCACCCGGGCGGGATCGAAGGCGACGGAGGCGGCTTCTGCCTTCAGCCCCTTCGTGGTCTTGAGGGTGGGTGTGGGCTCCACATCCATCTCCAGGGTGAGCACCAACTCGGACCCGGGAGAAAAGCGACCCAGCACCGTTTCAAATCCCTCCTGCAGTTCAGGGCGGCTCAGCGCTTCGATCTGCTCCTGCTCCAGGGCATCCCGCCACACGCTTTCCACCAGGTCTTCCAAGGCGGTGGCCCGGATTCTCAAGGGCCCCAGCTGCTGGAGCAGCACCGAGCGGGGCACCTTGCCCTTGCGAAAGCCAGGCAGCTTCACGCTGCGACTGAGCTTCTCCAGGGCAGCGTCATAGCTGGCCTGGCTCCGTCCGCCAGGAATGGCAACCTCCACGGACAGGCGACTTCCTGGGCGAGGCTGGGTGCTCACTTTCAGGCTGGAGGCCTGGCCGGTAGAGGGGCTGGCGGCTGGGGTCATGGACAGGTCCGGACGGCGGGCAATCCCTCATCCTAGAAAGTGGCCTTGGGCCGCCTCGCCCACGTATTGTTTGCAGGACGGTTAAGTCGACTCGATATACCCCCTCGAAGCCCATCCTTTTGGTGTCTCCTGGCTCCTCCGCAGGTGCCGGTTTTCCTTTCTTAGCCGCCTCCTGATCCCCACCACGCCCCCCCGGCCTACCCCCCCCGTCCGCCCTTCGGTGACCACCCTCTCCAGTTCCGCTCCCCAATCGCAACCTGCCAGCTCCCCGAGGGGAGGTTTGCCGTCCCGACCCCTCCGGATCGGGATTCTTGGAGCGACGGGTGCGGTGGGCGAGGAGATCCTGAATCTGCTCAGGGAGCGCCAATGGCCTGTGGAGGAACTCCGTCTGTTGGCCTCCCCCCGCTCCGCCGGTCAGCAGGTGGTGTGGGGGGAAGAGCGCCTCACGGTGAAAGCCGTCGAACCTGACAGTTTTCAAGGGTTGGATCTGCTGCTGGCCTCCGCGGGGGGGTCCGTTTCCAAGGAATGGGCTCCCCAGGCCGTGGCCAGCGGGGCGGTGGTGATCGACAACTCCAGTGCCTACCGCATGGACCCTTCGGTGCCCCTGGTGGTGCCGGAGGTGAATCCCGGTGCGGCCTTCACCCATCAAGGGATCATTGCCAACCCCAACTGCACCACCATCCTGTTGTGTCTGGTGCTGGCCCCGCTGGAAACCCGGTGTCGCATCCGTCGCGTGGTGGTGAGCACGTACCAGTCGGCCAGTGGCGCTGGAGCACGGGCCATGGAGGAGTTGCGGCAGCTCACGCGCACCATGCTGGAGGGAGGGGTTCCCCAGAGCGAGGTGCTCCCTTTCCCCCTCGCCTTCAACCTCTTTCTCCACAACTCTCCCCTCCAGGCCAATGGCTATTGCGAGGAAGAGCTCAAGATGCTGAACGAAACGCGCAAGATCATGGGGCGCCCCGATCTGCAGTTGAGTGCCACCTGCGTGCGTGTGCCTGTTCTTCGCGCCCACTCGGAGGCCGTGAACATTGAATTTGAGGCTCCCCTGTCTGTGGAGGAGGCCCGGGGCTTGCTGGCAGAGGCCGCAGGTGTTGTCCTCATCGAAGACCATGCTGCCAATCGCTTTCCCATGCCCATGGATGTGACCGGCCGGGACCCGGTGGCCGTGGGCCGGATTCGTCAGGACCTGAGCCATCCCCAGGCTCTGGAGCTCTGGTTGTGCGGGGATCAGATCCGAAAGGGGGCAGCCCTCAATGCGATTCAGATCGCGGAGCTTCTAATGACAGCTGACGGAGGTGAGCCTTGAGCGCCCACCCCAGCGCGTGCTCTCCCCGCTTCGGGCGGGTGCTCACGGCCATGGTCACCCCCTTCACGCCGGATGGGAACCTGGATCTTTCCCTGGCCGAGCGTCTCGCGGATCACCTTGTCCGCCATGGTTCCGATGGCCTGGTGGTGTGTGGCACCACAGGCGAATCCCCCACCCTCAGCTGGGAGGAGCAACATGCTCTGTTTTCAGCCGTGAAGGGAGCTGTGGGCCCACGTTCGGTGGTGTTGGCGGGCAGCGGAAGCAACTGCACGGCGGAGGCGGTGGAGGCCACCGCCAAGGCGGCTGCCCTCGGGGCTGACGGTGCCCTGGTGGTGGTGCCGTATTACAACAAGCCTCCCCAGGACGGGCTGGAAGCCCATTTCCGGGCGGTGGCCCAAGCGGCTCCCGAGCTCCCGCTGATGCTTTACAACATTCCCGCTCGCACCGGTTGCCAGCTTGCCCCTGAAACCGTCGCACGGCTGCTGGATTGCCCGAATGTGGTGGCGTTCAAGGCTGCCAGCGGCACCACGGAAGAGGTGCAGCAGCTGCGAGCGCTCTGCGGAGACCAGCTGGCGATCTACAGCGGCGATGATTCCCTCACCCTGCCCATGCTTTCTGTCGGAGCGGTCGGGGTGGTGAGCGTGGCCAGCCATCTGGCCGGGGAAACCATTCAAGCCATGGTCCAGGCCTTTTTGGCGGGTCGTAACGGAGAGGCCCTAGCCTTTCACGAGAAGCTTTTGCCCCTGTTCAGGGGCCTGTTCTGCACCACCAATCCCATACCGGTCAAAGCGGCCCTTGAGCTTTCCGGTTGGGCCGTGGGTGCCCCGCGCCTTCCCCTGTTGCCAGCCGATAGCCACGTTCGCGAACGACTTTCTTCCATCCTTGCTGCCCTGCGTCCTACCTGACGCCAAGGCTTCGTCCAGACCAAGACCGCGTTTTTTTATTCCTTTGTTTCATGACAAGTTCCCACGGACATCCGACCAAATCCACCTCAGCTTCTGCTAAGCAGCCCGCTCTCCGCGTGATTCCCCTCGGGGGACTGCATGAGATTGGCAAAAATACCTGCGTCTTTGAATACGGTGACGATCTGATGCTGGTGGACGCCGGTTTGGCGTTTCCCAGTGATGGGATGCATGGCGTCAATGTTGTCCTGCCCGATACCAGTTATCTGCGCGAAAACCACAAGCGGATTCGCGGCATGATCGTGACCCATGGCCACGAAGATCATATTGGAGGTATTCCCTACCACCTGAAGAATTTCAATATTCCTGTCATCTACGGTCCCAAGCTGGCGCTCTCCATGCTGACGGGAAAGATGGAGGAGGCCGGGGTGACCGATCGCACCACCCTGCAGACCGTGAGCCCCCGCGATGTGGTTCATGTGGGACAGCACTTCAAGGTGGAATTCATCCGCAATACCCACTCCATTGCTGACAGCTTCACCTTGGCGATCACCACCCCCGTCGGGGTGGTGGTGTTCACGGGTGACTTCAAGTTCGACCACACCCCTGTGGATGGAGAGGTGTTTGACGTCCAGCGTCTCGCCCACTACGGGGAACAGGGAATCCTGTGCCTCTTCAGCGATTCCACCAACGCCGAGTTGCCCGGATTCACGCCCCCCGAGCGGGCTGTGTTCCCCAATCTGGATCGCCATTTTGCCAAGGCCGAAGGGCGGGTGATCGTCACCACCTTCGCCAGCTCAGTGCACCGGGTTTCCATGGTTCTTGAGCTGGCCATGAAACACGGTCGCAAGGTGGGTTTGCTGGGCCGCTCCATGCTCAATGTGATCGCCAAGGCCCGGGAACTGGGTTACATGCGCTGTCCCGATGAGCTGTTCGTGCCCATCAAGCAAATCCGCGACCTGCCCGATCGGGAAGTTGTGTTGCTGATGACCGGAAGCCAGGGGGAGCCTTTGGCTGCGTTAAGCCGCATTTCCCGCGGCGAACATCCCCAGGTTCAGGTTAAATCCAGCGACACCATCATTTTTTCGGCCAGCCCCATTCCCGGAAACACCATCTCGGTGGTCAACACCATTGATCGTCTGATGATGCTGGGCGCCAAGGTTGTGTATGGCAAAGGAGAAGGGATTCATGTGTCCGGTCATGGCAGCCAGGAAGATCAGAAATTGATGTTGGCGCTCACGCGCCCCAAATTCTTTGTTCCCGTTCACGGCGAACATCGCATGCTGGTTTGCCATTCCAAAACAGCCCAGTCGATGGGGGTTCCTGGAGACAACATGCTCATCATTGACAATGGCGATGTGGTGGAACTCACCCCCGACTCCATCCGCCGAGGCGAGGCGGTCAAGGCGGGTATCGAGTTGCTCGACGCTTCCCGCAACGGCATCGTCGATGCCCGGGTGCTCAAGGAGCGTCAGCAGCTGGCGGAGGACGGTGTGATCACCCTTCTGGCGGTCATCAGTGCCGATGGCGTAATGGCCGCCCCGCCTCGGGTCAACCTTCGCGGGGTGGTCACCACCGCCGATCCCCGCAAGCTCTCCATCTGGGCCGAACGGGAGATCCGCTGGGTGCTGGAGAACCGTTGGAACCAGCTCTCGCGCAACA
>JBEIGX010000131.1:0-6738 GCA_040381675.1 Aphanothece sp.
CCCGTGCGCTGGGCCAGTTGCTGCCAGGGCACCAGGTTGCTGTGGTGCTCCATCACGGACAGGAGCACCTCATCACCCGGGCAGAGGGTCTGCTCCCCCCAGCTGCGGGCCACCAGGTTGATGGCCTCACTGGCGTTGCGGGTGTAAACGATCTCGTGGGCGCGGCGGGCACCCACAAAATGGGCCACCTTCTCGCGGGCCGCTTCGAAGCCTTCCGTGGCCCTGGTGCTCAGCTGGTGCGCACCGCGATGCACGTTGGCGTTGTCATGGCTGTAGTAGTGCTGGAGTGCCTCGAGCACCTGCCGTGGCTTCTGGCTGGTGGCGGCGTAATCCAGGTAGATCAGGGGCTGGCCCAGACAGGCCGTCTGATCCAGCAGGGGAAAGTCGGGCCGGGTGAGGACGGCGAGATTCTCTGGGGGCAAGGCGGAGGGCGATGGGGCTGCCAGGGGGGGGGTGGAGGCCAGGGTCATGGTCAGCGTGCCACCTCAAGCAGGGAGGCCAGCGGATTCCACACCCGAGCCGCGACGGGCAAGTCGGCCAGAACCTCCTGGCAGAAGCTCCGCAGGAGCAGGCGGGAGGCCTGGGGGGCGCTGATGCCCCGACTCTGCAAGTAGAACAGCTCGTCCTCCTGCAGCCGGCTGATGGTGGCCCCATGGGTGCAGCGCACGTCGTCGGCCACGATCTCCAGTTCCGGTTTGGTGTCGATCCTGGCCCGATCGGAGAGGAGCAGGCTGCGGCTGAGCTGGGAGGCATCGGTGCGCTGCCCGAGACGGGGCACCTGGATGCAGCCGTTGAACACGCTGCGGCCGGCCTCCTCGGCCACCACCTTGTGGATCTGGTCGAGCTTGCCTTCTGGGCCCGCGAAGCACACCCGGCTATGGGTGTCAGCGATCTGACCCTCCCGCACCCAGTGCAATCCCCTCAGCTGGGTGGTGGCGTTGCCCCCGCTCTGGAGGATCACGGGTTCCTGCCGGGCCAGTCCCCAGCCCCAACTCACACTCGTCTGGCTGTAGTGGCTGCCAGGGGCCTGGTTTACAGCGGTGCCCGCCAGCAGGGCGCTGCTGGTGCTGCCTTGGGCCACCAGGGCGTGGTGGAGGCGGGCTCCCTTCTCCAAATGAATCTCGATCCCGATGCTGGTGAGGCTTGGGCCACTGGCCCGGTGCACTTGTACCAGCTCGAGGGAAGCACCCTCCTCCACCAGCAGCAGGAGCCGGAGGGGTTGGACCCCAGAGAGGTGAGCCGTGTCGGTCACCACTTCCAGGCAGGTGCTGACCCCCGGGCGGATCCGGAGGGCGATGACCGCGGGAGCCAGACCCTGGTTCAACCGGGTGATCCAATGGGTCTGCACGCCCGTTTCGGCCAGCACCTGTCCCAGGTGGGAGGAGAGATCGGGCTCGCTCAGAGGCTCGATGCCGGTGGGCCACTCCTTGGGCCCACCGGCGGGCCAGGCCTCCAGGGGGAGGCGCCAGGTGTGGGCCGCAGGCGCTGGAAGGTCCGCCAAGTGGGCCGTTGCCGGATCCAGGGGCCGCGGCGCGATCTGGGTCAGCAGGGAAAGGTTGGTGAACCGCCAGGCTTCCTCCCGACGTCCCGGCAGGCCTGTGAGGGCCAGGGCCGCCTCCGGAGCTGGGGAGGCGGCCGAAAAGGCCTCCAGCAGGGCCTGCATCCAGGGGATTCCCGGATCGACTGGGGCCTGGCTGGTGAGGGGCGAGAGGGTGGGCATCAGCTCATCTCCACCGGCGTGGTGGACGGGAGCCGGGCCAGTTCCTCATCCACCCAGTCGTAGCCGCGGCTCTCCAGCTCGAGGGCCAACTCTTTCCCCCCGGTGCGCAGGATGCGTCCAGCGGCCATCACATGCACAAAGTCGGGGGTGATGGCCTCCAAAAGGCGCTGGTAATGGGTGATCAGCAGGGTGGCGTTGTTGGGTCCCGCGAGCTGGGACACGCCACCGGCCACAATCCGCAGAGCATCGATGTCGAGGCCGGAATCGGTCTCGTCGAGGATGGCCACCTGGGGGCTGAGCAGCGCCATCTGCAGGATCTCATTGCGCTTCTTCTCCCCTCCCGAAAACCCCTCATTCACGCTGCGATCCAGGAAGGCCGGATCCATCTGCACCACCTGGAGCCGTTCCCGCACCAGGTCCTCAAAGCTGAAGGTGTCCAGCTCCTCCTCCCCCTGCTCCTGCCGACGGGCGTTGGTGGCCACGCGGAGGAATTCCAGGTTGCTCACCCCCGGAATTTCCACGGGGTATTGGAAGCCCAGAAACAGCCCTTTGCGGGCCCGCTCCTCGGGGGAGAGGCCCAGCAGGTCTTGCCCCTCGAAGCACACGCTGCCGACCGTGACGGTGTAGGCAGGGTGGCCGGCAAGGATCTTGGAGAGGGTGCTTTTGCCACTGCCATTGCGGCCCATCAGGGCGTGGATTTCGCCGGCCCGGATGGTGAGGTTGACGCCATGCAGGATCGGTTTCTCGTCGATCCGGGCATGGAGATCCTTGATCTCGAGCAGGATGGGGGCATCGGGACGGATCACGGCAATCTCAGTGGTGCTCGGAGGACAAGGGAAACGGATGGGCGGACGCTGGGGGGTTAACCAACGGAACCTTCCAGCTTGAGGGCCAGAAGTTTGTCGGCCTCGGCGGCGAATTCCATGGGGAGTTGGTTGAACACATCCCGGCAGAAACCGCTCACCATCATGGAGACGGCCTCTTCCACGCCAATGCCGCGGCTTTGGAGGTAAAAGAGCTGCTCTTCGGAGATGCGGCAGGTGCTGGCTTCATGTTCCACATCGGCATCGGGCTGCTGGGACCGGATGTAGGGATGGGTGTTGGCCCCCGCCTGGTCGCCGATCAGCATGGAGTCGCACTGGCTGAAATTGCGCGCTCCCTTGGCCTTCGGCCCGATCTGCACCAGGCCCCGATAGGTGTTGCACGACGCCCCGGCACTGATCCCTTTGCTCACGATGGTGGATCGGGTGCGGGGTCCCACGTGGATCATCTTTGTGCCCGTATCGGCCTGTTGCCGATTGTTGGTGAGGGCAACGGAGTAGAACTCCCCCACGGAATCCGCTCCCTGAAGCACACAACTGGGATATTTCCAGGTGATGGCCGATCCGGTTTCCACTTGGGTCCAGCTGATGCGGCTGCGCTGGCCGCGGCAATGGCCCCGTTTGGTGACAAAGTTATAGATGCCGCCCACCCCATTGGCGTCGCCGGCATACCAGTTCTGCACGGTGGAATATTTGATGGAGGCATCATCCAGTGTGACCAGTTCCACCACGGCCGCATGAAGTTGATTGGTGTCAAACATGGGGGCGGTGCAGCCTTCGAGATAACTCACGGAAGCGCCCTCTTCGGCGATGATCAACGTGCGTTCAAACTGACCCGTATCCCCTGAGTTGATGCGGAAATAGGTGGAAAGTTCCATCGGGCACTCCACACCTTTGGGAATGAAAACAAAGGAGCCATCACTGAAGACCGCAGAATTCAAGGTGGCGAAAAAGTTGTCGTTAATCGGCACCACACTGCCCAAGTATTTCTCCACAAGTTCGGGATGCTCGCGAACCGCCTCGCTGATGGAGCAGAAGATAACCCCGTGTTCAGAGAGCTTTTCCTTGAACGTTGTGGCAATGGATACGCTGTCAAAAACAGCGTCAACCGCCACATTCGAGAGCCTTTTTTGCTCGCTCAAGGGGATGCCAAGCTTTTCGAAAGTTTCGAGCAGTTTGGGGTCGACCTCATCCAGGCTGGCTTTCTTGCTGCTCTGCTTAGGAGCGGCGTAATAGATGATGTCTTGATAATTGATGGCAGGGTGGCCAAGGGCAGCCCAATTTGGTTCCTCCATGGTGAGCCAGTGCTCATAGGCCCGGAGGCGAAACTTCAGCAAAAACTCAGGCTCTTCTTTGAGGGCTGAAATCCGACGGATCACATCCTCGTTGAGTCCTTTGCTGAACTTTTCGGTTTCAATGTCGGTGACAAAGCCATATTTGTAAGGCGTTGAAACCAGGCTTTCTAGGCTTGTGCTTGTCATGGATGGCAGCGTGAATTAGCCACTGGCATTGGCTTTGATTTCTTCGATGCTGATGCTTTGACGCTCCCCCTTGAAGGGATTGTCATCTGTGAGAAAGAGCATGCAATGGCATTCCTTTCGCTCCCGCATCGGGACGCAGGGGCAGTTCCAAAAGGCCTGGGCCACCTCGGCTTCCTTGTCTTCGTAGTGGCGACAAGGGCACAGGGCTGCGCCGAGATCGTCCTTGTGGCGGGCCAGGCCCTCCAGCACCACCGCAGTGACACCGAGGTCGCTGCAGAAATAGGTGCCCGTGCGCTGGGCATAGGTTTCAGCAAACTTCCGAATCACTTCCAGGCTGCCGCTCTCCGCGGCCGGGCTGGAACCGGCTGCGGCCTCACCGGTGGAGGCGGACGACAGGGAATCGGAAGAGGTCACGGCTGTCTTGGAGGGCTGGGGGGACAGAAGGAGGATCCGGGAGGTCCGGAGGGTTCGGAGAAAAGGCCCGACAGGAAATGGGTTTGCGGTTTACGAAACGAAAAGGTTTCGTATTTGCAGAGCCTAGGGCATTCCTGGTTGGGTTCGTTCCCGCCCATTGTGTCTTGTCTCTGGTGCCGCTGCTGCGGTCCCCCCAATTGCCTTGCGCCCGTGGCATCGTGTGAGGGCGGTTGCGTGCGAGAGACCGCACTCTTTCCATGAGCCTCCCCCACCCTCCCCAATCCCCTCCTCGGCCCACCCAGGCAGGACATGGGACGGGTGACCACCCCCTCCCGTCCGCAGAGACGGCTTCCATGCCCACCCGCGATGGGGTGCTTGCGGTATTGCTGCGTCAGGGAGAAGCCACTGCCGCCGAGCTCGCCGAGGTTCTGAATGTGTCCGTTCAGGCCATGCGTCGCCATTTGAGAAGCCTGGAAGACGATGCCCTGGTCGAGTCCAGTTCCTCCGCTGCTGGTCCCGGACGTCCCACCAACCATTGGCGCCTCACCTCCCAGGGGCAGGAGCGCTTTGGCGACGGCAGTGAAACCTTTGCCCTGGATCTGCTCCATTCCATGGCTGCCCATCTGCCGCCGGAGACGATCGCCAGCCTGATGACCCAGCAGGCCGATGAGAAAGCCCGTCACTACCGCAGCCAGATCGGCCCAGGCTCCCTGGAAGTCCGGCTGGAGCGGCTCACCGAACTCCGCCGCGCCGAGGGCTATGTGGCCGATCTCTGCCCCGATGTCTCCCAGGATGCCCCTCCCGGCGCCTGGATGATCCGGGAGCACCACTGTTCCGTGATGCGCATCGCGGAAGAGTTTCCCCAGGTCTGCGACCAGGAGCTCCAGCTCCTGCGCTTCACCTTTCCGGATTGCCAGATCGAGCGCGTGCATTGGCGCCTGCAGGAGGGACATTCCTGCGGATTCCGGCTCCAGCCCCTCCCCACCCTCTCCCAATCCGCGCTCCCCTAGTGGTGCTCACACCGGAGGATCTGGAGCTGCTGGAGGGTTCCCTGCTCCCGGCCCTGGAACGCCACTACCTGCGCCTGCTGGCCCATGGGTTGCGCACCTTTCAGGCCATCGCCGCTTCCACGCCCGATCTCGACCAGCTCCCCGACAGGGAGACCCTCGAGACCTGGGCGGCCCACCAGGACCCTTTGGCCAACGATCCGGCCTTCCGGGAGGCGTTTCTGGAGCAACTGACCCGCCTGCTGGATCCGCTGCAGGAGATCGCCGCCCGTCACGGCCAGTCGGCCCTCACCCTGGAGCTCAATCAACTGGTGCAGTGGGCCACAGAGCAGGCGGATGCCCGTCTCACCCCCCCAGTCCAGCCACCAGGCTGACCCCTGCCGTGGCGGCTCCAGCCGCCACCAGACCCCTGGCTCCCGGCCGGTCGGCTTCCAGGTGGGCAAAGGGGAGAGCCATCACCGGTGAGGTGGAGAGCAGGGCCACCGCCAATCCGCCGGGCAGTCCGGCCAGGGCGATCTGCTGCAGCAGGATCCCCAGGTTGGTGCCCAGGAGGGTCGCCAGCGCCATGGAGGGCCAGGGCAGGGGCGGCCACCTGCGCTGGCGCAGCCCCCCCGCCAGCTGGCCCAGCCCTGGTGCGAGCACCAGCGACGCGGCCCCCAGCCGCACCGTGGCGGCCAACAGGGTGGGCACCTCTCCGCTGCGCAAGGCCGATCGGGCCAGCAAGGCGCCGGCACTCCCGCAGGCCATCGCCGCTAGGGCCAGGGCCAGCCCGGTCCAGGGAAGGGATGGGGAGCCCTGCCCGTCGGGGTCGGGTGTCTGACGGGCCACCAACGCCACGGCCAGGCCGATCAGTCCGATCCCCAGCCATTGGGGGGGATGGGGACGCTCCCCAAGGGTCACCAGGCCGGCCAGGGCCGTCACGGCCGGTCCACCCGCTGTAAGGGTGAGGCTGCGGCGCGTGCCCAGACGCCTGAGGGCGCCGAAGAACAGGCTGTCCCCCCAGGCGATCCCCACCACCCCGCTCAAAGCGAGCAGCAGCAGGGCCCTGCCCTGGCCTGGGGGCCACTGCACCACCGTCAAGAAGGGGAGCTGCACAAGGAACGCCAGCAGGGTTTTGCAGAGATTCAGCTGGTTGGCGGTGAGGGTGGCGGGGATCCTGCGCCAGAGCAGGGTGGCGAGGGTCCAGCAGAAGGCGCCAGCCAGGGCCGCCGTGGCGCTGGTGGCCCCTGAAGGGGTGGCAGGAGAAAGCAATCCCGTCACAGACCTGGCACAAGACCCCAGTGCGGGCACGGCCC
>JBEIGX010000132.1:0-6678 GCA_040381675.1 Aphanothece sp.
CCGGCCTGGATCCGGATACGGCCATGG
The DNA here is from genome assembly GCA_040381675.1 of Aphanothece sp. Taxonomy (GTDB): domain Bacteria; phylum Cyanobacteriota; class Cyanobacteriia; order PCC-6307; family Cyanobiaceae; genus Cyanobium. The sequence continues at coordinate 28 of JBEIGX010000132.1, forward strand.
TGGCCAAGGTGATGGGTTTCTGAGGCGCCGTTGCGGCCCCGCCACCCCACCAACTGACCGAGGAAAACCAGGGGAGAGTTCAGCCCAATCCTGGGGGAACCGGAAGCCAGGACTGCGTCCGGACGCGTCCGATCTTTTCCTCAGGCTCTGGAAACGGGGGAAATCGTCCCGTTTTGCCCATTGGCCCTCTTCCATTCCGCAGGCCTTCTGAACCCACACTCCAGGCGGGGCCTGCCAAGCCAGGCTTTTCCCCCGTTTCCCAAGGGTCTACTACGACGGGTTTGTCTTCTTTAAGAATGAATTCTTTTTCTTGATCCGTTGAACATGGGGAGAACAGCTCGGATGGCTCGCTTGGTCCAGGTGCTCGCTTGCGCATGGCCCCATGGTGTGAAACCGTATGGCGGCTGATCCGTGCCCCCATGAAGCTGGTTTGCTCCCAGGCCGAACTCAGCGCCAGCCTCCAGCTGGTGAGCCGTGCCGTTGCGTCCCGTCCCACCCATCCGGTGCTCGCCAATGTGCTGCTCACCGCCGATGCCGCCACCAACCGCATCAGCCTCACGGGCTTTGATCTCCACCTCGGCATCCAGACCACCCTCCCCGCCAGCGTGGAAACCAGCGGTGCGGTGACCCTGCCGGCCCGCCTCTTTGGCGACATCATTTCCCGCCTCTCGGCCGACAGCCCCATCACCCTCAGCTGCGAGGACGGTCAGGAGCAGGTGGAACTCACGAGCCTCTCCGGCTCCTACCAGATGCGGGGCATGAGCGCGGACGACTTCCCCGATCTGCCCCTGGTGCAGACCGGCACCCCGATCCAGCTCGACCCCAACGCCCTCGTGCAGGGTCTGCGGGCCACCCTGTTCGCCAGCAGTGGCGATGAATCGAAACAGCTGCTCACCGGCGTGCACCTGAGCCTGGATGGGGAGGGCCTGGAGTGTGCTGCCACCGACGGCCATCGCCTCGCCGTGCTGCGCCTTCCCCACCTCCAGGGGGAGGCCGTCGAGGCGGCGGCGGACACCGCCGGCGAGCCCTTTTCCGTCACCGTGCCGGCCCGCTCCCTGCGGGAACTGGAACGGCTCCTCACGGGCCGGCCCTCCGCCGATCCCCTCAGCCTCTTCTGCGACCGGGGTCAGGTGGTGCTCCTCTGGGCCGACCAGGTGCTCACCACCCGCAGCCTGGAGGGCACCTACCCCAACTACCGCCAGCTGATCCCCGCCAGCTTCAGCCGCTCCATCACCCTCGAGCGACGGGCCCTCACCGCCTCCCTGGAGCGGGTCGCCGTGCTGGCCGATCAGCACAACAACGTGGTGAAGATGGCCCTGGATCCCGCCCGTGGCCTGGTCACCATCAGCGTTGACGCTCAGGACGTGGGCAGTGGCTCCGAGCAGCTGCCGGCCGAGATGGATGGGGAGCCGATCGAGGTCGCCTTCAATGTGCGCTATCTCCTGGAAGGCCTCAAGGCCATCCCCGCCGACCGGGTGTGCCTGCAGTGCAACGCCCCCACCACCCCGGCCGTGCTCTCGCCGGCGGGCCACGAGAGCGACTACACCTATCTCGTGATGCCCGTGCAGATCCGCACCTAAGGCCTTGGCCCTCCCCGACCAGCTGCTGCTCAGTGATCTCCTGCGCCGGCGGGTGCGCTGCGACCAGGGTCTCGACCATGGGCCCGGCCAGATGGCCTGGATGCATCCCCCTGTCCATCGGCTGCTGGGCTGGGTGAGCAAACCCTCCGCCATCCAGCAGCGCCGTCTCGTGTGGCGCCTGGATCAACTGCGGGGGATCAGCGAACAGGAGGTGTTCGTCAAGGGCGAGCCCGCCGAGAGCGATGCGGCCACGGTGCAACGGCTCCCCACCCTCCTGGATGCCCAGCTGCTGGGGCCTGGCGGCCAACCCCTGGGCACGGTGGCGGATGCCGCGATCGACCTGCGCTCCGGACGCATCGCCCACTACCTGGTGGCCCGCACCGATCCCCGCCTGCCGGGCACCAGCCGCTGGCGCCTCAGCCCGGATCGCATCGTCGATCAGCAGAGCGGCCGGGTCTTCACGGCCCTTCAGGAGCTGGATGATCTGCCCCTGGCTCGGGCCAGCCTGCGGCAAGACCTGCTGCGCCGCTCCCGGCGCTGGCGCGACCAGATGGGGCAGGAGACCAGTCGGCTCCGGGAGCGCTTTCAGGAGGCTGGTGGGGTGCTGGAGGATCGGCTGGAGGGCTGGCTGGAGGAGCCTCCCTGGGAGGCCCAGCCCCGGGAGGAGCGCCCCCGCCCCTTCGACGAGGACGGCGATCCCCTGGACGATTGGCCCGACGACACCCCTTCCTCATCGCCCCCCCCTCGGGGGAGTCGCCGCCGTCCTCCCTCCGACGTGGATGACCCCTGGGTGTGAGCCCTGCACCAGGTGGGAGACTGGAAGAGACCGAGCCTGAGCAAGGAGACCATCGTGGTGGTGCCACCCGCCGATGCGGTGCAGGAGGCCCTGGGCCAGGCCCTGCGCAAAGAAAATCTCAGCCAGGCCGACTACGAGGAGATCTGTCGACGCCTGGGGCGGGCCCCCAATCGAGCCGAACTGGGCATGTTCGGAGTGATGTGGTCGGAGCACTGCTGCTACCGCAATTCCAGGCCCCTGCTCAGCCAGTTCCCCACCAGCGGCCCCCGCATCCTGGTGGGGCCCGGTGAAAACGCCGGCGTGGTGGATCTGGGCGATGGCCAGCAGCTGGCCTTCAAGATCGAGAGCCACAACCACCCCTCCGCCGTGGAGCCCTTCCAGGGCGCGGCCACCGGTGTGGGAGGCATCCTGCGCGACATCTTCACCATGGGCGCCAGGCCCATCGCCCTGCTCAATGCCCTGCGCTTCGGTCCCCTCGATGACGACCGCAACGTCGGCCTGATGGAAGGGGTGGTGGCGGGCATTGCCCACTACGGCAATTGCGTGGGGGTGCCCACCGTGGGGGGGGAGGTGGCTTTCGATGCCAGCTACTCCGGCAACCCCCTGGTGAACGCCATGGCCCTGGGCCTGATGGAAACGGACGCCATCGTCAAGTCGGGCGCCGATGGCGTGGGTTACCCCGTGGTTTACGTGGGCTCCACCACGGGGCGGGATGGCATGGGGGGGGCCAGCTTTGCTAGCGCCGAACTCAGCGAGGCCTCCCTCGACGACCGTCCCGCCGTGCAGGTGGGGGATCCCTTCCTGGAAAAGGGCCTGATCGAAGCCTGTCTGGAGGCCTTCCAGAGCGGCGCGGTGGTGGCCGCCCAGGACATGGGGGCTGCGGGCCTCACCTGCAGCTGCTCGGAGATGGCGGCCAAGGGGGGCCTGGGGATTGAGCTGGATCTCGACCGGGTGCCCGCCCGTGAGAGCGGCATGACGGCCTACGACTACCTGCTGTCCGAATCCCAGGAACGCATGCTCTTCGTGGTGAAGCCTGGCCGCGAGGAGGAGCTGATGGCCCGCTTCACCCGCTGGGGGCTCCAGGCCGCCGTGGTGGGCCAGGTGCTTCAGGACAACGTGGTGCGGGTGCTGCACCAGGGGCAGGTGGCCGCCGAGGTGCCTGCCAGCGCCCTGGCGGAGGACACCCCGATCAACCACCATGCCCTGCTGGCCGAACCCCCGGCCGAGATCCAGGAGCTTTGGCGCTGGCGCGAATCCGATCTTCCGGACGCCACGGAGGCCGGGGTGGCCCTCGGGGATGGCCGCCTGCCCTGGGGGGATGTGCTTCTGCGCCTCCTCGACGACCCCACCATCGCCAGCAAGCGCTGGGTGTGGCGCCAGTACGACCACCAGGTGCAGGCCAACACCGTGGTGCCCCCCGGTGGCGCCGATGCGGCCGTGGTGCGCCTCCGCCCCCAGCAGGGGCCAGGCTCCCTCGCCCCCACCCAGCGAGCCGTGGCAGCCGTGGTGGATTGTCCCAACCGCTGGGTGGCCCTCGATCCGGAGCGGGGCGGCATGGCGGCCGTGGCGGAAGCCGCCCGCAATCTCAGCTGTGTGGGCGCCGAACCCCTCGCCGTCACCGACAACCTCAACTTTCCCTCCCCGGAGACTCCCACCGGCTACTGGCAGCTGGCCATGGCCTGCCGGGGCCTGGCGGAGGCCTGCAGGGCGCTGGCCACCCCCGTCACCGGGGGCAACGTGTCGCTCTACAACGAAACCCGGTTGCCCGATGGCTCTCTCCAGCCCATCCACCCCACCCCCGTGGTGGGCATGGTGGGCCTGGTGGAGGATCTGACCAAGGTGCGGGGCCTGGCCTGGCCTCAGGCCGACCATCGCATCTGGCTTCTGGGGGTTCCCCTGGGAGCGGCTGGTGAGGAGCGGGTGGGGCTGGCGGGCAGCAGCTATCAAGGGGTGATCCATGGGCTCCTCGCAGGCCGCCCCCCTGTGGTGGATCTGGAGCTGGAGCGGCGGGTGCAGGCCCTCCTGCGCCGGGCCATCCAGGCCGATCTGGTGGCGTCCGCCCACGACCTCAGCGATGGGGGATTGGCGGTAGCCCTGGCGGAGGCCTGCATCGCCTCCGGCCTCGGGGCCCAGATCTCTCTTCCCCCCACAGCGGAGCGCTGGGATCGGCTGCTCTTTGGCGAGGGCGGAGCCCGGGTGCTGGTGAGCGTGCCCCCCGAGCGGGAGGGGGCCTGGCAGTCCCTTCTGGCCGAGGCCTTCTCCGGGGAATCCCCCCCGCCGGCTACGGCCCTGGGTTCGGTGAGCTCCTCCGCCGACCTGGTGGTGCGCCAGGGGGAGACCGTGCTGCTGCACCTGCCCGTGGCCCAGATGGGGGAGGCCTTTGAGCAGGCCATTCCTAGACGCATGCGGGGGGCCGGCCTCCCCCCCGATCGGTGATGCGCCAAGATGACGGTCCGTCCACGGCTTACCTGGTCCCCTGACGTCTTCCCAGCAGTCCACTGATCGGCCGGACAAGCCGGAAGAAGCCTGTGGGGTGTTTGCCGTGTTGGCCCCCGGCCAGCCCGTCTCCAATCTCACCTACTTCGGCCTCTACGCCCTCCAGCACCGGGGTCAGGAATCAGCGGGCATCGCCGTCTTCGACGGCAACCGGGTGCGCCTCCACAAGGACATGGGCCTGGTGAGTCAGGTGTTCGATCAGCAGGTGCTCGATCGCATGCCCGGCGATCTGGCGATCGGCCACAACCGCTATTCCACCACCGGCAGCAGCAAGGTGTGCAACGCCCAGCCTGTGGTGCTCACCACCCGGCTCGGAGCCTTCGCTCTGGCCCACAACGGCAACCTGGTGAATGCCGCCGAGCTCCGGCTCGCCCTCGATCACCTCTCCGAGGAATTCACCTCCACCACCGATTCCGAGCTGATCGCCTTTGCCCTCCAGCAGGCCGTGGATGGGGGCATGGGCTGGAGCGAGGCCATCCGCACCGCCGCCGGTCGCTGCCGGGGGGCCTTCAGTCTGTTGATCGGCACCCCCGAGGGGCTGTTCGCTCTGCGGGATGGCTACGGCATCCGCCCCCTGGTGTTTGGCCAGTTGGGGGATCCGGAGCTGGGGCGCTGGGTGGCCTGCAGCGAAACCTGTGGTCTCGACATCATCGGCGCCACTTACACCGACGACATCCAACCTGGTGAGCTGGTGCATTTCCGTCCCGGGGATCCGATTCCCGATCGCCAGCGCTGGCAGGAGCAACCGCCCAGGCTCTGCGTCTTCGAGATGATCTATTTTGCCCGCCCCGACAGCCGGTTTTTCGGCGAATCGCTCTATAGCTATCGGGTGCGCATCGGGGAGGTGCTGGCGAAGGAAGCCCCCGTGGAGGCCGACATCGTGATCGGTGTTCCTGATTCGGGCATCCCCGCTGCCATTGGTTTCTCCCAGATGAGCGGCATTCCCTTCGGCGATGGCCTGATCAAAAATCGCTATGTGGGGCGCACCTTCATCCAGCCCACCCAGGCCATGCGGGAAGCGGGAATCCGGGTGAAGCTCAATCCCCTCCCCGATGTGCTCTCCGGCAAGCGGGTCGTGGTGATCGACGACTCGATCGTGCGAGGCACCACCAGCCGCAAACTGGTGCAGGCCCTCCGCGATGCGGGTGCCACGGAGGTGCACATGCGCATCAGCTCCCCGGCGGTTACCCACCCCTGTTTCTACGGGATCGACACCGACACCCAGGATCACCTGATCGCGGCCCGCCTCAGCCTGGCGGAGATCGAGGAGCACCTGGGGGTGGATTCCCTCTCCTATCTCACCAAGGAGGGCATGGTGGAGGCGGCCCACACCCATTCCACCCATTTCTGCACGGCCTGTTTCGATGGGGCCTATCCGATCGAGATGGATGAGCAGATGAAGCGCAGCAAGCTCATGCTCGAACCCGCGGGCCTGGCGGTTCGCACCTGACCCCCTCCTCAGGTCTCCTGGCCAGGCATGGGGCGATAGGCCCGGGTGGTGATCAACCAGGGGTGAAACACCTCCAGGAAACGGGCCTGCAGGGTGCGGAAAAACGGGTCCACCAGGGCCGGATCATCCACATGGAAGGGGTACTCCCCAGCGAACCCCTGGAAGAAATACCAGTTCAGCAGGGCGGTGCCGTTGCCCGACAGGCGCTCGGCGAACTCCACCAGCTGGCCCGCCGGATCCTTCAGGTGCTCCAGCACATCCAGGCACACGATCGTGTCAAACCGCTCAGGCAGGGCCGGATCCGTGAGATCCCTGTGGCAGCTGATCCG
>JBEIGX010000133.1:0-6639 GCA_040381675.1 Aphanothece sp.
AGAATAACAATAAATAGCTTGATTAATCTTTTACTAGCAAGGCCAACAGCTGCCACAAGCCACAACGAATATGCAACTACGGCCAAGGAGGCAACTGAATATAGAATGGAAGGCAAACGCAGAGCGCTTAAATCAAAACCACGTAGATGAAATATGAATGCCTGAAGCCAAATGAATAGCGGAGGATGATGCGAGTCGACTACGTCTGTTGGCCATAATAACTTAATGCCTTGAATTGGCCTATCCTATAAAGAAAGAGTGCGGGATCTTGAATGATAACATAACTTCATCGGCATTTGAGGCAAAGGGAACTACGTTGAATCCATATATGTTCAACAAAGCCCGGCCGACAAAAATTGCCAGCGCAACATAAAGAAATTGAATCATCGTAGAAAGCCAGTCATCGTGCCTGAATTGAATAGGTTAATAGGAGGCATAAACAGCTAATTGATTTAGCCAATCAATCTATTGCCCGAGCCTCTTGTACAATGAAGAACTTATCCTACAGATTAAGTCTGACTCTTTCTTTACTTGCTCCCATTTCATTAATTTGGGATAGCCCACCCCAAACATCTTTGGCGACTGTCTCGAATCCTTCGCCAGGTACAGCCTCCCGCCAGCGGCCCCTACCTCCTCATCCAGCTGATCCAGAGCCTCCAGCAGCCCCGGCACTGCTGCCGGCACATCGGCAGCAAGGGTCCAGCCCTGAATCGGAAACGACAGCGGTGCAGGGTTGTTGGGCCCAAAGCGCTTAAGCACCGTGAGGAAGCTCGGTGCTCCCACCTGGCGTAGCGCCTCCAGAGTGCGGGGCACCAGGTGGGCCGCTTCATTCGGTACGGCGAATTGATACTGCAGGAAACCGGCTGGGCCATAGATGCGGTTCCAATCCTGCACCCCATCGAGCGGATGGAAAAACGGTGCAATCGCCTGCAACTCTCCTACCCGGTGTTTAGGCGCCTTGCGATACCAGGCCTCGTTGAACGCCCGCACCGTCAGCTTGTTCAGCAGCCCGCCCGGCAGGAATGGTGGTGCTGAAGCCAAAGCTTTGGGGTCGTAGTGGAGTGGATCGGACTGCTGGCTTTTGGGCAACGCTTCTGCTGGGGCGTGATCGCCGCAGGTGAGCACACCCCGGCCCTTGGGATCGAGGCTGTCGACCCAGGCCACGCTGTAGCGGTACTTGGCATCGGCTTCCACCATCGCCGCCATCAGCGACTCCAGATCTCGGTAACGGGTGGTGTCGACGCTGATCAGCGAGCTGGTGATCGGGATCAGCGAGAAGGACGCCTCGACAATCACCCCGGTGAGCCCCATGCCACCGACGGTGGCCCAAAAAAACTCCGCCTCATCCACGCTGCCCCTGCCGCTGGGGGTGAGCTCCCGCAACATGCCACTGCCATCCACCAGCACTAGCCGCTGCACGTGGTTGCCAAAGCTGCCATCTACGTGGTGGTTCTTGCCGTGCACATCGGCGGCAATGGCCCCGCCCACCGTGACGTTGCGGGTGCCAGGCGTCACCGGCAGGAAGAACCCCGCAGGAACGATCACCCGAAGGATCTGATCCAGGCTCACCCCAGCCCCAGCCGTGACCGTGCCGCTGGCGGGATCCAGGTCGATGCGATCAAAAGCCGGCAGCTCAATCACCGTGCCGTCTTTGAGCTGGGCCGCATCGCCATAGGAACGGCCAAGGCCCCGGGCGATCAAGGAGCGGGGTGGGGCGCCGCGCACCAGCTCCTGCAGCTGCTCCACTGAGCTGGGCTGCACCACCTGGGCGCACACCGGGTTGGTGCGGCCCCAGCCGCTCAGCGTTTTCGTTTCGGCCGTGAGGCCTGCAGGCAGGGGGATGGTCACAGGGCTCAGAGCTTGGAGGCGATGGAAGCAGGCAGCAGGCGAATCAGCCGCATCAACGGCGACCACCACCAGGGCAGGTATTCGATGCCGCGCCGGTTGGGCCGGCGCAGCAGATCTCGCGCCACCGACTCGGGGCTGGCGCACAGCGCAGGAGGTGCTTTGCCCACGGTCATCGGTGTGGCCATGAAACCGGCTTTGATGATCCGCACCGCAAACGGCTTGCCCTGGCAGCGCAGCAGCAACCCCTCACACAGCGCTGTGAGGGCTGCCTTGGCGGCGCCGTAGTGGTAGTTCGAGGGCCGGCCCCGATCTGCTGCCACCGAGCTGAACACCCACAGCAGCCCTGGTTTGGCGATGCGCTCAGGGGTGGCGATGGCGGTGAGCCAGGGAATCAGGCCTGAGTAGTTAGCGGCGGTGATCCGCAGGGCCTCTGCCGCATCGCTGCGGGCCAGTTCGGCATCGCCCAGCGAGCCAGCGGTGATCAGGTACAAATCAAATTCGCCCACCTCAGGCCGGCGGGTGGGCTCCAGGGAGCTATCGGCCAGCAGGTCGGTCTGCTCGGTGCTCACCAAAGCCTTGTATTGCTGCTGCAGCTCGGACGCCAACGGCTGGTTGGCCTGGCCGTTGCGGGCCACCAGGTGGAAACGCTCACAGCCCCGCCGGGCCAGCTCCCGGCAGATGGCCTTGGCCACCTCGCTGGTACTGCCCAGCACGAATGCACTACGGATCGCCATCAGAGGTGCTGCGGCCATGGCTAGGAGTCTCACCTAAGTTAGGCCCCTCGAATAACAGAAGGGCACCGAGGGCAGCGGCCAGAGCCACCATCGACCACAGCGTGACGACCTGGCTTGGGCGATGCATACGCCACCGGCGCGCTGCCGAAGCTGTGCCAATGCAGCTGGCCACTGGCTGCGATCTGAGTCATCGACCAGAAGCACGGAAGCTCACATGTTTGTGGCCCAGATAGCTTGTAAACACAGGCACAATCACACCGACACCGTGGGCCATCAGGTCAACAAGAGCCACACCACCGATGATTGGGAGCAATAGATGGCGCAGGCCGATACTCACCAGCCAGGTCTGCACGACTGCGACCAGATTCACTAGAGCAAAGGCCGCAAAAGATCGCCTCACGCTTTGCCCGCTACCCGTGAAAACGTAGCGCCGGGCGAGGATGTAAGCCGTGACCATCCCGACCGCATAGGCCGCGAGCACTGCCAGCTCAAAGCGCAACACCAGCGAAAACCCGACCCGGCTGAGCACATTCACGAAAGCCGCAGCTCCGCCGGTGAGCACAAACAACAGAAACTGACGGCCAGAGCTGCTGTTCATGCGTGCAGAGAGGTCTGTCATCGCAACGCCTGCATCGCCTGTCGTGCCAGCTTCCTCCCAAAGTCGATGCTTTCACTGATCCCTCTGTCTTCCGGGTAGTAGGCGGTGGTGTCCGCCGTGAAAACCCCAGAGAATGGCTGGAGGGGCGGGACGCTCTGCTGGAAATGCACACCGCAGACCGGCTGGGCGAAGCGGTAGCGGCTGCAGTGGCTGGCTAGCAGGTCAGCGTCGCTGAGCTGGGGGTTAATCGCCTTGAGGCAGGCCCAGGCATCAGCGATGAAGGCCTCGTTCGGCCGCTGGTAATCGGGGTGATCCGCTGGAATGTAGAAGGGCACGTAGCTCACCGGAGCGTCCAAGGGCCGCAGGTTGCTCATCTCGATCACCCCGGGGATCGCGAAGCGCTCGTCGTTCACGTTGGTCCAGAAATTGGCGGTGACCGGCTGACGGGTTTTGAGCACCACGCAGGCACAGGCCACTGAAGGCAGGGCGTTGTAGCGCTCCACCAAACTCTGCTCCACACCGCCAGCCCGCAAAACCGGTGCCAGCAGGGGTAGGGGAATCGTGCTGATCACACAGTCAAACGTCTGCTCACCAGCCGGGGTGCTCAGCACGGCACCACCGGACGGAAGAGGCCTAAGGGCCTGCACGGGGGTGCCAAGTTGAATCTCACTCCCACCCGCTCTGATGGCGGCTGCCATTGCGTCAATCAGCTGCTGGGAGCCCCCGCTCAGAAAGCCGAGGGTTTCCTTGAGGCGGCGGCGGGATTGTCCCAAACGGCGGACGCGGCTCCAGATCCAGGCGGCCGAGATCTGGTCGCTGTAGTGGAAAAACTTGTAGGCGAACAGCTTGTGCCAGAGCACCTGATAGCCCTGTTCACCCAACCAGCTGCGCAACCACTGGGTGGCCGTGGTGTCATCAAGGCTGCGCCAGTTGCGGATGGTGAGGCAGCGGGCGGCGTGAAGCAGATAGCGCATCCGTGTGAGCAAGGGCAGCCGCCGAAAGCCGAGAACGGCCCGGACGGATCCCCAGGGATAGAGACGCCCGTCCAAGTAAAAGCCCATCTGTGTGGTGCGCCATTGCAGCTGATCCTCCAGACCCAGCTCTCGCAGCACCTGGAAGAACGCCGTATCACTGAGGCAATGAAAGTGGTAGTAGCGCTCCAACTGCATGCCGGCGAAGTCGAAGCAGGCCGCCATGCCGCCGAGCCGGTCATCCGCCTCCATCAGGACAGGCCGATGGCCCAGGCACGTGAGTTCATAGGCCACTGCCAGCCCCATCGGGCCGCCGCCGATGACTGCTATTCGGGACTTTTGCTGATTGGAGGAAGACATCAAAACGGCATCTCCACCTTGCTGTAAAGCGAATCCTGATAGGTGATCCGCAGCGCCTCCGCCAGCGGCGTAGGCGTGACCGAAAAAATCCCAGGCCAGCCGATCACCTCGAATTCATCACCAGCGGTGAGGGCCTGGAGCTGGGAGCGGGTAAAGGCCGGCTGGCGGGAGATCAACGCCCAGAGCTGCAGCAGAAAGCCAAAGAGCGGGATCGGCAGATGGATGATCCAGGTGCGGGCGTTCACGGCCTGGCGCAACAGGCGCATCAGGCTCAGATAGCTCACCTTCTCCAGGCCGGTGATGTCGTAGGTGCCTTGTAGGCCGGGATTTTCCAGGCAGCGCTGGATCAGCATGCAGAAATCGCCCACATAGAGCGGCTGCCTGATGAAGCGCCCGGATCCCGGGATTGGGAACAGGGGCAACTTCTGCATAAACCGGGCCAGCCAGCCCAGATGCTTGCGGTCGAACCAGCCGAACATCAGGGTTGGCCTGAGCACCACCGCATCGGGCCAGTGCTGCAGCACCAGCTGCTCCTGCCTACGCTTTGTTTGCGTATAGAGGTCGGTGGCCACAGACTTCACCACCGAACTGCTGACGTGCACCAGCCGGCGAATGCCGGCCTGCTGTAGCTGCTCCAGCACCACTTCCGTGCTGCGCACATTGTTGCGCTCGAACTGGCTGGGGTCGGTGTTGCCAATCTCAGCTTGAAGCATCACGCAGGCATCACAACCCAGGATCGCCGCTGGCCATTGCTGGCCATCTGTTTGCGTGAGGTCTTCCAACAGAAAGGTGACCCTGGGGAAGAGCTTCCGAGCAATAGCCACGGCTTCCCGCTTCTTATCCACCACCACCAGCTCCCAATCGGGATGGTTGCTCTGCAGCAGGGCGATCAGGTTCAGGCCCACCAGGCCGGCGCCACCGGGCAGAAACACCTTCAAGACTGAAGCCCCCCTTCCGGCAGCAGATCAGCACGATGGCTGAGGCCCACCACCACCACGGTGAACAGCCAGGCCAGCAGGGTGAACTGAATACCGCGATCCCCCAACAGGATCTCTTCCGGTTTTTCGCTGGTGCACTCAGGAGCTAGCAGGCGCCGGCGTTCGGCTTCCTCAGGGTCGCTCAATAGCTGGTAGCGGAAGATCCCCGCCAGGGCAAACGGCACGGTGAGCAGCATCCAGGTGGTGGAGGCACCATTGAGTGCCGGCCCCGAGGCCCAGAGGCTATAGCTCATGAAGGAACTCGTGGCGACCAGGCTCTCCAGGCGCAGCAGCAGGGGCAACGAATAGCGCTCCAACACCTTGCGGGTCATCACCCCAAGATCCCTTGCCAACCGTAGCTCGGCCTTGCGCTTCTCGATCGCCAGGAACAGGGCCAGCAGACCCACGGTGAGCAAAAACCAGGGAGAGAAGCCGAACCCACCAGCCACCACGCCGGCAATCGCCCGGAGCAGGAACCCGGAGGCAATACAGAACAAATCGAGCAGTGGCATCCGCTTGAACTGAACGCAGTAGCCCACCTGGATCAACCCATAGAGCAGCACCACCCAGGCCAGGGCCGGCGTGATCGAGGTTGCCAGTAAAAGGCTAAGCACCGCCAGCACAGCTGCCATGCAAAGGGCCGCCGGCACGGTGACCTGGCCGGCCGCAATCGGCCGATGGCGCTTGCTGGGATGGGCCCGGTCGGCCTCCACATCTAGACAGTCGTTCAGCAGGTAGATGGCACTGGAGATGAGGCAGAAGGCCACCAGGGCACCACCTGCTCTCAACCAGACGTCTGCCTCAAAGCGGAAGGCAAACAGCGGCGCCGCGAACACCAGCAGGTTTTTGGGCCACTGTCGCGGGCGGCAGGCCACCATCAGAGGATTAGCCATCTTAAGAGCCACGAGAATTACATCCGCTCCTGTAGCGCACAGTGGGGACATCGAGCGGCACCCGCAGGGTGAGGCCCCTCTGGCCCCAGCAAAAAGGGTGGTCTATCCCTGCCTTTATACAACGTTAGCAACCCAGCGGCGATGGCATGCAGGAGCAGGTCGGGGTCTAATTCCCCCGCAGGCGATCAACCATCCCCCAGGGCGAGGGCCTCCCGGATCGCCTGGGCCAGGCAGGCCTGGCCTGCGGCGGTGTATGGG
>JBEIGX010000134.1:0-6627 GCA_040381675.1 Aphanothece sp.
CCAGGAAGTGACGAAGGTGGTTCCGGTGAGCCAACCGCCAAGTGCCAGGTAGGCACAGGGGAAGAGCAACAGACCAGACCACCCCACGAAAACGAAGCGGTCGCGCTTGAGCCAGTCGTCGAGGATGTCAAACCATCCCCGGGCTGCTGGCGCGCGTCCTACAGCGATCGTCATGGGAAGAAGGCGTGGGTTCAGCAGGTCGGTAACCCGCTGGGGTGTGTGTTACCGGGCGATGGTAACAACGTTCCCGTGGCACCTGGGAAGGTCTACACGCCCTGACATCTCTGCAGTCTCAGATCCATGGATGTCCAGCTCGCCGGCGGGCCCCATCTCACGTCAGGATGGGCATCTTGGTGATGTTCAACAACATGGTGCCCAGCTCAGCGACACCTTCCACCGCTCGGGAGGACCTTGAGGTTCTTGAGCAACCCGTTCTTGGTTCCAGACGTCTCTCCAATGTCCTCGTGGCCCTGGCTGTCACCTTGGGTGGCATTGGATTTGTGCTCGCCAGCCTGTCCAGTCGTCTCGGTCGCAACCTCGTACCCCTTTTCTCCGCAAGCGATTTGGCTTGGCTCCCGCAAGGTCTTGTCATGGGGCTCTACGGCGTCGCTGCCCTTCTCCTTGCGGCCTATCTCTGGACGGTGATCTCCCTGGATTTGGGGGGCGGCAGCAACCGTTTTGACAAACGTTCAGGGATGGCTGTGATCTCTCGGCAAGGTCTCCGCCAGCTCATCGAGGTGGAGGTGCCCTTGCGTGAGATTCAAGCTGTGAAAGTCGAAGTGCGTGAAGGTCTGAGTCCCCTCAGGCGCCTGGCTCTCCGGATTCAGGGGCGTCGCGACCTTCCCCTCAGCCGCATTGGAGAACCGATCCCTCTGGCAGAGCTTGAGTTTTCCGGTGCAAGTCTGGCCCGCTTCCTTGGCGTTCCCCTGGAGGGACTCTGATGCTTCTCCACCTCCATCGACCTGTGAAACCCTCTCCAGCCATCCTTTTCATCAGCCTGCTTGCCCTACTTGGTGGCTGTGTGAAAGACCCCAATGCTTCGGAGGTGGGTTGCCAAACCGCCCGGACCCCTTGTTTATCGGGGTCGGCCAATGTGGCTCTGGAAACATCGAAGGGCCGCGTCGTCCTCAAGCTTGACGGCGCCAATGCCCCGCTGACTGCGGGTAATTTCCTAGATCTTGTTAATCGGGGTGTTTATAACCAAACGGTCTTCCATCGCGTTGTCAAATCCCCCCTCCCTTTTGTCGTGCAGGGAGGAGACCCTAAGAGTTCAGATCCCAAGATGCCCGTCAGTGCCTACGGTTCAGGCCATTACATCGACCCATCGACCGGTGCTTCCCGCTTCATTCCCTTGGAATTCCGACTCAAACCTTCCAAGACCTTGTCTTATGGAAAAGAAGTCGTGTCGCCCAGCCTTTCTCTTCAGCCCGTCCTGACCCATGACCGGGGCGCCGTGGCGATGGCCCGCTCTGCTGACCCCAATTCCGCTAGCGCCCAGTTTTATATCGCTCTCGAAGCTCTACCCGAGCTCGATGGTCGTTATGCGGTTTTTGGACGGGTGATTCGCGGTATGGAGGTGGTCGATCAGATCCAGCAAGGAGACAAGCTGATTCGCGCCACCCTCCTCAAGAACTAGGCCGGAACCCGGCTTTCCGAGCGATTGGCCTTGAGCCATTCTGTGTTCACACCGGACGCCCTTTCAAGAGCGACTCTCCCTGTGCGAGCGATCTCCAGAATCCCATAGTGCGCCAGGAGTCGCTCCAACGCCACCAGCTTGCCTGGATCCCCCACTACTTCAAGCGTCATGGCATCGTCGGCGACGTCGACGACCTTGGCGCGAAACACTTGGACGAGATCAAAAATCGCTCCACGATTTTCCTTCGTTGCTGCAACTTTCAGCAGCATGAGTTCCCGTTCCACAGCCGGAATCCGACTGAGATCAATCACACCTAGGACGTTAACCAGCTTGTTGAGTTGCTTGCTCATCTGCTCCAGAGTCCGGTCGTCCCCCTCGACGACCATGGTGAGCCTGGAGATGCCCCGTTGTTCTGCCGGCCCAACGGCCAGGCTCTCGATATTGAATCCTCGCCGGGCAAACAACCCTGATATCCGGCTCAGTGCGCCTGATTCGTCTTCGACCAGCACCGAAAGGGTGTGCTTCATGGGTTTGTAAGAGGGCCGAGCACTCCTTCACGGTACGTGCCCATGTGCTCCAACCAAGCGATCACCACCGCATTGAACACCTCCGGCCTCTCATCGTGGGGGCAATGTCCAGATCTGGGGATCACGGTCACAGCCAGATCCTTCCGAAAGCGTTGGCATTGCCATCCCACTTGTAGGGGGACAAGGATGTCCTGTTCTCCCCAGATCAGCAACATGGGGTGTTGAAGGCGCCGGAGGAGATTGGGGGCCGTGGCTTTCACCGGTCTCAACGCCATGGCCACGCTCATGGCCCTCAGGGATCGGACGGCTCCATTTCTTCTCGCCGGTCCGCCGATGACCCGATGCAACGATGCATCCCGGCGAACAGGTTCCCAATAAGCCGTTTGGATGGCCCACTCCAACAAGGGGGAGCGGGCCAGAAGGGGGACCAGCAGCTCGAGGGGCAGGATTCTGCACAGCAGCTCCACGAGCTGTCGCTTGCGCTTCCGTTTCCAAGGGGGGCGCCTTCCTGAGCTGGAGGTTTCAAAGGGCGATGCCATCACAAGGGTGGGATCGGGCAGTGGAGTGGCAATCACCGCCCGCACCCCCTGGGGGAAAAACACGCTGCAGGTCAGGGCCACCAAACCCCCGAGGGAGTGGCCCACCAGGACGGCGGGTTGCTGGACCACTTCCTGGAGGAAAGCATGCACCTGGCGGGCCCAGAGTCGGTTGTCCAATCGAAGGTTCCCTGGCTGGCTCGACGCTCCGAACCCCACCAGATCCAGTCCATAGATCCTCCAACCGGCGGCCGCCAGAGCCTCTGCATTCCGGCGCCAATGTCCACAACCGGTTGCGAATCCGTGGATCAGCACCAGGGGAGGATGGTCGGGATGTCCCAGCTGGCGCCAGTGGCACTGTTGGCCTTTCCATTGCCATTGATGGTGGGATCCCCAGTTCACATCTCCCCGGTGGGATTGGGTCTCCTTGGCCCGGTGGGCTTGGGTGGAGTGAGTCGCTGCACGGAACACAGGTGGTTGGTTGCTGATGGAACGGGTCGGGAGTGAGCCAGCCAAGGATCCTGGTCCGTCTCTGACGGAGGGATCCGTCATGTTTCAAACGGGGAGTGGATTCTTCAATCCAGCCTCCCGGCCTTCCAGGGATCTCGGGGTGCTGCTTGCTCGCATCCTGGCTCGCAGGAGACCCCTGCGGGTTTTGGATCTGATGGCTGGCTGTGGTCTGCGCTCCCTTCGCTACGGGCAGGAAGCACAGGCGTGCTCCCTGTTGGTGAATGACGCTGACCCGGACCGTTTCCCTTTGCTGGAGACGAACCTTGCCGTCCAGAAGGGAGTCGGCTTGCTTCGGATTTCAGCCCAGAGCGCCCAGCGACTCCTGGCCTCCTGTCTCATGCAAGGGGAGCGGTTTGATCTGGTGGATCTGGATGCCTTTGGATCGCCCAACGCCCTTCTGCCCTTGGCCCTGGAGGCCGTTGCACTGGGGGGGGTGATCTACGTGGCCAGCACCGATGGCCGAGGCTCAACGGGGCACGACCGGACTTCGGGCCTGCGCCGATCTGGCGCTTCCGTGCGCTGCCATCCTGCGAGTTGGGAGCTTGCTTTGCGCCTCCAGTTAGGGGTGATCGCCCGGACGGCGTGGTGTCAGGGCCGCGGGGTGAAACCTCTGTTTTCCTTCAGCGATGGTCGGACCTTTCGAACGGCTGTGGGTCTGAACCGACACCCGGTGCGGGGGGAGGAGCTGCAGTTGGGGCTCTTGGCGGTGTGTCATCGCTGTGGCGATCAGCAGGTTCAGTCCATGGGTTCCCTCAGACACTGGGAGAGCTGCCTCTGTTCTTCCCCCGGGTGGTCCGTGAGCGGACCTCTCTGGACGGGGCCCCTCCAGCACGGTCCAACGCTGGAGGGAATGGCAGAGGAGGCAAAAACCGTTCCCTCCAGCCTGTCCAGAGAGGGTGCTCTGCTGCTCGGCCGTTTGCATGGAGACCGGGGGTTTCCAGCCCGGTGCTGGCCCAGTGCTCTCATCGCCCGACAGCTCCGATGTTCCCAGATTCCCCTGAGGGATCTGGTGCAACGCCTGCGGGATGAGGGCTATGGGGCTTCAGCCAGTGGGGTGATGGCCGGTCAGTTGCGCAGTGATGCCCCTTGGAGCACGATTCTTGCCATGGCCGAGGATTTGGCAGGCGGAGCTGCTAGATAGGTAGCACCCTTCCTCGTCGACCATGGCCTCGGAGATTTTCGGAACAGCTGCTTTGTTCTGGGTGTTGATTCCGGTGGGCTTGTTGGGCGGCAGCCTGTTGCTGAAGGTGCTGAAGGATTGAGATCCTCCCCCTCAGGGGCACGTCCCAGCCCTTTGCACCCCTAGGCTCAGCCGGCTTCGGTGCATGGGTCATGCAGGTTCTGGTGGTGGGCGGCACAGGCACCCTGGGGAGGCAGATCGCCAAAAGGGCCTTGGAGGAGGGACATTCCGTGCGCTGCATGGTGCGTTCTCCAAGAAAGGCGGCGTTTCTGCAGGAGTGGGGATGCGAATTGACCCGGGGAGATCTTCTGGATCTCGACAGCCTGGCTTACGCCCTGGAAGGTCAGGAGGCTGTCATCGATGCCGCGACCGCCAGGGCTTCCGATCCGGGCTCCTGCTACAACGTCGATTGGACGGGGCAGCAGAACCTGTTCCATGCCATGCAGATATCAGGTGTAAAGCGTCTGATCTTTTTTTCGCTGTTAAAAGCTGATCAACATCCGGATGTTCCCTTGATGGAGATCAAGGCTTGCTCGGAAAAATGGTTGATGGCTTCTGATCTGGACTACACGATTCTGCGCTGCGCGGCTTTTATGCAGGGCTTGATCAGTCAGTTCGCGATCCCTGTCTTAGAGGGACAAACGGTTTGGGTGAGTGGTGTCCCCACGCCGATTGCCTACATGAATACCCAGGATATGGCTCGATTTGCTGTGGCCGCCCTCGCCAGATCTGAAACCTCGAGGCACGCCTTTCCTGTGCTGGGTTCTCGTGCCTGGACCACGGGTGAGATCACCCAACTCTGTGAAAAGTTTTCCGGGAAGGAAGCACGGATCGTGCGGGTCCCCCCGGTTTTTCTGGGGATGATGCGATCCGTAGCCAGTTTCTTTGATGCCAGTGTGAATGTGGCTGAACGCTTGGCGTTTGATCGGGTGACGGGAGGTGGGGAGCCCCTGGATGCCGCCATGGACGAGAGCTACGCGGCCTTTGGGCTGGATCCGGCTGAAACCACATCCCTTGAGCAGTATCTCAAGGAGTACTACGAAACCATCCTGAAGCGACTCAAGGACATGGAAGCCGATCTGGACAAGGACGCCAAGAAGAAGTTGCCCTTCTGATGACAGGGGCTGTGGTTCTTCTGTACTATTGCCCAATCTCCGCTTGGTCTCGTGTCCATTTCTCAGATTAAAAATCTCCAGCGACGCCTGAGTTTGCTCGAGCAGGAAGCCCTTCTAGAGGTCAACCGGGCCTGCGGCCATGAGCTCTGGCAGAGCCTCGGATTTGATGCCCTCGACGCAATTGAGGATCCAGAGCGTCGGGCGCGGGCCAACTTTTACTTCGGTCAATTGCAAACAGCCCGTCAATTGAGCGAGGTGCTGGGCTGACCCAGCAGGCGCGCCAAACGCTTCTTTTCATCCAGGTCTACAGGGCGCCATTGCCCCCCATCCAGTCCGGAGAGGCTGAGTGGAGGGGCTCCATCGTTCAGATCGATGGCCACCCGAATCAGCCGCAACGTGGGCAACCCAACCGCTGCCGTCATCCGGCGCACCTGCCTGTTGCGCCCCTCCTGAAGGGAGAGTTCCAGCCAGCTGGTGGGTATAGCCAGACGGGTACGGATGGGGGGATCCCTCGGCTCCCAAGCTGGGTGGGACAGGGGTGCAACTCTGGCTTCCAGCGTCATGCGGTCTTGGATCTTCACCCCCTTTCTGAGCTGCTCCAGCTGGGTCTCGTGTGCCACACCCTCCACTTGAACGTGGTAAGTGCGCCAGTGACGCCAGCGGGGCTGACTGAGTCGAGCCTGCAGACGCCCATGGGACGTCAGCACCAATAGCCCCTCGCTATCGGCATCCAGTCGCCCCACCGCGTACACCTCTGGAATGGGGATGAACTCCGCGAGCGTGCCCCAGCGACTTCCGGGCTCCGGGGTGAACTGGCTGAGCACCCCATAGGGCTTGTGGAACAGAAGGGTTGTCAGGGCTCGCTGAAGGGGTGGTCTTTGGCCCCCTAGAGTAGGGACAGTTGTTTGTTTGACTGACTTCCCCGCATGATCGAAACGTCTGGTGTGATTGAAAAAGAGCAAGGAAATGGGTTTTACCTGGTTACCCTTGAGCAACCAGCCGGCCACCAGTGTCTGTGCAGGGCTGCTGGCAAACTCACCAAGTTTCGGATCAAGTTGCTTGCGGGCGACAAAGTGCTGGTGGAAATCAGTCCCTATGACCTCACCCGAGGCCGGATCACCTA
>JBEIGX010000135.1:0-6588 GCA_040381675.1 Aphanothece sp.
GGAGCGCGTGTTCGAACTCTCTGAATTCGACGAGCGGGCCATTGTGAGCAAGCGTGCCCAGGTGGTGGAGGAGGTCAACCTCGCCAAGCAGGCCGAAACCCGCGACAAAACCGTCACCGAGACCGTTCGCCGTTCCGACGTACGCGCCGAGCGTGTGGATGCCGATGGCAAGGTGATCGAGTCGGTGCACAGCACCGAGCGCAACTGATCCTTGCTTCACTAACATCAACACGGGGGCCTCAAAAGGCCCCCTTTTCTTCCCCATTGGAATGATCGGACGTCTCCTTCGGCTCCTGCTGGGTGGCGAATCGTCGCCAGAGACGAGCAACGCTGACTCTGCGCCAGAAAGCACTCCCACGACTGCACTCGTTAGTGAGGGTCAGTCACCTCATCCAACACCTTCCAGCCCACGGAGTTCCACCGTGATCACATCAGACACCCCTGCAACCAACGACGACGTTGTGATCGTCGGTGACCAAGGCGAGCCCTACCAGCTGCTGCAGCGCTTCCACGAGAACAGCATCGAGCATTGGGTCTTGGGACGGAGCGATGGCGCCCAGATCTCCTTGCCGCGCAGTGAACTCATCCAGAGGGAACAGGGGCGTTATCTCTTGAGCGATGCCGTGCGCGATGCCCGGGGTCTGATCATCCCTGTGGTGGAGGAACAGCTTGAGGTGAGCCGCGAACGGGTGGAAACGGGCCGGGTTCGCATTAGCAAAACCATCGAGTCTCGAGAGGTGGTGGTCGATGACCCCCTCAATCGTGAGAAGGTTCGGGTGGAGCACGTTCCCATCAATCAGGTCGTCACCGGTGACGTTCCCCAGATCCGTGAAGAGGGTGGTGTGACAGTGATTCCGATCCTGGAGGAACGGGTTGTGACCCGCACCGAACTGGTGCTGGTGGAAGAAGTGCGCATCCACCGGGATCGTTCCCAATACCACGATCCCCAAACCGTCACCCTGCGCAAAGAAGTCGTGGCCATCGAACGGTTCGGGGAGGACGGCAGGCCCCTCCCCGTTTAAGGGTCAGGCCCATCCCTGGCCCCCTAGGGTCGGTTGAGACTTGCCCCTCCGGTGAACAGCCCCAACTCTCCCAAGACCACGGCGAGCTCCCAGCCCAATTGGGACGTGATCGTGATCGGCGCCGGTATCGGCGGACTGGTCACCGCCAGCCAACTGGCCGCCAAGGGGGCCCGCACCCTGGTTCTGGAGCGCTACCTGATCCCGGGGGGAAGCGGGGGCAGCTTCCGCAGGGCGGGCTACACCTTTGACGTGGGCGCCTCCATGATCTTTGGTTTCGGGGAGAAGGGCCACACCAACCTGCTCACCCGGGCCCTGGCCGATGTGGACCAGCACTGCGCCACCGTGGCCGACCCCGCACAACTTGCCTATCACCTCCCCGGGGGACTGGAGGTGGCGGTCGATCGGGACTACGAGCGTTTCATCGCCGACCTCACCAACCTCTTCCCCCAAGAGGCCAAGGGCATTCGGGCGTTCTACGACACCTGCTGGCAGGTGTTTCGCTGTCTCGATGCCATGCCCCTGCTCTCTCTGGAGGATCCGGCCTACCTGGCGAAAGTGTTCTTCCGGGCGCCTCTGGCCTGCCTTGGGCTGGCTCGCTGGCTTCCCGTGAACGTGGGCGAGGTGGCTCGGCGCCACATCAAGGATCCCCAGCTATTGAAGCTGATCGACATGGAGTGCTTCTGCTGGAGCGTGATGCCTGCGGAACGCACGCCCATGATCAATGCCGGCATGGTGTTCTCCGATCGTCATGCCGGAGGAATCAACTACCCCAAAGGAGGCGTTGGGGTGATCGCCGAAAAGCTGGTTGCCGGACTGGAGGCTCATGGGGGCTCCATCCGCTACAAGGCGCGTGTCACCGAAGTGGTGATCGAGGGCGGAAAGGCCGTTGGCGTGAAGCTGGCTTCAGGAGAAGTGATCCGGGCCCGTCGCGTGGTGAGCAACGCCACCCGCTGGGACACCTTTGCCGGAGACACCAACAGCACGGGCGCCATGACCCACCCCCTGGTGGATCAAGCCCATACCCCCGCCGCCGAAGCCACCTGGCGGCGCCGCTACAAGCCCTCCTCCTCCTTTCTTTCCCTGCATCTCGGCATCGATGCAGCCGTGGTGCCAGCGGACTTCCATTGCCACCATCTGCTGCTGGAGGACTGGGACGCCATGGAGGCGGAACAGGGCGTGATCTTCGTCTCGATGCCCACCCTGCTGGATCCCTCCCTGGCTCCCCCCGACTGCCACATCCTGCACACCTTTACCCCAAGCGCCATCGAAGCCTGGCAAGGCCTCTCCCCGGCCCACTACCGAGCCAAAAAACAGGCCGATGCCGACCGTCTCATCGCCCGACTGGAAACCATCCTGCCGGGTTTGAGCGGGGCCATCCGCCACCGGGAGGTGGGCACCCCGCGAAGCCATCGCCGTTTCCTGGGTCGGATGGGCGGCACCTATGGCCCGATCCCGGCCCATCGGCTGCCCGGCCTTCTGCCCATGCCCTTCAACCGCACGGGGGTGCAAGGGCTCTACTGCGTGGGGGATTCCTGCTTCCCCGGCCAGGGGCTCAATGCGGTGGCGTTCAGCGGTTTTGCCTGCGCCCATCGCATCGGGGCGGATCTGGGGCTCAACCCCTGGGCCCTCCCAGCCTGAGAGTCAGAGCCCGGGCCGTGAGCACCGCCAGCCAGAGCCCCAGGGGGAACACCTCCGTGATGTTGAGGGTGAGGCTGGTGATCAGCACCACTCCCCAGACCAGGCGAAGCCCCGGATCCAGCCAGCAGCACCAGAGCGCGAGCCCGTAGAAGGCCACCAGGGCCACCAGACCGCCCTGGCATATTAGCAAAAGGGGCAGGCCGTCGGCGGAAGGCCCCCGCCGGGCTGGGTGGCCCTCCACGTCGTCCGCAGCAACCGCGGCAGTCAGGGCAGGCGAACCTCCATCGCGTCGATTCTGGCTGGCCAGGCCATAACCCAACCAGCGTTGCTGAAGGGTGCGGGGCTGCTTGATCCATACCTTCATCGTGCGCACGCGACCGGAGGGGGAGTCGAAGAGCTGAGGGCGCCCCAGCAGCTGGGGCAGGGCAAAAACGAGCACCATCAGGCTCAAAGCCATGACCATGGAGCGCCAGCGGCGAGGCAGCTGGCGCCGAATCAGGACAACAGCAACCAGCACGAGACCGATGACACCTGTGCCAGAGCGAGCCAGGATCGCCAGCATGAGGGACAAAAGCAGGAGGGGCCAGCGCTGCCAACGTCGAAGCGAAACGGCCACACAAAGGGCAACAGCAATCGCCAACACCCCGCCAAGAGTGTTGGGCTGATTCAATAATCCCGAGAGTCTGGAGGGAAGCCAGGAGCTCGAGTGACCGCCAAAGGGCATGGGCACCCCCCGCATGGCTTCGATCGCAAGGAAAGGCAGCTGGAGAATCACCAAGGCAGCGGCACCGTCCGCCAGGATCCGCAACCGGCGGGGAACCGCGAGCCAACCAGTCAGGGCCGCCAGGGGGATCCATAAACTCCATATGGCTGTCAGCACCGTCGACACCAGCCCATCGAGGGGCACACTGATCGCCGCAGAGACGAGGGTGGAGAGGACCAGGGGGGCCAGAGGGACAAAGGACTGAAGAGGAGGGAAAACCGCCTTCCCAGACAAAATCAACAGGGCCGAGATCAGCACCAGGGCAGGAAGGAGGACATAGCGAAGAGCCTTCAGACCCAGCTCCCAGGGAGTGATCCGAAAGAGGCGCTGACTCTCAATTCGTTGGCGCCGTTGCGGTGGTCCAGCGTCCACCACCCGAAAGGGGGAACAGGAGGAGGGCAGCCACCAACTCTGGACAGGGGGCCGGCAGAAAAGAGCCAGATCGTGGTCGTAGGCGGGCCGATCCAGGACTCCTACACGCCGAGCCCAGAACGGAAGCCCGTTGAGCATCAACGCCAGGAGAATCGCCACCACCAGCAGGCGGGCAAGCTGATCGAGGCGCTGCTCGCTGCGCTCATCCATGGCGCGGCCCCCCAGCGAGGCCAGGCGCCCGCCCCCGACGGTCCCGCAACAGCCACCATCCGGCCCAGAAGGCGCTTGGAAGACCAACCAGCTCCGCGGCCGTCAGCACCCCAAGGCGAGCGGCATAGCCCGAGCGGCTGGGAACCCCCCACGTCAGGCCCCACAGCTGGAGCCTCACCGCACACACCGCCAGGCCGCCGGCCAGCAGGCTCAGCCCGAGAACCACCGCAGCGGTCAGCGCAACGACGTGGGCCACTCGACGGAGGGAGGACGGCGGTCGGCCTCCGATGGTGGATCCCGTGACCATTGCCACACCCATCACCACCGCCCAGCGACGCCCCCAACCGGCCAGGGTCTCCACGCCCATCGGTTGATCCACACTCACAGGTGTCAGGAACGTGGACAGCAGAGCTCCTACCGCCAATGAGGCGATCCAGGAGAGCAAGACAGCTCCAAGGGCCGTTCCCAGCCGCCGCAAAACCGACACTGTCATAGGGTTTCCACCATCACGGTATCTGGAGCCAGGGGCTCTTTAGATAGGGGCGTAGGGAAAGGGTGGCCCGGTCATTGAAGAGATCCATCCAAGGTGGTCCCACCGGCGGCAGGGCCACGACCCCAGCTCCGACGGAGGCCAGGACAGAGGGGGTATGGATGGCTGCAGCCCATTCAGCAAGAGAGATCCTGCTGAAGCGATTTCCCACCCACTGAATCTGATCCACGTGGGCCAGACCTTCCTCTGGGGCACGCACAGTGGCAAAACCATTGGCTTCGATCCCCACGGCGCTTAGGGGGGAATCGGCAACTCCAAAGCCAAGCTGATAGCCGAGATAAATATTTTGACGCAACTGCACATTTTGAATGGCTCCTCCCATCAACTTCAGCAATACCCCATAGCCTTTGCGAGGATGAAAGGGAGAAATCAGAGCGGTGTTGTCCGTAATCAATAAGGGACCATCGGTAACTGGGCTTGGTGCGAATACCACAAAGGAGTTGAACACAACATTGCCGGCCACCAAGAGCTGACGCGCCGGGCCATCGAACTCAAACGCATCATCGGTGGTTTCCGCAATTAAGTTGTTGCGAACTTCGCTCCTGCCACCCGAAGGGGAGATTTTAATTCCATCGCCGGACTGCAAGATGATGTTGCGATCTACGGTCATGTCCGAACCACCCAACCAGACAAGAGTGCAATTGGAATAGGAATAAACCTCGCTCCATGACAACCAACCCTCTCGGTTCCATTCATAGAGGGGATAACAGCTGCTGAGGTTGCGGCTGACGCGGATCTGCCGCAAGGGCAGCAACGAGGGGTTGCCGTTGATCGCCACATCGGCACCCTCGAAGTGGTTGCCATCAATGAGGACGTGGTGGGTGTTCCAGAGCTGGATCGCCGCCATCACAGCAAAGTCGAAGCGCAGATCGCGCACCTCCACATGGGGAGCCTCGATCCACAGGCTCGCCACCTGATGACCCCCGGATTGGGTACGAGGGGGCATGGGACGGGTCACCTCCACGCGTCCCTGCTCGGGCCGCTCCCCCCGCGGCAGACACAGCCAAATCTCACCGTTGCTGAAGGTGAAGGCGGGCCAGGCCCCAGGCCTGGAGCAGATCTGCCGCAGGTGCCGGAGAGCGCCACTGCGGAAGGCCATCACCCCATCCCAGCGGAGGCCATCGACGGCCTCCCGCACAGGCGTGCTCCAGAGGTGGTCACCCCGAGCCTGCCAGCGCCAGGAGGCCGTGATGGTGGGATCGGCACCACCGCTGATCACCGCCTGGCCCGGAAGGGCGGCGCGGATCACGAGGGGGCGCCCAGGGCGGCCGCCACGCCGCAGAAACACCTCCTCCCGGTAGATGCCGGGCCAGATCAGGATGGTTTCCCCAGGTTCCGCCAGGTCGGCCGCCCGCTGAATGGTGCGCACGGCGAAACGTCTGGAGTGGCCCACGAAGCCATCCAATCCATGGGGCGCCACATGGAGGACTCCTCGCCGCAGCCAGCCTGTGGGGGGTTGGACATACACCAGACAGGCTCCCACCAATGCCGCGCAGGCGACGGCCAGACCCGCTCCTCCAATCTGGTGGCTGGCCAGCAGCGACGCCCACCTGGCCCCCCACCTACCCATGGAATCTGCCCATCGCCCACTCGCCAATCTCGAACATCCCTTTCGCCTCCAGGCCTGCCTGTGGCCATCCCCGCCAGCGCAGGGGCAGGGGGTGAGGGTGGCACTCTGGCAGGGCACGGGCACCGCCGGAACCCCCGAAGCCGTGGCCGCGAATCTGGAGCGGCTGGAGTGGGTGGCGGCGATCGCCGCTGGCCATGGCGCCCAGCTGCTGGCCTTCCCGGAGCTCTACCTCAGCGGCTACATCGTGACGCCGGAGCTGGCGCGGGTCCTGGCGGAACCGGTGGATGGGCCGAGCCTGCAGCGGTTGGCCGCCACGGCCCGGCGCCATGGCATGGCCGTGGCCTGCCCCTACCCGGAGCGCGCCATGGTGGCAGGAGAGGAGCGCTTTTATGACGCCATTGCACTTTTTGGAGGCGATGGGGAGCTGCTGCGCAACTACCGCAAGACCCATCTCTGGGGCCCC
>JBEIGX010000136.1:0-6460 GCA_040381675.1 Aphanothece sp.
CCGCTGGCCAGGCTGGCGAAGAAGAACACGTTGCAGAAGCTGATCGGGTCGACCGCCATCCCGAAGCGGGCCATGGAGAGCTGCCCCCGCTCCTGCAGCCACTTGAGGAGGCTGGCATCGCACCCCTTGATCAGCACGTAGGCCGCCAGGGCCAGCCTTGCCTTCACACCACGATCGCCTCAAACCGCATGGAAATATCGAGCCAGCTGCTGCGGGTGATCGGCGCGCTGGTGGAGATCAGATCCACGCCGCTGGCCGCGTAGGCCCTCAGCGCTTCCGGTTTCACCCCCGAGGCCTCCAGCACCGCCCCCGGCGCCAGCTGCCGCAGCCCCGGCACCACCTGAGCCAGCTCCTCTGGCGAAAACCCATCCAGCAACACCGCATCGGCTCCGGCCCGCAGGGCCTGCTGGGCCTCCTCCGCCGTTTCCGCTTCCACGATCAGTCGGGCCGGCCAGGGAGCCGAGGCCCGCACCGCCCGCACCGCTGCCCCGATGCCTCCCGCCCAGGCCAGGTGGTTTTCCTTGAGCATGGCCGCGTCATCCAGCCCGAAGCGGTGGTTGGTGCCGCCGCCACAGCGCACGGCGTATTTCTCCAGCACCCGTAGCCCCGGAGTGGTTTTACGGGTGTCCACCAGCCGCACGCCCGTTCCCTCCAATTCAGCCACCAGCATCGCGGTGGCCGTGGCCACCCCCGACAGCCGCATGGCCAGGTTGAGGGCCGTGCGTTCTCCCGCCACCAAGGCCGCCGCATTGCCTGCCAGGGTGAGCAGGCGCTGGCCGGCTTGGATTCGCGTTCCATCCGCCACCCGACCTTCCACCCGCGCCTGGGGATCCAATAGGCGAAACAGGGGTTCCACCAAGTCGCCCCCGCAGAACACGCCCTCCTGCTGGCTGATCCAGTGGGCTCGGCCCTCCCGATGGATCAGGGCCGGGCTGGTGAGATCTCCCCGGCCCAGATCCTCCGCCAGCCAGGCTTCCAACTGGCGCAGCAGTTCGGGCTGCAAGGGGGGGCAGAGAAGGGGCATCGACACCTCCGAGCTGTCCATCCTCGGATGCCATGGCCCCTGGCCTTGACGTTTCAAGGCGGGGTGTTGGCGGATGCCACCTCTAGCAGCCACAGTGGATTGGATCCAAGGATTCAGTCGGCCCATGGCCCTCCCCGACCTGGCGGCACCCATGGCCTCCATCGGTGTGCCAACCGAAATCAAGCGCGATGAGCAGCGGGTGGCCCTCACTCCCGATGGGGTGCGGGAGCTCGTGGCCCAGGGAATGGAGGTGCGGGTGCAGGAGGGGGCCGGCCTTGGGGCGGGCATGAGCGATGACGCCTACCGGGTGGCCGGCGCCCGCCTGGTGGAACGGGAGGAGGCCTGGGCGGCCCACCTGGTGGTGAAAGTGAAGGAGCCCCAGCCGGAGGAATTCCGTTTCCTGCGGCGCGACCTGGTGCTGTTCACCTATCTCCATCTCGCTGCCTACACCGATGTGGGCCGGGCCCTGCTGGAGGCGGGCACCACGGGGGTGGCCTACGAAACCGTCCAACTGGAGGACGGCAGTCTGCCCCTGCTGGCCCCCATGAGCGAGGTGGCCGGACGGCTCGCGGCCCAGGTGGGTGCCCGGCTGCTGGAGAAGCCCCAGGGGGGCCGCGGCGTGCTCATCGGTGGCTGCACCGGGGTGCGCCCCGCCCGGGTCACCGTGCTCGGGGCCGGCACCGTGGGCTGGAATGCCGCCCGCCTGGCCGCCGCCATGGACGCGGAGGTGTTTCTGCTCGATCGCTCCCCCCAGCGCCTGCGCCAGCTGGAGAGCGACCGCAAGG
This sequence comes from Aphanothece sp., assembly GCA_040381675.1. Classification (GTDB taxonomy): domain Bacteria; phylum Cyanobacteriota; class Cyanobacteriia; order PCC-6307; family Cyanobiaceae; genus Cyanobium. The sequence goes on from JBEIGX010000136.1 coordinate 1,810, forward strand.
GCCGGCTCACCACCCTGGTGAGCAGCCGGGGCCTGATCGAGCGCCTGGTGCCCGGCACCGACCTGCTCATCGGTGCGGTGCTGCTCCCCGGCGGCCGGGCCCCCACCCTGGTGGAGGAGGAGTGGGTGCAGCGCATGCGCTCCGGTTCGGTGATCGTGGATGTGGCCATCGACCAGGGGGGCTGCATCGCCACCAGCCGGGAAACCACCCACACTGATCCCGTGGTCACCATCCACGGCGTGCAGCACTACGCGGTGGGCAACATGCCCGGAGCCGTGCCCTTCACCTCCACCGAAGCCCTGGTGAGCGTCACCCTGCCCTACATCCTGGTGATGGCTGGCCGTGGCCTCACCGAAGCGATCACCGATCGCCCCGAGCTGCTCTCGGGCCTCAACACGGTGAATGGGGCCGTGTGCCACCCGGGGGTGGCCAAGGCCCTGGGGGTGGCCCCGCGCCATCCCATGGCCTGCCTGCGTTGACCACCCCAGCCCCTGATCAGATGATGGGGCGGATCGACACCCACCACCACATCGTGCCGCCGGCCTATCGCCAGTGGCTTGAGAGCAAGGGGCTGGACGCGGGGGGGCGGGCCCTGCCGGATTGGACAGCGGCCGGATCCCTGGCGGCGATGGAGCGCAATGGATCCGCCACGGCCATTCTCTCGGTGTCCATGCCGGGAGTGCATCTGGGCCACAACGACGAAGCCCGTCGCCTGGCCCGGGAGGTGAACACCTTTGCCGCCGAGGTGGTGGCGGCCCATCCCGGCCGCTTCGGCTTCTTCGCCACCCTCACCCTGCCTGATGTGGAAGGGGCCATTGCCGAGGCCTGCCATGCCCTCGATGAGCTGCACGCCGATGGGGTGGTGCTGTTGAGCAATGTGGGGGGCACCTATCTCGGTGATCCCACCTGGGATCCCCTGCTGGCCGAGCTCAATCGTCGCGGGGCGGTGCTCTTTGAACATCCCTCGGCTCTTCCCGCTCCAGGCGTTCCCGGTATTCCCCCCTACGCCGCTGATTTTCTGCTTGACACCACCCGTTCCGCCATCAACCTGGCGCGCCAGGGCTGCCTCGAGCGCTATCCGGATCTGCGCATCCTCCTCTCCCATGGCGGGGGCTTCATTCCCTATGCCGCCGAGCGCATCGCCTTCCACTGCTCCAGCGATGGCTCGATCCTCCGGGGGATGGACACCCTGCGGCGCTTCCACTACGACACCGCCCTCTGCGGGCCCAGTGCCCTCCCCTCCCTGCTGGCCTTTGCCGATCCCCAGCGGATCACCTTTGGCAGCGACTGGCCCTTTGCCCCCATCGAGTCCACCATGCCCCTGGTGGCTGGCCTGGATGCCTTCCCCATGGATCCCCAGGTGCGCCAGCAGTTGGCCCGGGGCAATGCGGAAGCCCTCTTCCCCCGCCTGGCTTGCTGAGGGCGGGTTTTGGGCCTCAGCCCAGGGCCGGCGTCTCCAGGGCCAATCCCTCCCGCAGGGCCAGCACCAGCCCAGCGGCCTCCGCATAGCTGCTGGCCTCCACCACCGGCAGCCCCAGGGCGGCCCCATCCACCTGCAGCACGCAGGGATTGCCTGTGACGGCGATCAGGGGCACTCCCCGCTCGGCGCAGGCCAGCACCGCTTCCCCCCCCAGGGCCCCGGCCGGGGCCACCACGGCCCCCAGCTGATCCCTGTGGAGCAGGCCCGGGCCGCTGGCTCCGCCCCCGGAACCGCGCGCCGCCCCCGTGGCCACCAGATCCGGAGCCCGGCTGAGGCCCACCAGCACGCAGGGCAGGAAGGTGTGGCCCAGCTCTTCGGCAGCGGCCCTGGCATCCAGCAGGGGATCGGGGGCAAGGGGCGCCAGGGCGGGGGCATGGGCGCAGGGCACCCCCAGGTGGCGGCTCAGCAGGTGAGAGATCACGGCTTCCGCTCCTGCCAGCCCATCCACGCCCGCCCCATGGCGATAGGCCTCCAGGGCGCCGGTGTCGGGGTCGTCGGGAAAGCGGGCCACCACCGCGATCGCCGTGCCGCCCCCCGCCACCACCTTCTCCCCGGCCCGCAGCAGGGCCCCCGGGCTCTGGAGGCTTCCCCAGCTGGCGCCGCTGCCGCCCCACATCAGGCCCACTCCCAGGGGCTCGTCGGTGGTCACCACCGGCCCGATCGACAGGCCCAGGCTGGCGCCGCAGGCCTGGGCCACCTGCAGATGGCGCAGCCGCAGCGGCTCCTCGATGGCCCGATCCAACACCAGTCCCACCCGTTGTCGCCGGGCGGGGGCCAGGGCCAGCTCCCCGCAGGCGAAGCGGTTGAGAGCCCAGCCCTCCACGTAGTGAATGCGGGGATCGCTCCAGTAGAGGGCCGCGGCGTTGAGCACATTGGGGTGGGTGATCAGGCAGCCGCTCGCTGCCGCCAGCAGCCGGGCCGCCGGCAGGGCATCGCCCGCATAGCCCCCCACCCGGCACCCTACCCCCGTGGGCACCACCATCAGGGTGGGCAGGGGAGCCCCGCTTAGAGCGGCTGTCGCCATACCACCGCCTCCAGGGTGAGGCGCCCCCGGGAGCCCGGGCTGGTGGGGGGCGCCACCCGGGTGATGGCCCAGCGCAGGGCTTCACCCCCGGGCCCCACCCGCTCGGCCAGGGCCCGCCGCACCTGGGGGAGCAGGGGGCCCCCCTCAGGCTGAAACTCCAGTTCCAGGGGTTCCAGCGGAGGGTTCATTTCTGATATTGGCCAAACTGCGCTTCATAGAGCGCGTCCTCCTGGCCGCCCAGCACCTCCAGGTCGGAGCGGGGAAAGGCCACGCAGAGCAGGGCGTAACCCTCCTGCTGCAGCTCCGCCTTCACCCCCATCGCATCGGGCTGATGCACGGTGCCACTGCGCAGCCGGGACGCGCAGGTGGTGCACACCCCGGAGCAGCAGGAACTGGGCAAGGGAACGCCGGCGGCCTCGGCTGCGGCCAGCACGGTTTGATCGGAGCGGCAGCTGAAGGTGTGGCGGGTGCCCTCCAGCTCAACGTGGATCGTGTAGGTGGAGTCGTCGCTGGGGAGCATCAGCCGGCAGAGGGGTGATCAGGCTTCCATCCTCCCCTTTCAACGATCCCTTCCGGGGCTCTCTCAAGGGGTCGGGCGCAGCACCATCAGCCCCACCACAGCGTCCACTCCGGCCCCGTAGCGGGCCAGATCCCGGCTGCGCATCACCCCCCGCCCAGGGGCGGCATGGAGGGCGTGGCGGCGCCCACCCTCCACCTCCACAAAGCCCACATGGGTCACGTCCAGGCCCTTCACCCGGGTCACCAGGCCAAAGATGTCGCCGTTCCTGAGATGGGGCAGTGCCTGCTCCAGGGCCCCGGTGGGCACATAGGCCTGATCCACCATCAGCCCGGCTTCCCGCTGGCTGATGCAGCGGCGGTTGGCGGCCTGCCGCATGGGCCGGTAGGCCTCGGGGTGGTCGCCCATGAAGCGCAGCGGGATGCGGCGGCGGCGGGCCCCCGGGAGCGTGGGGGTGATGTCCGTGAGCACGCCCTGGCGCTGGGCGGCGGCGGCCCAGCGGCTGAAGTAGTGGTGGCGATCGCAATAGGTTGGCCGGCCGCCCTCGTAGCGCAGCTGGCGCACCCCATCGGCGAAGCCCTGGGGGGCGGCCGCCGGCCGCCTTGGATCCAGCTGCACCAGGGCCAGGAGCTGCTCCACGAACAGGAAGCAGTCGAAGCGCGCCAGATCCAGCCGCAGCCGCTCTGCGGGGCCTTGATCCAGGGAGAAGGCGCTGTAAGGCCGGCCGATCGCCCGGCGGGCCAACACCACCAGCGCATCGCCCTTCGCCAGGCCCTCCCGCAGCCTCAGGCCCTGCTGGAGCAGGGCGGGAGTGCCCTCGCTCCAGACGGGTGGGGGCGGTGCCCCCAGGGCGGGTGGAAGGGTGGCGGTGGTGATCAGGAGCCAGGGGGCCAGCAGCCGCCAGGAGGAGCCCACTGCCGGTTCAGGCCGCCTGGGGCTGGGGGTGCTCGGCCAGCCATTGGCCCAGGGATTGCTGGGGGTGGCCAGGCCGGGAGGTGATTTCGAGGATGCGTCCCTCCGCCGCAGGGTTCTCCAGCGCCTCCAGGCACACCCGGGCCACGAGCCTGCGGGGGATGCTCTGGCTGTCCTGCTCCTCCGGGCCGGTGTACACCACTCCTTCCTGCTCCAGGCCATCCTCCGTTTCCTTGAGGCCTCCCGGACGCACCACGGTCCAGCGCAGGCCGCTCTGCTGCAACCACCGTTCCCCCACCCCCTTCCACACCAGGATCAGCCCGAAGAGGTTGAGGGGATGGATCCAGCGCCCACTGCAAAGGGAGCTCACCAGCACCACCCGCTCCACTCCCGCCTCCTTGCAGGCGGCAATCTGGGAGCGGATGGCGAGGGCATCCACCTTCATGGGGCCCAGCAAATCCACCGAGGGGCGTGTCCCGGTGGCAATCACCAGGGCGTCGCAGCCTTCCAGGGCCTGGCGAAGGGCGGCTTCGTCGCCCAGCTCCAGCCGCTGAATCTCGGCACCGGCGAGGCCCTCGGGCACCGCGGAGTCGGGTCGTAGCAGGGCCCGCACCTGGTAGCCCCGGCCCAGGGCCTCCTGCACCACGCGCCAGCCCGTCTTCCCGGAAGCTCCCGTCACGGCCAGTCGTGTCATGACGGCATCCCCCTGCGTTGCCGC